>CP124756.1:3250000-3592352 GCA_029972225.1 Candidatus Thiothrix putei
GTTGGCTCCATAAGCAATAGCCGCTGGGTTCAAAATAGAGGATCTTCATCTGGGTTTTACGTAGGTTCACAAACACGAAATAATGCCCACTCAGGGGATTTTGCCCTAACTGGTTTTTCACCAAAGCGGTCAGCCCCGTAAAGCTTTTGCGCATGTCGGTGGCTTGGGTGCATAGCCAGATGCGGGCGGTGGCGGCGGGGGCAAACATCAGCGTTGGCTCAGGCGTAGTTCAACACCATTCCCCAAACTCAGCACAATGTGCCAGCCTTGCCCCAGCGCGGCATGACCCGCCGATAATGCTCCCAAGTCGATGAAGGTATTGGCGGGAACGGCTGGTTCCTCCACGCCATCTGCGGAGCGTAGACGCTGCCGCCATTGGCAAAAACTGGCGTAACCGATACTGTGCTGTTCACAAAATGCCGGGGCGGATAAGCCGCTGGCTTGCCATTGGCTAATGAGGGTTTGCCATTCGCTGGCACGGCGGTGAGGGCGTTTCATTGAGGTTTCCTTCGGTTGTTCAGGTTGGAAACCAGTTTAGGACGTGGAAATCGCGAGGGCTAGACGTGCTGAAATGGTCGCTTACAGCAAGTATTCGCGCATTCCAAAATTCCGTTTGCGTAGCTGGACGGCGGTGGTGGCAGTGTTGGCGTGCGCCCTGCCCTTGTTGTTGGGGTTTGTGATTCCGGTGGGGCAATTGCTGCATTGGAGCATTAAAGTTGCCAGCAAGGGGTTGGATAGTGATTTCATTAATCTGGTGTGGCACAGCTTGATGTTGGCGAGTTTGGCGGCGGTGTTTGCGCTGTTGCTGGCGTTGATTTTGGGTTATGGCAAACGGCTGAATAATGATCCGCTGGTGAATATTGCAGCGCGGATTGCGGCAATGGGGTATGCGATTCCGGGGACGGTGATTGCGATTGGGGTGCTGATTCCGTTTGCCTGGGCAGACACGCAACTCAACCACCTGAGCAAGCAGTTTTTCGACACCAATGTAGGCTTATTGCTGAGTGGCACGCTGTTTACGCTGCTGTTTGCCTACAACGTGCGCTTTTTGGCGGTGTCGCTGCAAACGGTGGAAGCGGGTTTGGGCAAGATTAAACCGACGCTGGACAATGCGGGGCGTTCGCTAGGCTTGAGTCCGTTGGGCGTATTGCAGCGGCTGCATTTGCCGTTGATGAAAGGCTCGTTACTCACCGCGATTTTGCTGGTGTTTGTGGATGTGTTGAAAGAGTTGCCTGCCACACTGATTTTGCGCCCGTTCAATTTCAATACGCTGGCAGTGCGGGCGTATGAATTGGCGTCGGATGAACGGCTGGCGGATGCGGGTTTGCCCTCGCTGATGATTGTGGCAGCGGGGATTATTCCGGTGATTTTATTGAGCCGTTCGATTAGTAAGTCGCGGGCTGGGGAACATTGATGAGCAAGTTAATCCTGCAAAACATTCACATCGAATACGGCAGTAATGCGGTGGTACACGATGTCAATCTGACGGTGGAAGACGGGCAAATCGGTTGTTTGCTGGGCCCCAGCGGCTGCGGCAAGACGACCTTGCTGCGGGCAATCGCCGGTTTCGAGCCTGTCACCCGTGGCACGATTACGCTCAAAGATCAGGTGATCAGTGCGCCCGATGTGTATTTACCGCCGGAAAAACGCAATATCGGCATGGTGTTTCAGGATTACGCGCTGTTTCCGCACCTGAGTATTGCCGACAATATCACCTTCGGGATTCGCAAGCAGTCGGGCAAAGATAAGACGCGGCGCGTGGCGGAATTGCTGGAATTGGTGAATTTGCCCGGTTACGAAAAGCGTTATCCGCACGAATTGTCGGGCGGGCAACAACAGCGGATTGCGTTGGCACGCGCCCTTGCGCCGCAACCCCGTTTGCTGTTGCTGGATGAGCCATTCGGTAGTCAAGACGTGGAGTTGCGCGAAATGCTGGCGCGGGAAGTGCGCGATATTCTCAAGCGCGAAGGCATGACGGCGATTCTGGTGACACACGATCAGCACGAAGCGTTTGCGATGGCGGATGAAATCGGCGTGTTGCAGAGCGGGCGTTTGCAGCAATGGGACACGGGTTACAACTTGTATCACCAGCCGGTGAATCAGTTTGTGGCGGGGTTTATTGGGCAAGGTGCTCTCATTGCTGGCACAGTCTTCAACCATGACACCGTATCGACCTTACTTGGCGCAGTACGGGGTGAAGTACCGCTTGAGTGCCAGCCAGAATGCCCGGTGGATGTCTTAATCCGCCCCGACGACCTGCGCTTAGTCGCGGATGCGCCCCGTAAAGCCAAAGTCGTTTCACGGGTATTCAGAGGTGCAGAATATCTGTATGTACTGGGTTTGCAAGATAATAGCCAACTACTCGCGCTTGCCCCTAGTCACCAAGAATACGCCATTGGGGAAACCGTGTGTTTCGAGTTAGATATGCAACATCTGGTAATATTACGGCGCAACTCTATTTAACTGACCCGCACTTTACAATTTACTAAATGCTGCTGCAATATCATCTACCGTTAACATTCGTGTCGTTTGCATTGGCGGTAATTGTGATACTTGGTATTCCTCAGGGATATGCAACGTCAGCGTCCAGGTATTCACATTAAACGAGGCTTTTTCTTTGGATAATTCCACTGCTTTCGGAAAAGTATATAATGGCGAATAAAAGCAAATTTTATAAAAGCCTGATTGAAGTTTAATTTTCCGCAGATTGAATGTTGTTTCTGAAGGCTCTGCAACTTGCTTAAAGGCAATCTGCCCAACTTCACTGGTATCAAACGCCAGCCAATCACCCGAAGCCCAACCCAATTTTCTAAATAAACCTGCGCCAAAAGACAAACACAAATTATCCCGACCGCCAACGTATTCCATATCTAAAATAATATCAAAACTTCCTGAAGAAGATTTCTTACTCATTCATCGCCTCAACTGACCTATTCAAACAGGGTTATTACCATCTATTGCTCTTTGATTTTAACTGAACTCAGCATTTAATATTATGGTGCGTTTAACCTTAAAACACTCAAGCTTAAGAACACAGGAGCAGATTAAACCAGCGTAGCCGCTTCAGCAGGAAGCATTCCAAAGAGTAACAGGCCGAACTCAAAAATAAAAGAGCTAACAGCCACTTCCTTGCATCACAAGGTTTGCCGCTGCCCCTGGAAATGCCTATGATGCTGTAAATGATTAACCCACCCTCTAATAACCATGCTGTATTTGTGTGAAAAACCCAGCCAGGCGCGGGATATTGCCCGTGTTTTAGGCGCAAATGGGCGCGGTGATGGCTACTTACAGGGCCAAGGAATTCTTGTGACCTGGTGTTTCGGGCATTTGCTGGAACACGCTGAGCCAGAGGCCTATGGCGAGCAATATAAACGCTGGCATTTTGCCTCCCTACCCATTTTGCCGCAGCAATGGAAACTGGAGGTCAAAAAATCCGGTGCAAAGCAATTTAAAGTGATCAAAACACTCCTCGCCAAAGCCCAGCATGTCGTCATTGCCACCGACGCTGACCGCGAAGGTGAAATGATTGCCCGCGAAGTGCTCGACATCTGCCGTTACTATGGACGAGTGTCACGCCTGTGGTTATCAGCGTTGGATGATGCCAGCATCCGTAAAGCGTTGGGGCAACTCAAACCGGGAGCGGAAACCGAAAAACTCTACCAAGCCGGTTTAGCACGCAGTCGGGCTGACTGGCTCGTGGGCATGAACTTGAGCCGTGCTTACACTCTCGCTGCCCAATATAATGGGCAACTCGGCGCAAAAAGCGGGGCGTTAAGCGTAGGACGCGTGCAAACCCCAACCCTGCGGCTGGTCGCTGATCGGGACGAACACATCAAACACTTTGAACCACTGGATTACTGGGATGTCAGTGCCGCTTGCTTGCCGCCTGAAGCCGAGCAAACTTTCAAGGCCAACTGGATTCCCCCCAAAAGCAAGCAAGGCATTGATGATGAAGGCCGCTGCATTGATAGCGCCTTAGCAGAACAGGTGGCTGCAAACTGCAAAGCACAGGCAGCTAACGTGCTACGTTGCGACACCGAGCGCAAACGGCAGAATGCCCCTCTACCCTACGAGCTTTCCGGTTTGCAGGTCGAAGCCTCTCGGCGCTGGGGCATGAGTGCTAAACAGGTACTTGATGTTGCCCAAGCCTTATACGAAACGCACAAACTTACCACCTACCCCCGCACGGATTGTGGCTACTTACCGTTTTCGCAACATGCCGATGCACCGAATGTCTTCCAGGCACTGCTCCAAACCGACCGCAACCTAACGGAATTAGTGGCACAAGCCAATCCCAAGCTCAGAAGCAAAGCGTGGAATGACAGCAAAGTCACTGCCCACCATGGGATTATTCCCACTGCGGCCAAAGGCAGTATTGAGCGTTTATCGGAAGCCGAGTTTTTTATTTACGACTTGATCCGTAAACGTTATCTGGCACAGTTTTTCCCCGCCTACGAATACGACCAAAGTGTGATCGAACTCGATTGCCAAGGCTGGTTATTTCGCGCATCCGGGCGGGTAGATCGTGTTGTGGGCTGGAAAATCGCTTACCAAGAACCCGGTGATACGAGTGTACCGGATTCACCTGAGAGCCAAGCGCTACCCACGCTAACCGTCGGTGACAGCGTACTTATTCAAGACACCGAATTGCTCAAACGTCAAACCAAACCGCCGCCACCGTATACGGAAGGCACACTCATCCAAGCCATGAAAGGCATCGCTAAGCTGGTCGAAAACCCCAGACTCAAAGCCATTCTCAAAGAAAATGCCGGAATCGGCACTGAAGCCACCCGCGCTGCTATTATTGAAACGCTATTACAACGCAAACTCCTAGAGCGCGAAGGCAAAAAGAAATACCTGCGCGTCACCCCCAAAGGTATTGCCCTGATCAGCATGTTACCCAATGCAGTCAAAGACCCCGCACTCACCGCCGCATGGGAACAAGCACTCGAAGCCGTTGCTAATGGGGAAATGCTGTTAGAACAATTTATGGAAAAACAGCAAAACTGGCTATTAAAAGTCCTGGCACGCGCCAAAGCCAGTGTGGGTACATTGCCAGAAATACCGACGGTATTACCTGCACCTCCCGCCGCTGACACACCAGCAAGTGTGGACGAAAAACAAACCTGTCCCGCTTGTGGCAAACCCATGGTCAAACGTGAAGGTAAATACGGCGTATTTTGGGGATGCAGCGGCTTCCCCCGATGCAAAACAATTGTGAACATTCGCAAAGGAACCCCGCATGTTAACGCTAAATAACCCAGCTTTGTTACGCACCGAATGCTACCTCAATGGTGAATGGGTAACCGCAGATACCGGCGACACCCTCAGCGTGACTAACCCAGCTACAGGCAAAATCATCGCCACCGTACCCGCTTGCAGCGCGGCGCAAACCCGTGCCGCTATTGATGGCGCAGCCCTTGCACAACCCGATTGGCGCAAACGCACCGCCGCCGCCCGCGCTAAAGTCCTTCATGCATGGCATCAACTCATACTGGCGCATCAAGAAGACCTTGCCCAACTCATGACTGCCGAACAAGGTAAACCACTGGCGGAAGCACGCGGCGAAATTGCTTATGCGGCTGCCTTCATTCAATGGTTTGCCGAAGAAGGTAAGCGCACTTACGGTGATGTGATTCCCTCACCTTTTCCCAATAGCCGGATTGTGGTCATCAAAGAACCCGTCGGCGTGTGTGCCGCGATTACCCCATGGAATTTTCCCACTGCGATGATCACCCGCAAAGTTGCGCCCGCTCTCGCCGCAGGCTGTGCGATGGTGGTCAAACCTGCCGAACAAACCCCCTTATCAGCATTGGCATTGGCAGTGCTTGCCGAGCAAGCCGGTATCCCTGCGGGCATTTTCAACGTAATCACAGGCGACCCTCGTGTCATTGGCGGCGAACTGACGGCTAATGAAAAAGTGCGTAAACTGAGCTTCACCGGCTCCACTGCCGTCGGACGCTTACTGATGCAGCAATGCGCCCCAACCCTGAAAAAACTGTCCTTGGAACTGGGAGGCAATGCTCCGTTTATCGTGTTTGATGATGCCGATCTTGATGCTGCCGTGGCGGGTGCTATGGCCTCGAAATACCGCAATTCCGGGCAAACCTGCGTGTGTGCTAACCGCTTTTTGGTGCAAGCCAGCGTCTATAACGCCTTTGCGGAAAAACTCGCACAAGCCGTGACAACCCTCAAAGTCGGGCATGGTACAGAGGTTGACGTTACGCAAGGCCCTTTGATTGACGAAGCCGCTTTGTGCAAAGTCGAAAGCCTGATTGCCGATGCTGTCGCAGGCGGGGCAAACATTCTTAACGGGGGGCGGCGACATGCCTTGGGTGGCACGTTTTATGTTCCCACCGTGCTGACTAACGTATTACCAACGATGCGGGTTGCTAAAGAAGAAATTTTTGGCCCTGTTGCCCCACTATTCAAGTTTGAGACAGAGGCAGAGGCTATCCAGATGGCTAATGATACCGAATTCGGCCTTGCTGCTTATGTGTATGCGCGTGATATTGGGCGGGTATGGCGCGTCTCCGAAGCCTTGGAATACGGCATGGTGGGCATTAACAGTGGCGTTATTTCCACCGAAGTCGCCCCCTTTGGGGGACAAAAAAGCTCAGGGCTAGGGCGTGAAGGTTCTAAATACGGTATTGACGAGTACATGGAAATCAAGTACCTGCACATGGGACTTTAAAGGCTCGAATAGGCCAGTAAACGCCGTGGAATCAGTACGCCATGAGTCGACTCACACAAGCCAATGAATTCACCAAAGTCGCTGTAAATGCGCATTAATTCAGCCGCCTCATGATCAGTCCGCACCTTTTGACCTTGCCGCAGACGGGTAATCACCGCATCGTCGACAGTAATCGCAGGCAAATGGGGTAAGGCGGTATCCAACGGCAACAGCACTGCATCCAAGGCTTCAACACTTTGCTCTGCTAATGTGCGCAGCTCTTCCAATCTGTACATGCGGAATGCGCCAAACGGGTCAACAGACTCACGCCGCAACATGGAAACATAGGCTCCGCACCCCAGTCGTTCACCAATGTCTTCGACCAGCGTGCGAATGTACGTGCCTTTGCTACACACAACATCCAACGTGAGGGTGTTTTCGGTGCGTTCCAATACGGTCAAGGAATGAATGGTGATGTCACGGGCAGCACGTTCCACTTCCAACCCCTGACGTGCCAGCTTATAAAGCGGCTGCCCATCTTTTTTCAGTGCGGAATACATCGGTGGAATTTGGCTAATCCCGCCACGAAATTGCACCAGCACGGCTTCTAATTCGGCATCACTGGTGTCAGGAATGGAGCGCGGATTAAGTTTTTCACCTTCAGCATCCCCTGTGGTACTCACATACCCCAGAGTTGCCGTGGTGACATAACGTTTATCAGAATCGAGTAAGAAAGCGGAAACCTTGGTGGCTTCACCAAAACAGACTGGCAACATACCCGAAGCCAGCGGATCCAAACTGCCCGTATGCCCTGCTTTTTCAGCCTGAAACAGAAAACGTGCATCCTGCAATGCTTTATTACTGGACACACCCAAGGCTTTGTCCAGCAACAGAATACCGTTAAGTTTACGAAAGCGATGGCGACTCAAGATTCAGCCGTGCCTGTGGTAGTACCGTCATCAGGGTCAGACTCGTCGTCATCATGCCGATCAGAAGCCACCGCTTTAGCGATCAACGCTGATAATGCATTCCCTCGTGACTGGGTATCGTCGTAAAAGAAATGCAACGCTGGGGTCATCCGCAATTTCAACAAATGCCCCAACTCACGGCGCAAAAAACCCGCAGCGTGATTGAGTGCTTCTTGCGCTTCCAAACCCTGCTCAGCTTGCAAGGCATCAAACCAGATTTTGGCATGTGCGAAATCTTTTGAGACCTCCACATCTAACAACGTCACCATACCCACACGTGGGTCTTTAACCCGATCACGAATCAGCAACGCCAAATCGCGGCGGATCTGTTCACCAACCCGGTCGGCACGGGCAAAGCCATGAGGGTGCGAATGGTGTGGCATAGCTTAAATCTTCCGTGCCACTTGAATGCGTTCATAGCATTCGATCTGGTCGCCTTTACGCACATCATTGTAGTCTTTGACCGCGATACCGCATTCTGTCCCCATGTGGACTTCTTTCACGTCATCACGGTGGCGACGCAAGGATTCCAGTTCGCCGTTGAAAATAACCACATTATCACGCAGGACGCGAATCGGCAGACTGCGACGCATCGCGCCATCCACCACCAAGCACCCAGCCACTTGACCCAATGCTGAAGAACGGAATACGTCGCGAACTTCTGCCAAGCCCACAAAGACTTCGCGAACTTCAGGTGACAACAAGCCACTCATCACCGACTTAATGTCATCAATGACTTCATAGATAATGCTGTAGTAGCGGATAGTGACACCGTTATCAGCAGCCGTCTTACGAGCTGTCGCGTCAGTACGCACATTAAAAGCGATCATAGTAGCACGAGATGCAGAAGCCAAATCCACATCACTGGCACTGATACCACCGACACCGGCAGCGACCACACGCACTTCAACTTCATCTGTTGACAGATTTAGCAATTCATTGCGCAAAGCTTCGACACTGCCTTGTACGTCAGCTTTGATCAGGACATTTACCTGAGCACGCTCACTGGCCTTCACTTGCGTGAAGAAATCTTCTGATTTACTGACGTGTTGTGCCGCGAAGCGGGTATCACGTTGCTTTTCACGACGCAATTCCGCAATTTCACGCGCTTTGCGTTCGTCATTCAACACGACCACTTCATCACCCGCATCAGGTGCGGCAGAAAGCCCCAACACTGCCACCGGAATCGAAGGGCCTGCTTCTTTTACGGGGCGGCCTGCTTCATCAAACATGGCACGTACCCGACCATATTCAGAACCACACAGTAACAAATCGCCACGACGCAACGTACCACTGCGTACCAACACCGTTGCTACCGCACCACGACCTTTTTCAATACTGGCTTCAATCACGTTGCCCGTCGCTGGAGCCTCTGTTGGAGCAGTCAATTCTTGGACTTCAGCGACCAACAACAAAGTTTCCAGCAATTCGTCAATACCTTGACCGGTTTTAGCAGAAATTTGTACGACCGGAACATCCCCCCCCCATGCCTCAGTCTGGACTTCGTTCTGCGATAACTCGCTCAATACTCTATCAGGGTCTGCGGCTGGCTTGTCGATCTTGTTGATCGCCACCACCATAGGCACACCGGCTGCTTTCGCATGTTTGATAGCTTCCTTGGTTTGAGGCATAACACCATCATCAGCCGCAACGATCAGGATAATAATATCCGTCACTTGCGCACCACGCTCCCGCATTTTGGTAAAGGCTGCATGACCGGGTGTATCAAGGAAAGTTACCGTGCCGTGATCAGTGTCTACATGGTAAGCGCCGATATGCTGCGTAATGCCTCCGGCTTCCCCTGCTGCAACCCGCGTTTTACGGATATAGTCGAGTAAGGAGGTTTTACCATGGTCAACGTGTCCCATAATCGTGACGACAGGTGGACGCGGCTTCACTTCGTATTCGGTCGCATCTTGTCCGATCATCGCCGCTAATAATGCAGCATCATCCATTTCTTGCATCGGTTTGGCTTTATGGCCTAACTCTTCTGTCACCAGAATTGCAGTATCTTGGTCAATAGCCTGATTAATGGTCATCATCATGCCCATTTTCATCATCGCTTTGATAATATCAGTCGCACGAATAGCCAGTTTTTGCGCCAAGTCAGAAACAACGATGGTCGTCGGGATTTCAATTTCTTTAACGACAGGGACTGTCGGTTTTTCAAAACCATGCTTAGCATTGCTCTGTTGACGTGTATCTGGCTTGAAGGCTTCACGCCGACCGCCACCCCCCTTCTTTTTACCAGGGCGGTTACCAGCCGGAACATGCAATTCTTCGCGTCCACCACGCCCAGCCACTTTATTTTTGGATGACTTTTTATCAACACGCTTATCGTCAGACGATGCCACCACTTCTGTGTACTTCTCAACCGTGGTATTCACTACAACCGCTTTTTCTGCTTCAGGCTCGCTGACATCAGCCACTTCGCGCGGTGCTAACGATGGCTTCGGCTTCAACTTGGAGGGACGCCGTTTCAGAGCAGATGCCGCTTCTTCCCTTGCCGCTGCCACGACGACTTCACGTTGCTCTCTAGCACTCAAGTTCTCAGTCAGTTCTGTACTGCTGCTAGTATCAGCACTAGTGACAACTGGCATTTCAGGTGGTGTCACAATATGGACAGGAGATACTGGTTTAGCAACGTCTATCTCAGCCGCAGTAATTGTCGCAGGAGCACTCACCGTACTAATCGGCGGCGTTATGACTTCAGACACAACAACGTCTGATACTTCAGCAACAGGTGGAATGTTCACCTCTTCAATTACTGGATTAGACACTGGTTCTACGGGTACAACAGCAGCAGGTGCTGAAGGCTCTGGTTGAGGCGGTTCAACAGCAGCGGGCTGGCGCTGCTCCATGCGTTTGGCTTCAAGCTGGCGACGTCCTTGCTCGGCCTTCTGCACCGCAGATTCTCGTGCTTGACGCTCGGCCGATAATTGCCGAGCTAACTCCTCAGTACGGCTGAGTCGTACTGCACCACCTGTAGCAGATGATGTTGATGGTTGCGAGTCAACGGTTGTTTGCTCCGTTGGCTTAACGCCTGCTGCAAATGTCTTTTTGTGTCTTACTTCAACACTAACCGTTTTGCTACGCGCACCACCTGCACCAACCGTCATTTCGCTAGTGGAACGACGTTTCAACGTGATTTTATTGCCCCCATTGCTTACTGGTGCTGCACCTTGACGAATATGCGCCAACAATTTCAGTTTCTGCGCATCGGTAATCCATGCATCTGAACCATTAACATGAATACCGGCATCCTGTAACTGCTTGAGCAGAACTTCAACGGGAGCGTTGATCATCTCGGCAAGTTTTTTGACTGCTATGTCCGACATCTATTCCTTCCTCCCGCAGAATTAAGCTTCTGCTTTATCGTCCGCAAACCAAGGTTCGCGAGCTTTCATAATCAAACTGGCGGCACGTGTTTCATCAATGTCAGCCAACTCCATGAGTTCATCCACGGATTGTTCTGCCAGATCTTCCATCGTGCAAATGCCTTGGGTTGCCAACTTAAAGGCTAAGGTATCATCCATACCATCCATGTGCAGGAGATCGGCCGCTGGCAAGTGGCTATCCTGTGAAATGGCTTGTGACAACAACGCGGTTTGGGCACGGTCACGCAATTCATTAACAAGGCTTTCATCGAAACCTTCAATTGCCATGAACTCTTCAATCGGCACATAGGCAACTTCTTCGAGGGTGGAAAAACCTTCCTCAACCAGAATGACAGCGACTTCCTCATCAACGTCAAGTTTTTCCATGAACAAATTGATGATAGCTTGTTGCTCTGCCTGAGTCTTCGCATCTGCCTCTTCAACGCTCATCACATTGAGCGTCCAGCCAGTTAACTCGCTGGCAAGACGCACATTCTGACCGCCACGTCCAATGGCTTGTGACAGCTTTTCACCATCCACACCAATGTCCATGCTTTTGCTTTCTTCATCAACAACGATAGAAAGTACTTCAGCCGGAGCCATAGCGTTCATCACATAGGTTGCAATATCTTCATTCCAGAGAACAATATCGACACGTTCTTTGCCGCCCAGTTCGTTGGTGACAGTTTGAATACGTGAACCACGCATCCCTACACAAGCACCAATGGGATCAATGTTCGGCAGGTTAGCACGAACGGCTACTTTAGCACGGGAACCTGCATCACGAGCAGCCCCCATT
Organism: Candidatus Thiothrix putei; assembly: GCA_029972225.1. Taxonomy (NCBI): domain Bacteria; kingdom Pseudomonadati; phylum Pseudomonadota; class Gammaproteobacteria; order Thiotrichales; family Thiotrichaceae; genus Thiothrix; species Candidatus Thiothrix putei. Next base: position 3,261,818 of record CP124756.1, read on the forward strand.
ATATCAATCATTTCCTGACTGACTTCAGGAACTTCCAGTTTCATCAGCTCAATCAGGAAATTAACATCTGAACGACTCACAATAATTTGTGGGCCACGCATGTCCTGATGAATTTCTTTCAGATACCCTCTGACCCGTGCACCAACGTGTAGCATTTCACCCGGAATCATTTCTTCGCGCGGAATAAATGCCTCAGCGTTTTCACCCAAATCCAGCACAATACCTTTACGATCAGCACGTTTAACCACGCCCATGATCAAATGCCCGACCTTATCACGGTAAGCAGAAACAACTTTTTCACGTTCGGCTTCGCGTACCTTGGCAACAATCACTTGTTTGGCCGTTTGGGCAGCAATACGTCCAAATTCGACGGATGGAATAGATTCTTCAACATAATCGCCGATCGCCACATCAAGACCACGATCTTTGGCATAGCTTTCTAAAATTTGACGTTCGGGACTTTCAAACTCAGGATCTTCGTCATCAACGACTTTCCAACGACGATAAGTCTCATAATCACCCGTCTGGCGATTAACCGATACACGTGCATCAATACCCATGCCGTAACGCTTACGGGTAGCCATTGCCAAAGCAGTTTCTACCGCTTGGAAAATAAGTTCCTTGCTGACATTTTTTTCATTGGAGACTGCATCAACAACGTAGAGAATTTCTTTATTCATGCGTGTTTACCGCCCTTGCGCTGAGGTCGAATATCCAGAACGACTCGCCCACGATCAATAATATCGTAAGGAATCTCAAAGACTGTGCCTTCCACTTCCATGAAGATATGGCTGTCATTCACAGCCTGCAACTTGCCAACGAAGTTACGACGCTTTTCTACGGGAAGACGGGTGCGCACTTTAATGTGTTTACCCACATACCGAGCATAATGCTCAGGGATGAATAACACCCTGTCAATACCGGGGGAAGACACTTCAAGAATATAAGCTACCGGAATAAGGTCTTCCACATCGAGCGATGCACTTAGCTGATTGCTGACACGTCCACAATCATCAACCGTAATGCCTTGGTCTGAGTCGATAAAGATACGCAGTAACGCGCTTTCCGTCTGTGGGCGATACTCATACCCCCACAAATCATAACCGAGGCCGGTTACGGTGGTGTTAATCAGCGTATCTAATCTTTCTTGCATTACGTTTCGGGTACTTTACTGGGTAGCACATAATAAAAAAGGCCCTGATGGGGCCTTCTTATATTTGGTAGCGGGGGCAGGATTTGAACCTGCGACCTTCGGGTTATGAGCCCGACGAGCTGCCAGACTGCTCCACCCCGCATCAGAGGAGCGAACTATAAAGCAAAGGTTCGTACCTTGCAAGCATTATCGAAACAAAACCTGAAATTAACGTACATGGCGGTAAATGAAGCCTGGAAATGCAAACACCAGAAACAAAGCCAAGGTAACGGCATAAAATTCCCAGTCCTGAACGTGTATTGTCCCCATCGCACGCTGTTCCAACAGCAGCGCCAGACCACCCGCCACGAAATACAACACAAACCATTCCACCAAACGCAACCAAGCGGACTTGTTTTCACATTGCAGGATCAAAAAACAACGCTGGCTTAACCACGGTAGGTTAGCCAACACAAAAGCAAGGCCGAGAAAGCCCCACTGCAAAACCGATAAACTCATAAATGACTAGCGACCATTGCTGCTGAACAAACACCCATCAATGCACTAGGGAATAACCCCAATAGCACCATGAGCACGCCATTTACACTGATCAACACATTAAAATCAAGTTCAGCTTTAATAGGCGTGGTTTGTTCAGGCTTATCAAAATACATCATTTTGATGGCACGTAAATAATAATACGCACCGATGACTGACATGACCACCATAAATACCGCAGGCCACAGATAGCCTGCCTGCATAACAGATTGAATAATGGACAATTTAGCGTAAAACCCCACTGTTGGAGGAATGCCTGCCATGGAGAACAAGAATACCATCATGATAAAGGCATACCACGGATTACGCTCGTTCAAACCTTTCAAATCATCCAGCGTTTCCGCCTCAAAGCCTTCGCGCCCCAACAGAATCAGGATGGCAAACCCACCTGCTGCCATCATGGCGTAAGTAATCGTATAAAACAGTGCAGCACTGTAACCTTCGGTTGTTCCCGTCAACGCCCCTAACAAAATGAACCCCATGTGCGCAATGGTAGAATACGCCAGCATTCGCTTGAGGTTGAACTGTGCTATGGCGATCAGATTACCGAGAAATACCGAAAGCAAACCGAAAACCAATAATAGTTGCGCCCAACCCGGTTGAGCAGCCCCCATGGATTCAGCCAACACCCGCAACAACATCGCCAACGCAGCGACTTTCGGCACACTACCCAGAAACATAGTCACTGCTGTTGGAGCACCCTGATACACATCAGGAACCCACATATGGAAAGGCACTGCACCAAATTTAAACGCAATCCCCGCTACGATGAATACCAGTGCAAATAGCAGTGGGATATTCTCCAGTACATTTTGGGAACTAACATAAGTCAGTACCTCAGCAAACTCCAACTTCCCGCTTAAACCATACAGAATCGAAATCCCGTATAGCAACAAACCGGAAGCTACCGCTCCCAGCACAAAATATTTCATTGCTGCTTCAGATGAACGCCCATCATCACGATTAAACGCCACCAGTGCGTACATCGACAGCGCCAACAACTCCAGCCCCAAATAAACCACCAGCAAATGATTAGCCGATACCATCACCAACATTCCCAGCACAGCAAACAAGCCTAGCAGGAAAAATTCGCTTACCCATATATTTTTATCTTTCAGGTATTTACGGGAATACACAAACACCACAAAAGCTAGTAACAGAATGCTAATCTTCAATACACCAGCAAGATCGTCACGCACATACATGCCATTCAGACCCGTCGTTTTCTCGCCATCCATTGCGCCATAAGCCAATAAAGCCGTTGCCAGCAGTGCCACTTGCGTCAGCAAATAAGTGATCATGCGGCAATCTTCACGCAAATAAACATCTAGCAATAAAATTAAGCAGATCGTGCTCAGCAGAAAAATCTCCGGCATCGCAATCACAATATTCATTATGGGCATCCCCCTGCGAATCCACTACATACCTTGCTTTGCAAAGCCTGAGACAACAGATTTTCGATTGACACTTCCATCACATCCGTCAAGGGTTGAGGCCACAAGCCCAGTAATAACACTGCCGCCGCTAATATCGCCAACATCCAAAACTCCCGTTGACCAATATCCTGCAAGGCAGCCACCTCTGCGTTTTTCACCTCACCAAACATGACTCGCTTGACCAACCAAAGTGTATAAGCCGCCCCAACAATCAAAGTCGTTGCTGCGGCAAAAGCAATCCACGGACTTGCCCGGAAACTTGCCAGAATAACCATGAATTCACCGACAAACCCCGATGTACCCGGCAAACCCGTATTCGCCATCGCAAATAACACATATAAAGCTGCAAACGTAGGCATCCGATTCGCAACCCCTCCATAGGCATTGATGTCACGCGTATGCATCCGGTCGTACAAAACACCGATGCACAAGAACATAGCGCCAGAAATAAAGCCGTGGGACACCATTTGCACCATACCGCCCTGAATCGCCAGCACGGCACTACTCATCGCACCACTAACATTTAGCGTATTTTTCGCAATGCCATAGATCACGAAAAAGCCCAAGGTGACAAATCCCATGTGTGCAATAGAAGAATAAGCCACCAGCTTTTTCATATCCTGCTGCACCAAAGCCACAAAACCGATGTACACCACTGCTGTCAGTGACATTAGAATAACTAACCAATCTAATTGTGCTGCCGCATCCGGCACAATCGGCAAGGCAAACCGCAAGAATGCATAGCCACCGACTTTCAATGTAATCGCCGCCAAAATCACCGAACCACCGGTAGGCGCTTCCACGTGCGCATCCGGCAACCACGTATGCACAGGCCACATCGGCACTTTCACCCCGAAAGCCAGCAAGAATGACAAGAAAATCAAAGTTTGCGGAATAATATCAATTGGCAATTTATGTAAATCCGCCACCGCGAAACTGCCACCCAATTGATACAGGTAGATCAAACTGATCAGCAAAAACACCGAACCGAAAAAGGTATACAGGAAAAATTTGATCGTGGCATACACCCGACGTGCTCCACCCCAAATCCCAATGATCAAAAACAGCGGAATCAGCATCGCCTCAAACAAGATATAGAACAGCATCGCATCCAGCGCCGCAAATACCCCGTTGACAATCCCCGCCATAATCAAAAAAGCCGCCATATATTGGGAAATTCGATACGTAACCACTTCCCAACCCGCGATCACCACCATCACCGTAATAAAGGTATTCAGCAGAATCAATGGCATAGAAATGCCATCCACCCCCAGATGGTAATTAATCTTAAACGCCTCAACCCAAGGGATAAATTCCACAAACTGCATCTCAGCAGTACTAGGTACAAAGTACGTATACAACGGTAAACTGATCACAAACGTCAGTAACGCAATTCCCAGTGCAAACTGTTTAGCGCCAGAACGATCGCCCACAATTAATACACCTAAGCCACCGATAATCGGCAACCAGATCAACAAACTCAGTATTGGCAAATCAAGCATGTGCAATTCCAGTTAAAGCCAACAGAACGGGATTAGAAAAACAAAAACCAAGTAAGCATCAACAAGATGCCTGCCACCATCGAAAAGGCGTAGTGATACAAATACCCGGTCTGAAGATGACGCATCACACCAGAAAACCATCCGACTGCTTTTGCTGCGCCATTCACCACAAAACCATCAATCATCACCCGCTCGCCGAAAGACCACAGCCCATTACCCAAACTGACCGATCCTTTCGCAAACACATTCTGATTAAAATCATCCAAATAATACTTACGGTCCAACAAGGTATGCAGCCAGCGGAACTTGTCATACGCCCAACGCGCCAGTGAATCATCTTTCAAGTAAATAAACCACGCAGTAGCCAACCCAGCCATTGCCAACCAGAAAGGTGGTGCCATCAAACCATGCAGGATGAAACCCATTACACCATGATACTCAGCGCTCATATGCTCAATTGCCAAATGTGCTGATAACCAACTTTTCAACCCTAAGTCAAAACCATGTGCAGCATCATTGACAAAGATTGCATTCTTAAAAAATGAACCAACCACCATTGGATCCAACAAATATCCGGCAAACACCGACGGAATTGCCAAAGCAATCAAGGGAACTGTTACAACCCACGGTGACTCATGTGGCTTGTCACCGTGCCCATGATGACCGTGATCATCATGACCGTGCCCATGTGTGTCAAAGCGCTCTTTACCATGGAACACCAAGAAGAACATACGGAAACTATAAAAAGCCGTGACAAACACACCTAACAATACCAGCGTATAAGCGTAACCAGCCGCCCACAGATGTGATTCGTGTACCGCTTCAATAATCAGATCTTTGGAAAAGAAACCGGAAAAACCAGGGAAACCAATCAATGCCAATGAACCAATCAGGGAAGTCCAATACGTAATCGGCATATACTTTTTCAGCCCACCCATTTTGCGAATATCCTGCTCATGGTGCATCGCAATGATTACAGAACCAGCCGCCAAGAACAGTAATGCTTTAAAAAATGCGTGAGTCATCAGATGGAAAACCCCGGCCGAATAAGCTGAGGCTCCTAATGCCACAGTCATATAACCAAGCTGTGATAGCGTGGAATAAGCCACCACCCGCTTAATATCATTCTGTACAATCCCAATCAGCCCCATAAAGAAAGCCGTAGTCGCCCCAATAATCAGGATCAAATTCAATGCCGTATCTGACAGCTCAAAGATAGGGGACATCCGAGCCACCATGAAAATCCCGGCTGTTACCATCGTTGCTGCATGAATCAACGCTGAAATTGGTGTCGGGCCTTCCATCGAGTCTGGTAGCCACACATGCAAAGGTACTTGCGCCGACTTACCCATCGCTCCAATGAACAACAAAATGGCAATAACGGTTGGAATGTGCCACTTCGTATCCTCAAACACCTTAAAATCGTTAGCCCCAGACAACTGTGGTATGCGCGCAAAAACCTGTACATAATCTAAAGTTTCGCAATACAGTAATACCGCCGCGATCCCCAGCAAAAACCCGAAATCCCCCACCCGATTCACCAGAAACGCCTTCATATTGGCGTAAATCGCGGTATCTTTCTTAAACCAAAAACCAATGAGCAAATACGACACCAACCCAACCGCTTCCCAGCCAAAGAACAACTGCAAAAAGTTGTTACTCATGACCAGCATCAGCATCGAAAAGGTAAACAACGAAATATAACTGAAGAAACGCTGATAACCGGGATCTTCGTGCATATAGCCAATCGTATAAATATGCACCATCAAGGAAACAAACGTAACCACCAACATCATCATCGTACTAAGGTTATCCAGCATGAAACCGATTTCAAACCGAATATCCGCAATCACTGCCCACGTATACACCGTACCGTTATAGCTATTACCATTGCCCATCACATCATAGGCAACGTAAACCGACAGCAAAAACGCCACCGCCACGCCCAAAATCGTGACCCAATGCGCTCCTGCACGTCCAATTTTTTTCCCAAACAGCCCCGCAGCAATCGCCCCGAACAACGGTGCAAGCGGAATAGCCAGATAAATTGCTTCCATCGCTTACCCCTTCATCGCATCAAGTTGTTCAACATTGATCGTGCGCCGGTTACGGAACAAAACCACCAAAATCGCCAAGCCAATCGCCGCTTCCGCTGCCGCCACCGTGAGGATAAAGAACACGAACACCTGCCCTGCCATATCCCCCAGATAATGGGAAAACGCGATAAAATTCAGGTTCACCGCCAGCAACATCATCTCGATGCACATCAACAAAATCAGCACATTCTTACGGTTAAGGATCATGCCTGCGATGCTGATCGCAAACAGCAAGGCCGCCACAATCAGGAAATGCGACAAAGGGATCATGCTTGCTCCTTGGTTTCGGCTTTCATCTTCACCAGACGTACACGGTCTGCCCGCTTCACCTGCACCTGTTGGCTAATATCTTGTTTACGCGAATCCGGGCGACGACGTAGCGTCAAGGTAATCGCGGCAATAATCGCCACCACCAGAATCACCGCCGCAATTTCAAACGGATACACATAATCCGTATACAAAATCGCGCCCAACGCTTCGGTATTATTCGCCGGAGCCGGATTCAACGGTGTCGCAATCTGAAACGGCGCACTTTGCAGCACCAGAATCATTTCCACCGCAATCACCGCTGCCACCACAAAGCCAACAGGTGCGTGTTTCACTAGCCCCTCTTTCAATGGATCGGTGTTCAAGTCCAGCATCATAATCACGAACAAAAACAGCACCATCACCGCCCCGACGTACACCAATACCAGCACCAAGCCGAGGAATTCCGCTTCCAACAGCAACCACAATGCGGCACTGGTGAAAAAGCTCAAAATCAGGCACAACGCCGCATACACTGGGCTGCGTACCGTCACCATCCCCACTGCCGCTGCCACTAATACAGCGGAAAACAGGTAAAAGATAATCTGCTCAAATGTCATGTCATCCCCTTAACGGTACGGCGCATCAGCGGCTTTCATCTTGGCAATCTCAGCTTCGTGCTTGTCACCGATTGCCAGCAATTTGTCTTTGGTTTGAATATTTTCACCACGATTTTCAAAGTGATACTCGAAAATATTGGTTTCCACAATCGCATCCACCGGGCAGGCTTCCTCACAGAAACCGCAGTAAATGCACTTAAACATATCAATGTCATAGCGCGTGGTACGGCGTGTACCATCCGGGCGTTCTTCCAAATCAATTGTGATTGCCAGTGCGGGGCAAACCGCTTCGCACAATTTGCAGGCAATGCAACGCTCCTCGCCATTCGGGTAACGCCGCAATGCGTGATGCCCCCGAAAACGGTTAGAAATCGGCGTTTTTTCTTCCGGGTACTGAATCGTGATTTTACGCTCGAAGAAATACTTCCCCGTCACGCCCATGCCCTGCATCAATTCTTTCAGGCTGAACGTCTTGAAATAATGTTTCCAGTTGAAACTCATATCAGTCTCCTTACAGCCACGGTTTCCAGCCCAGCGCAATCGCCAGCCCTTCCGCAAAAATCCACACCAAGGTGATCGGGATCAGAATTTTCCACCCCAAGCGCATGATTTGGTCATAACGGTAACGCGGGAACGTGGCGCGAAACCAAAAGAACAGCAGCATAAAGAACGAGGCTTTCAATAGTAACCAATGGATACCATCACCAAACACCCTGCCCAATACCGGCATATCCGTCAAGAAAGTCAGCCCTTGGAACGGTGACAACCACCCACCCAAGAACATCAACGAAGTCAGTGCGGCAATCAGCCACATATTGGCGTATTCCGCGAGGAAGAAAATCGAGAACGCCATGCCGGAATATTCCACATGGAAACCCGCCACGATCTCGGATTCGCCTTCCGCCACGTCAAACGGCGCACGGTTGGTTTCTGCCACACCCGAAATAAAATACACCAAGAACAAGCCAAATAAAGGCCACACAAACCAGCTAAAAATGCTGCCCGATTGCGCCCGCACAATATCGCCAAGATTCAAACTGCCGGATGCCATCAACACCCCAACCAGTGCGAACCCCATTGCAATTTCATACGACACCATTTGCGCCCCAATACGCATCGCACTCAGTTGCGCATACTTAGAATTCGATGCCCAACCCGCAATAATGACCCCGTAAATCCCCAAGGAAGTCAGTGCCAACAGGAACAACAACCCCGCATTCACATCCGCCAACACCATGCCGTCACTGAACGGAATCACCGCCCAAGCTGCAAACGCAGGCCCCATTGCCAACAAAGGTGCGATCAAAAATAAGAAACGGTTAGACCTCGCAGGAATAACAATTTCCTTAAAAATCAGCTTGAACATATCCGCAAACGGCTGCAACAAGCCTTTGAACCCAACCCGGTTCGGTCCGACGCGCACCTGCATGAAACCGATGATCTTGCGTTCTGCGTAAGTCGCGTAAGCCACTAATAGGATCAGCGGCAACACAATTGCCACCACTTTGATCAAAATGATTAGCAGCGTCACCATCCACTCAGGGAGGAAGGCACCGAAGAAATTTGCGAGTATTTCCATCATTCCCCTAACCTGCCTTTGCTATTTGAAGCGCACCGAAAGCCGCGCCCAACACGTTGGATACTTCAATGCCCGACTGCAAACCGGCGCAACCTGCTGGAATCCCCGCGTCCAGTTGTGCTGGCAACGTGATCGTCACCGCACCTTGCGACACCTTAAGCGTATCGCCAGCCGCGACACCCATATTCGCCGCATCTTGCGGATTCAACTGCACCGCCGCCGGAGGAATCATCGCCTGCAAGGCTTTCGCACGGCGCACCAGCGGATCAACGCGATACATTTGCACATCGCCAATACGCTGAAACGCCCCATCTGCCGTTGTAGAGACGCAAGATTTTGCGTCTCTACCTACAGTGCCAGCATAACGGTTGTTACAAACCGCTACACCGTCGAGTTCAAGGTGCAACTCGGCAACAATTTCTTCGGTGGCAACCCAATCAAATTCAGGCACACCTGCCGTATTACCCAACACCCGCAGCACTTTCCAAGTAGGACGTGCTTCACCCGGTGGCACAGTCGCGCCCTTAAAGCTTTGCCACTGTCCCGCTGCATTAATGAACGTACCGGAAGTTTCCGCAAACGTCGAACTGGGCAATAACACTGTCGCGTATTTGCGCGTCGTATTATCCGCAAACGGCGCAATCACAATCACGTTTTCCGCCGCACTCAAAGCTTTCATTGCTTGTTGCGGATTCGCGAAATCTGCCAACTCGGTATTCAGCAAGACAAACGTGCGGGTATTTTCACTGAGGAACTCACCAACCGGCACACCCGCTTGTTTGAGTTCACGTCCCGCCGATAAACGGTGCGGCACAACACCTGCTACCCACGCACCCACGGTATTAGCACTTTCCGCCAAATAGCCAAAGGTTGCGCCCGTTTGTTCCGCAATCGTGTAAGCCAAGCCGCGTAACGCCGCAAAATCGGGATGCTGAACGGCAACATTGCCCAGCAATACCGCCGCGTGTTCCGCATTTTTAAGCGTTGCCATCACCGCATTATCGGGGTCATTCGCCATCGCTTGTAAAGCTTGCAGCATATCTGCCGGAGCAACCGCCTGTTGCGCCACGTCGTAGTTGAAATCGAAGGCTCGCGGATTCAACGCCATCACCGCCGCGCCTTTGAGTGCCGCTTTGCGGATGCGGTGATTCAGCAACGGCTGTTCTTGGCGCACATTAGAGCCGATCAGGAATACCGCATTTTGCTGTTCCAATTGCGCGATGGGCATACCCAACGATGGGCAAAGCGGTGCAGCACTTTGGTCGCTGAAATCAGTCTGGCGCACACGGTGGTCAATATTGCGAATGTTCAAACCGCGCATTAAACGCTGGAACAAATACAACTCTTCCACAGTGGAAGTCGCGCTTGCCAATGCACCGGTACGCGCTGGGTCAGCCGCCCGCAAAATTTCTGCGGTCGCATCTAACGCCTGTTGCCAGCTCACTTCATACCAATGCCCGTCACGCTTGAGCATCGGCTTGGTAATACGGTCAGCACTGGCAATGCCTTGATAGCTGAAACGGTCACGGTCGGAAATCCAGCATTCGTTAATCGCGTCATTTTCACGCGGTACTGCCCGCACCACTTCTTTGCGGAAAGTGTGTACCTGAAGGTGTGAACCCACCGAATCGTGCGGGGCAATCGCATCATGCGCCACTATTTCCCACGCCCGTGCTTTGTAGCGTGACGGTTTCGCGGTCAGCGCACCCACAGGGCAGAGGTCAATCACATTGCCGGAGAGTTCCGATTGGAGCGATTTCTCAATATACGTGCCGATTTCGAGCCGATCACCGCGCCCTACCCCGCCCATTTCGCGCATTCCGGCAATTTCGTCACCGAAGCGCACACAGCGGGTGCATTGAATGCAGCGGGTCATTTCGGTTTCGATTAACGGGCCAATGTCTTTGTCTTGCACCACGCGCTTGATTTCGGCGTATTGCGATTTATTGCTACCGTAACCGACTGAGACATCCTGCAATTCGCATTCGCCACCTTGGTCGCAAATCGGGCAATCCAGCGGATGGTTAATCAGCAGGAATTCCATAATGCCTTTCTGCGCGTTTTTGGCTTTGTCTGAGCGCGTCCAGAATTTCATGCCTGCATTCACGGGCGTGGCGCAAGCGGGAACCGGTTTCCACGACTTTTCCATTTCCACCAAACACATGCGGCAGTTAGCGGCAATCGAGAGCTTTTTGTGGTAGCAAAAACGTGGAATGGAAATCCCATTATTATCAGCCACTTCAATCAGCATCGCACCTTTGCGAGCCTGAACCGGCTGGTCGTTAATTTCGATGGTGACGAATTCTTCTGCCATGTGTTACCCCTGTCCCACCATGCTACGACCGTGCTTGACGTAGTACTCAAATTCCTCACGGAAGTGCTTAACGAAACTCCACACCGGCATCGCTGCCGCTTCACCCAAGGCGCAAATGGAACGACCTTCGATATTGTGGGAAATCTCTTCGAGCCGCGTAACGTCTTCCATCTTGCCCTTGCCTTCCACAATGCGGGTCAACATACGGTATAACCAACCTGTGCCTTCACGACATGGCGTGCATTGCCCGCAGGATTCGGAGAAGTAAAAGCGGGAAATACGTTGCAACACTTTGACCATATCGGTGGTGTCGTCCATCACAATGACCGCGCCCGAACCAAGGTATGAACCGGCTTTGGCAATGGTGTCATAGTCCATCGTCAAGCCCATCATGACATCACCCGGCAACACCGGAACGGACGAACCACCCGGAATCACTGCTTTCAGCTTGCGTCCGTTGCGCACCCCGCCAGCTAACGCCAGCAGTTCAGGGAACGGCATCCCCATCGGAATCTCGAAATTGCCGGGATTATTCAAATGCCCTGACATGGAAAACAGCTTTTCGCCGCCGGAGTTTTTCACACCCAGATCAGCGAACCACTTGCCGCCATTGCGCATAATCACCGGAATGGACGAGAGCGTTTCGGTATTATTAATCGTGGTCGGGCGACCGTACAAACCGAAACTCGCGGGGAATGGCGGCTTAAAACGTGGCTGACCTTTTTTGCCTTCCAGCGATTCCAGCAAAGCGGTTTCTTCGCCGCACACATACGCACCCGCACCGAGCGTACCGTACAGATCAAAATCAACGCCACTGCCTTGAATATTTTTGCCCAGCAAACCGAGTTCGTAGGCTTCTTTCACTGCCTGCTCGAAATGGATGAACGGTTCATCCATAAACTCGCCGCGCATGTAGTTATAGCCCACGGTTGCGCCAATGCTGTAACCCGCAATCGCCATGCCTTCTACCAGCGCGTGCGGGTTGAAACGCAAGATGTCGCGGTCTTTGCAGGTTCCCGGTTCGGATTCATCCGAGTTGCACACGATGTATTTTTGCCCCGGCATAGTACGCGGCATAAAGCTCCACTTCATGCCGGTGGGGAAACCCGCACCGCCGCGCCCGCGTAAACCGGAGTCTTTGATCGTATCAATGATTTCTTCAGCAGGTGTTTTTTCAGCCAGAATTTTACGCCATGCCTGATAACCGCCTACTTTGAGGTAGCTTTCCAGCGTGTGGGCTTGGTCGCCAAATTGGGTCGTGATGAAACAGACTTGATTTGCCATGTGCTTACTCCAGTCCGTCCAAAATCTCATCCACTTTTTCAGGGGTGAGATGGGTGTGGTATACGTGGTTGACCTGCATCATTGGCGCACTGCTGCAAGCGGCGAGGCACTCTTCTTCGACTTTGAGGAAGAATTTACCATCTGGCGTGGATTCGCCCAGCTTAATACCCAGCTTTTTCTCAATATGATCGAGAATCACATCCGAACCGCACAACATGCAGGAGACATTGGTGCAAACCGAAATGCTGTACTTCGCCGCCGCTTTCGCATCCATTTCATACATGGAGTAAAAGCTGGCAACTTCATACACCGCAATTTCGGGCAAGCCTAAATAATCTGCCACCGCATCCATTTTTTCGCGGGATAAATAATGGTCTTCGTGCATCACCGCGCGTAACGCTGCCAGCAATGCCGATTGCTTTTTATCCGCCGGATAACGTGCTAACCAACTATCAATGTCTTCACGCTCGTGATGGCTGAGCAAGTCGCTTTTGCGCTTGAGCATCGTAATGGGATGTTCAGTCATCAACGGTCAACCTCCCCGAAAACAATATCTTGGGTGCCGATAATCGCCACCACGTCAGCCAACATGTGGCCTTTCACCATTTCATCCAAGCCGGATAAATGTGCAAATCCCGGCGCACGTACTTTTAAGCGGTACGGTTTATTCGCACCATCCGAGACGATGTAGCAGCCAAATTCACCTTTAGGGTGTTCCACCGCTGCATACGCTTCGCCTTCTGGTAAGCAATAGCCTTCGGTCATCAGCTTGAAGTGCTGAATCAAGGCTTCCATATCCTGCTTCATTTCAGCGCGTTTCGGCGGCGCGATTTTGCTGTCTTCCAGCATTACTTCACCGGGATTCACACGCAACCAGTCAATGCATTGCTTGATAATACGATTGGATTGGCGCATCTCTTCGATTCGCACTAAATAGCGGTCATAACTGTCGCCATGCGTTCCCACCGGAATATCGAAATCCATCTTGTCGTAAGCCGCATACGGTTGCTTCTTGCGTAAATCCCATTCCACGCCCGAACCGCGTAGCATTGCCCCACTAAAACCGAGTTGCAGCGCACGCTCCGGTGACACCACGCCAATCCCGACCAGACGTTGTTTCCAGATGCGATTATCGGTCAGTAAGGTTTCGTACTCATCCACATAACCGGGGAAACGGTTGGTGAAATCTTCCAAGAAGTCGAGCAATGAACCACCACGGTTGGCGTTGAGGCGCTTAGCTTCGGCTTCGGTGCGGAAACGGTTCGGTAAAAATTGCGGCATGGAATCCGGCAGATCACGGTAAACACCACCCGGACGGTAATACGTGGCGTGCAAACGTGCGCCAGACACCGCTTCATACGCATCCATCAAATCTTCACGTTCGCGGAAAGCGTACAGGAACATGGTCATTGCACCCACGTCCAGCGCGTGTGCGCCAATCCACAGCAAGTGGTTGAGAATACGGGTAATTTCATCGAACATGGTGCGAATATAGAGCGCACGTTCTGGCGGGGTAATCCCCAACAGCTTTTCAATCGCCAGCACGTAACCGTGTTCATTGCACATCATTGACACGTAATCGAGGCGATCCATGTAACCGATGCTTTGATTATACGGTTTGCTTTCTGCCAACTTCTCGGTGCCACGGTGCAGCAAGCCAATGTGCGGGTCAGCACGGACGATGGTTTCACCGTCCATTTCCAGCACCAGACGCAACACACCGTGCGCTGCGGGGTGAGCTGGGCCAAAATTCAGCGTAAAATTGCGGATTTCAGGCATTAGTCATCACGCTCCACGGCTGGGGAAAAACGCTGGTCAGCGCGGATAGTGCGCGGAACCAACACCCGCGCTTCAATGGATACAGGTTCGTAAATGACGCGCTTTTGCTCAGCGTCGTAACGCATTTCAACCTGCCCGATGAGCGGGAAATCTTTGCGGAAGGGGTGTCCGACAAAACCGTAGTCGGTGAGGATGCGGCGTAAATCCGGGTGTCCACTGAACATAATTCCAAACAGATCAAATGCTTCACGCTCGTACCAATTCACCGAACTCCAGATGTCCACCAACGATGCCACTACCGGAAAATCGTTGTCATCACAGCGTGTTCGCACTCGAATACGCATATTGCGGCTTACCGATAGCAAGTGAATAACCACTGCGAAACGTTTACCCGCGAACTGAGCACCCTCCTCCTGCGCATCAAAATCAAACGAATCCGCTTCGGTGGCTTGTGCCGCACGGCTAAAACCGCTGCGCGAGGCAGTGGTCACATCCCACTCCACATCGCCATACGTGAGGTAATCAACCCCACACAAATCGGTTAGTTGCGCAAAATCCAACATGGAATCGTGCCGCAGGAAACGCGCCACTTCCAGCCAATGTTCAGCGGCTACTTCCAAGGTCAACTCGCCGTGCGCCAGAACGCTGGCTGACAGCTTATCGCCGAGTCCTTCCTGAACATAATCCTTAACAAATTCGAGTGATACAGCCATGAATTACCGCGCTATCGTGTTGGTTCGACGAATTTTATTCTGCAACTGAATAATGCCATACAGCAGGGCTTCAGCGGTTGGCGGGCAACCGGGTACGTAAATATCCACCGGCACAATCCGGTCACACCCGCGCACCACCGCGTAGGAATAATGGTAATAACCGCCACCATTGGCGCAAGAACCCATCGAAATTACCCAACGCGGTTCCGCCATCTGATCATAGACCTTACGCAACGCCGGAGCCATTTTGTTGGTCAGCGTTCCTGCCACGATCATCACATCCGATTGGCGCGGACTGGGGCGAAACACAATACCGAAACGGTCTAAATCGTAACGTGAAGCCCCCGCGTGCATCATTTCGACCGCGCAGCACGCCAGACCAAAGGTCATCGGCCACAACGAGCCAGTACGCGCCCAGTTGATCAGGGCATCGGCTGTCGTGGTGACAAAGCCTTTTTCCAGAACCCCTTCTACTCCCATTCCAGCGCCCCTTTTTTCCACTCGTAGATGAAACCAACAATCAGGATAGTCAGGAAAATACCCATCGCCACGATGCCGAACACCCCAATGGTGTCGAGCACAATGGCCCAAGGGAACAAAAAGGCGATTTCAAGATCGAAAATGATGAAAAGGATGGCGACGAGGTAGTAGCGCACGTCAAATTTGATGCGAGAGTCTTCAAACGCGGGGAAGCCACACTCAAATGGCGAATCTTTTTCTGCGTCTGGTCGGCGCGGGCCTGCAAGCAAACCCAAACCTAGCAATACCACTGCTAAGCCAAAACCGACTGCCAGAAAAACGAGAATGGGAAGGTATTCTCCTAGCATACTAACTCCTGGTGCAAACCGTAGCGTTCTCTCCAAATCACTCGGTTGTCTGTGATGCATGATTCCAAACACACACTGTTTGTATCACTATTTCGTTATACAGTCGAATATAACGGTGCATGAACCACAGATTAATTCCCCAAAGTGGGTATTGTCAGGTTTTAGCAAGAATTAGGTATAAAAGCAAAAAGCCCATCATCTTACGATGACAGGCTTTTCATGTATGGTACCGACGACCGGACTCGAACCGGTACAGCTTGCGCCACTACCCCCTCAAGATAGCGTGTCTACCAATTCCACCACGTCGGCAAAGCAGGCGCGAATTCTATCCTACTATTTCTTTTCTTGCACGGGTTTTTCATCGGCAACCAGGGCAATCGCTTGAAAGTTTGGTTGCAAAACATGCATAAATAAGGTTTTTCCCGAAAGGACAAAACCGATGCCGAACTTGCCGTCCAGCGCTATCAGCCGCCTACTGGAACAGTTGTCAGTTTTAGAAGACCCACGCCAGCAAGCCAAAGTTCTCTACCCCCTACCTGAAATCCTATTGCTGGGTTTGGCAGGCAGCTTAGCAGGGGCAGACGATGTGGTGGAAATGGTGCGCTGGGCAAAGCTAAACGCGGATTTCCTGCGCCGCTATTATCCCTATGCACGGGGCTTTCCCAGCCATGACACGGTGAGTGACGTGTTCAACGCGCTGAATGCTAAGCTGTTTTCGGAACTGTTTATCCGTTGGACAAACAGCCTGTCCGCAGGGGAGGCTGACCTATTGAACATTGACGGCAAAACCTCACGGCGCAGTGGTGGCAACGGGCAGAACCCTCTGCACCTGGTGTCAGCGTGGGCAAACCAGCAAAATCTAGTGCTGGGGCAGGAAGCCACCGACCAGAAATCCAATGAAATCACTGCCATCCCCGCCTTGCTACGCAAGCTCGACATTGAAGGCTGCTTGATCACCATTGATG
Organism: Candidatus Thiothrix putei; assembly: GCA_029972225.1. NCBI lineage: Bacteria > Pseudomonadati > Pseudomonadota > Gammaproteobacteria > Thiotrichales > Thiotrichaceae > Thiothrix > Candidatus Thiothrix putei. The sequence continues at coordinate 3,278,869 of CP124756.1, forward strand.
CGATGGGGACACAAAAGGCCATCGCCAAGCAAATCGTGGAAGCAGGCGGTGATTACCTACTGGCAGTCAAAGACAATCAGAAAACGTTAGCAGAAGACATCGCCCTGTTTTTCGAAAAGCCGCCTGCCGGTTATGTGCTGGATGAAGACACCCAGGTGGAAAAAGACCACGGGCGGCTCGAAACCCGCCGTTGCCGCATTTGCACCGATGTTGCTTGGTTGGAACAACGGCAGGAATGGGCAGGACTTGCCAGCATCATCTGTATCGAGTCCTGGGTCGAAAAAGCAGGAAAATCCACCTATTCCATCCGCCACTACATCTGTTCACTGGCGATGATCGCCAAGGCCGCACAATATGCCGTCCGCTCCCACTGGGCAATCGAAAACAAGTTGCATTGGGTGCTGGATGTCCTGATGCGGGAAGATTTGGCGAGAAACCGTAGCAACCATGGCGCACATAATCTCGCCATCCTGCGCCACATGGGTACTAACCTGCTGCGCAATGACAAAACCAACAAACATAGCCTCAAAGTCCGTCGTAAACAGGCAGGGTGGTCAACTGACTATCTGGCACAACTGCTGGAGCAAGTCATGTAAGTAAGGCGATTATTCAAGCGATTGCCCTACATCGGCAACTGGTTTTTTCTCATCAACCACTGCCTTTTCTTCAACTTTGTTAGACGGCTTAGCATCAACAGCAGGCGGAACATCGCTAGAGGCTTTCTCGGCGGCAGGTGCTGGTGGTACATCACTTGACGGTGCTGCCGGGGTTTCTGTCTTGGTTTCTGGTGCAGCAGATTGCATAATGCTGACGGATTCCAGCGTGCGCCCTGATGCCAAAAATGCCAAGGCCAATGCCACCAAGAAAAAGACGGTCGCTAGAATACCGGTGGTACGACTCAAAAAGTTCGCTGAACCTTGCGAGCCAAATACCGTACCCGACGCACCGCTACCAAACGCAGCACCTGCATCAGCACCTTTGCCCTGTTGCATTAGGATTAACACAATCATAGCCACAGAAACAACGATCAAAATGATCAACAAGACATTGTATAACATAGTTTTTTGAACCTTAGTTACCGGCCTTGCAAATAGCCAAGAATTCGTTGGCATCCAGTGATGCACCACCAATTAGGCCACCGTCAATATCCGGCATTGCAAACAATTCAGCAGCATTCGCACCTTTGACGCTGCCACCGTATAAAATCTGTACTTTCGCTGCAACCGCTGCATTCAGCGTCGCCAATTTGCCCCGAATAAACGCATGAACATCCTGCGCTTGTTGCGGACTAGCGGTTTTACCCGTACCAATCGCCCACACCGGTTCGTAAGCAATCACACCGTCAGTCAATGCTTCCACACCTTCCAGTGCAATCACCGCATCCAATTGACGCGCCACGACCGCTTCGGTAATGCCTGCTTCACGCTCCTCCAGCGTTTCGCCCACACACAGAATCGGTTTGAGGCCATACTTACGTGCAGCAGCAAACTTACGTGCAGTATCAGCGTCTTGCTCACCGTAAATGGCACGGCGTTCAGAGTGACCCACAATCGCGTAGTCACAGCCAAACTCCTTGAGCATCGCCCCGGAAACTTCGCCAGTGAAAGCACCTGCGTCTTGATCAGCAATATCCTGAGAACCCAGACCGATACGACTTCCAACCACCAGTGCCTGCGTCATGGGAATGTAGACGTAAGGTGGGCAAACTGCCACCGCCACATTATCCATGCCTTCCAGTCCAGCTAGAATGCCACCCATCAAAGACTCGATACTCGCCTTTGACCCGTTTAGTTTCCAGTTACCTGCAACCAATTTTTGACGCATAACTCCACCTCTCTTTCAAGCAAGGGCGAAAGATTACCTGTATAATCTGTGGAAATCAATCTTCATTCCGGGCAGGTCAGGCGGCAGCCCGTACCGCACTGGCGATTTGCGCTGCCAATTCAGCGGTTTCGCTGGGGTCTTCACCCTCCACCATTACCCGAATCAATGGCTCAGTGCCTGATGCACGCAACAATACCCGCCCGCGATTCCCCAATTGTTGCTCAACTTGACGCACGGCATCCTGAATCTCGATGGATTCATCCAAATTGATCTTGTGCTTTGTTGGAACATTGATCAGCGTTTGTGGGTACTTAGTCATTACGCTTTTCAGATCACGTAACGATTTGCCCGTCATGCGCATGGCACGTAACACTTGCAGTGCGGCAATGATACCATCACCCGTCGTGATGAAATTGCGTACAATGATATGCCCAGAGGATTCGCCACCCAAATCACAATCGTGTTGCGTCATTTGCTCAATAACGTAGCGGTCGCCGACTTTGGCGCGGTAAAACGGTACGCCTAACGCCTGAATCGACTTTTCCAAGCCGAGATTACTCATCAACGTGCCAACCACGCCGCCGTGCAACTTGCCTTCAGCATGACGATGGTGCGCAATAATGGCGAGAATCTCATCACCATCAACTGTATCACCGTGCTGATCCACCATAATCAAACGATCACCATCACCGTCCAAGGCAATACCAAGATCAGCACGATAACGTAAGACGGCATCGCACAAACCATCCACATGAGTTGCGCCGCACGCTTCATTAATATTGATGCCATCAGGCGTGTTGCCAATCGCAATGACTTCCGCACCCAATTCCTTGAAAACATCGGGTGCAACGTGGTAAGTCGCACCGTTGGCGCAATCCACCACCATCCGCAAGCCTTTCAGGGAAACCGTATTGGGCAACGCACGTTTGCAAAATTCGATGTAACGCCCCGCCGCGTCTTTAGCACGTTCGACTTTACCCAGTTCGTCGGAAGACACGGTTTTAAAGTCCATATCCAACCAACGTTCAATTTCTTCCTCCACTTCGTCGGGTAATTTTGTGCCATCACCAGAGAAAAACTTTAAGCCGTTATCATCGTAAGGGTTGTGCGAGGCACTGATTACGATTCCAGCAGAAGCACGGAACGCACGAGTTAAATAAGCCACCGCAGGCGTAGGCATCGGCCCCAACAAACGGATATTGACCCCCGCAGCTACCAAACCTGCTTGCAACGCAGATTCGAGCATATAGCCGGAAATCCGCGTATCCTTACCGATCAGCACCAAAGGATGCCCGTTACTTGCCAACACCTTGCCAGCCGCCCAGCCCAATTTTAATACAAAGTCAGGTGTCATCGGGTAGCGCCCGATCTTGCCGCGAATCCCATCCGTGCCAAAATATTTTCTTGCCATTAGCCCATCTACCTTACTGATTATCTATTCATGACTGCGTTAACGATTTTGAGTGCATCGACCGTTGCGCCCACGTCGTGTACCCGTACAATATTTGCGCCTTGCATGGCAGCGATTACCGCGCCAGCCACACTGCCATGCAAACGTCCCTCTATCGGACGATTATCCAACAAAGTGCCGATCATGGATTTACGTGAAAGCCCCACGAGTATAGGCAAGCCCAAATCAGAAAACGCCGTCAATCCGCGCAATAAGTCCACATTATGCGACAAAGTTTTCCCAAATCCAAACCCTGGATCAAGAATTAAGCGCTGCCGTGCTATTCCAGCCGTTTCACAAGCCGCAATGCGCTCTTGAAAGAATTGTGAAACATCCGGCACCACATCGTGATAGTGAGGTGATTGCTGCATGGTGCGCGGTTGCCCCTGCATATGCATCAGGCAAACTGGCACGGTAAGCGGCGCACAGGCTATCAAGGCACCGGGTTGCTGTAAAGCACACACATCATTGATTAAATCAGCGCCTGCACCAACTGCCGCCAGCATCACCTCAGGTTTGCTGGTATCCACCGACAACGGCACGTCAAAACGTTCACGAATTGCGGCAATCACCGGAATAACCCGCTCCAACTCCTCTTCAATTGAGACAGAAGCCGCACCGGGGCGCGTGGATTCCCCACCCACATCAATAATATCCACACCCTCAGACAACATTTGCTCAACGTGTTGTAAGGCGCGGTCACGCGCATGAAATCGACCACCGTCAGAAAACGAATCCGGCGTAACATTCAGGATGCCCATTACCTGTACAGAAGATTGCGTGATTTGCCATGCCATTGCGTGATTCCACAAACAAAAGGCGCGAGTGCAATACTCGCGCCTTGATTCAATGAAGTGTGATACTAACGAAGCTTAATGCGAACTAGCCGCTCCGCCAATCACGCCACTATCGGTTTTGTTGCCGTCAATAGGACGTGATTTCGTTGGCGTGCCTTTGCCCCCAGAAGAATCATCATCAGTCCAATCGGCTGGTGGTGGTGGCGTTTCGCCACGCATCAACGCATCCACCTGCCCACGATCAATGGTCTCATACTTCATCAGTGCTTGCGCCATGGCGTGCAACACACTCATTTTGTCGGTGAGGATTTGCTTAGCACGGGTGTAGTTACGATCAATCACTTCGCGAATTTCACCGTCAATAGCATGTGCGGTTTCATCGGAAACATGTTTATGCTGCGTGACCGAGCGCCCTAAGAACACTTCGCCTTCATCTTCTGAATAAGCTAGTGGCCCCATGCGGCTGGATAAGCCCCACTTAGTGACCATGTTACGCGCAATACTGGTCGCCCGTTCGATGTCGTTAGAAGCACCCGTGGTAACACCTTCTAAACCGTAGATCAGCTCTTCAGCAATACGACCACCGTACAAGCTAGAAATCTGACTTTCCAAGCGCTGCTTACTGGCACTGTAACGGTCTTCTTCCGGCAAATACATGGTGACACCCAACGCACGACCACGTGGAATGATGCTGACTTTGTAGACCGGATCGTGTTCAGGAACACTCAACCCCACAATGGCATGACCCGCTTCGTGGTAAGCCGTTGCTAGTTTTTCATCTTCCTTCATGACCATTGACTTGCGCTCAGCACCCATCATGATCTTGTCTTTGGCTTTCTCAAACTCATTCATATCAACGGTGCGCTTGTTACCACGCGCCGCAAACAATGCAGCTTCATTTACCAAGTTAGCCAAATCAGCACCGGAGAAACCCGGCGTACCGCGTGCAATCAGGGATGGTCTAACATCATCGCCCAATGGCACTTTGCGCATGTGAACCTTAAGAATTTGCTCACGACCGCGTACATCAGGCAATGGCACGACGACTTGGCGGTCGAAACGACCGGGACGCAACAAGGCTGCATCCAATACGTCAGGGCGGTTAGTGGCAGCAATCACGATAATACCTTCACTGCCTTCAAAACCGTCCATCTCGACCAGTAATTGGTTAAGGGTTTGCTCACGTTCATCATGACCACCGCCTAAACCAGCACCACGCTGACGACCTACCGCATCAATTTCGTCGATGAAAATAATGCACGGCGCATGTTTCTTAGCTTGCTCAAACATATCACGTACACGGGAAGCTCCGACGCCGACAAACATTTCCACAAAATCGGAGCCGGAAATACTGAAAAATGGCACTTTAGCTTCACCTGCTATGGCTTTTGCCAGCAAGGTTTTACCCGTGCCCGGTGACCCCACCATCAATACGCCACGCGGAATCTTACCGCCAAGTTTTTGGAATTTACCCGGATCACGCAGAAACTCAACCAGCTCAGCAACTTCATCTTTGGCCTCTTCGCAACCAGCCACATCATTGAAATTAACTTTAACTTGGTCTTCAGTCATCATGCGAGCGCGACTTTTGCCGAAAGACATAGCCCCTCGTCCACCGCCACCACCTTGCATTTGACGCATGATATAAATCCACAAGCCAATGATCAGCAGGAAAGGTACCCAGCTAATGATAATATCCCAAAGCACAGAGCGCTCTTCTGGCGGTGATGCTTGGAACTTAACTTTATTAGCGACCAAATCATCAACTAACTTAGCGTCATTTGGCGGACTATATGTAATAAATCGGCTATTGTTACTGTCAAGTCCAATAATTTTCTGCCCTTTGATGTCAACTTCCTTGACACTCCCATTCCGAACATTCGTCAAAAAGTCCGAGTAGGGCACAGCAGCAGCAGGCTGAGCCGGAACACTGAATTTGCTGAACACTGCAATCAATACGAAAGCAATAACAGCCCAAATCAGCAAATTTTTGGTTAAATCGTTCAAGTGACTTCTCCACTATCAACTGGCGTTATCCATATGCAACACCTATTGCTAGGATATTACAACACAAAACCTTGCGCTAATACATAAACCTCCCTGCTGCGTGGTCTTGATGCAGCCGGTTTTCGCACTTTTACTGTTTTAAAACTGCTGCGGACATCACGGAGAAACGCCTCAGAGCCATCCCCTTGAAACAATTTCACCAAAAAAGTACCACCGGGCTTTAATACTTGTCGTGCCATATCCAGTGCAAGTTCACACAAATGTATAGAGCGTGGTTGGTCAACAGCATCTACACCACTCATATTGGGGGCCATATCAGAAATAACAAGATCTGCTTTATCCCCTCCTAACAAACTCAAGATTTCTGTTAAAACAGATTCCTCACGGAAATCTCCCAATACAAACTCCACAAACGGCAAAGGATCAATAGGAAGAATATCACTAGCAACAATTCTACCTTTTTGTCCCACAAACTTGGTTGCATATTGACTCCAACCACCAGGTGCTGCACCTAAATCAACCACCTTCATACCCGACTGTAAAAGGCGATCTTTATCCTGAATTTCCTGTAATTTGTAGACCGCCCGTGAACGATACCCTTCTTGTTGCGCTTTTTTGACGTATTCGTCACTAAAATGCTCACCCAACCACCGTTGACTGCTTTTGCTTCTTGCCATGCCGTGTTATCACTCATTACACTTCGTCAATTTAGGGAAGCGTATCATGGAAACGACTGGAACATTGACAGAAACTCAGAAAAAACGCCTACGGAGTCGTGCTCATACACTTAATCCTGTTGTCCTGATTGGTCAGCATGGACTTAAACCTACCGTGCTCGAAGAAATCACTGGGGCACTTGACCACCATCAACTCATTAAAATCAAACTGAGTGTCGGCGATCGGGAACTACGAGATGAGATGATTGAGCAAATTACTCAATATAGCCAGTCTCAACTGATTCAACGGGTCGGAAACGTCGCTGTACTGTATCGACGTAACGCAGACCGCCCCGATATCCTCAAAGAACAGGCTTTCTGAGTGAAACCCACCACGCGTCAAGGACAAATTGAACATATTCTCCAACAGCTCTCTCATCAAGAGCTAAAGGATTTTGTGTTAGACAAAGCGCTGCAAGATAGTGACTTTCGAGACACATTACTCATTTGTTTTGCAGATTTACTTGGCAGTGAAGAACCTGCCGAACCCAAATACCAGCAAATGCTCGCTGATATGATGCAACGCCATGTTAATGTGGATGGCTATGTTCATTCCGCCAGTGCAAATAGTTTGACGACCGCCGTTCACAATCTACTAGACGTTGCACGCAAAGCTACTACCCCAACGCGTGAAACCTTAGACTTGTGCTTAGCGGTAATCAGTAGCCTCCTCCCGAAGCTGGCAGAGAAAATGGAAGACCCCGAAGAGCACATCTATAGCTTGATGAATACCTCCTGCACAATTTTATGGGAATGCTACAGTGTGCTACCGCCTGAACGTCAACAAGCCTTATTTGATCGCATCTTACAGGAATACACCAAACCCCTTTACCTTGATCTGGATTTAGACAGCCACCTACTCGCCTTACTAAAAGATTGGGCGAAACACGACAACAAGCGTCAAAGCGTTTGCCTACATCAACTAGAAAAGTGGCTTAAGACACTCAAACAGGATCATTGGCGTAAGCATTACTTACTGGAACAAACAAATACATTGTTAACCTATTGGAAAACCTAAAGTTGCAATGTCGCTAACTGATCTTTAGGTATTTGTATTAACAATGGATTAGCTGATATACCTTACAGCGTCAAGACCTGAACATTTTTAAAGGTTTGAAAATTTGTTGTCATCAACTGGGTCAGTTCTTTCTTGTGATCGGTATCCAGCTTGTCGAGACAGTTGGTGATGGCCGCCTTGAAAGCGGGAAACTTATCATAGTATTTCGAGTACAAGCATTTTTTCTTGACGAACTTCCACAACCGTTCAATCAGATTGAGGTTGGGTGAATAGGTCGGTAAAAATAATAGTTCAATATTGAGCCTTTTCGCACAGGCAAACACGGCTTCACAGCGTTGATACTTGGCATTATCCAAGACCAAAGTGATCGGTATTTTGAGTGCTAACGCTGCAATTTTTTCCAATAATTCACACACGCTGTTAGCGTTGATATAGGAGTCGTTAGTGATCGTGATGAGTTGTAGCGTTATCGCATTGAGTGCGCCCAATACGTTGTAGCGTTGTCGACCACAGGGGGCTTTGATGAATACGCGGGAAAATGACCACAAAAACCCCAGAAACGGTGCTAACACGAAGTGGGCGGCATCGACAAAAAAGGGCGCGTTTGCCCTCCTTAGCCTCCTGAATGCGCGGTTTTAGTTCATTTTCCAGGAACTTTTCTTGTGCTTCCACATCAGCTTTGGCGGGTATCATCCCCACTTTACGGATGTCCATCCCTATTTTCTTCATAAAGACACGTACCCTGTCCTCACTGCGTTTGATGCCTGTCAGCTCCTCAATCTTAGCGGCTGCCGCCTTGCTGGTTGCGGGGGGATATTCACGAAAATAGGCTTCAATCTTGTCTTTATATGCCATCAAATCACTCTGTGGTTTATTGAATCGTATTTCTTTAAGAGCTTCTAAACCGTTAGGTTGTAGGTAGGCGTTTAGGTAGGCAAGCAGCGTGGCTTCTGTAATCCTTTCCAATCGTTTGATTTCCTTATGCGTCAACTGTTGGGATTTCAGGTACAGCACGGACATTTTCTTACGGACTCTGGGATGAGGATGGCGCTCCTTCCAGTAGAACAGCTCCGCTATCTCATCCTCAGTGAAAGTGATTTTTAATGTCATACATTACTCATGGCTGCTTTTGTTACCAGTCATCTAACCATATTTCCCTGATCAAAAAAACTATTTTATGGCACGGACTGGTATAACTGCAACCAACTCAATACATCTAGCAAATCATGAGTCGCCATTGCTGTACACCCCGCAGTCGGAGTCTCAGGACTTAGCCAAACATGCAGAAAAATAGCACTGCCACGTCCGACTAAGGTTGGGAATAGATTGTGACCAATCATCATACCATATTCATATTGATGATCATCACGGCGCATTCGCTCAAATGACCTCCAGTGCTGCTTAGGCTCGTTAGACAACGTTGGCGCAAGCGTGCGCCAACGATTGTAATCAGGAGAGTTTACATCATCAATAAAATAGTCACGTTCCCCAATGACTCGATAAGGCATTTGTATCTCAATCTGTGTTATACCAGTCCGTGCCATAAAATAGTTTTTTTGATCAGGGAAATATGGTTAGATGACTGGTAACAAAAGCAGCCATGAGTAATGTATGACATTAAAAATCACTTTCACTGAGGATGAGATAGCGGAGCTGTTCTACTGGAAGGAGCGCCATCCTCATCCCAGAGTCCGTAAGAAAATGTCCGTGCTGTACCTGAAATCCCAACAGTTGACGCATAAGGAAATCAAACGATTGGAAAGGATTACAGAAGCCACGCTGCTTGCCTACCTAAACGCCTACCTACAACCTAACGGTTTAGAAGCTCTTAAAGAAATACGATTCAATAAACCACAGAGTGATTTGATGGCATATAAAGACAAGATTGAAGCCTATTTTCGTGAATATCCCCCCGCAACCAGCAAGGCGGCAGCCGCTAAGATTGAGGAGCTGACAGGCATCAAACGCAGTGAGGACAGGGTACGTGTCTTTATGAAGAAAATAGGGATGGACATCCGTAAAGTGGGGATGATACCCGCCAAAGCTGATGTGGAAGCACAAGAAAAGTTCCTGGAAAATGAACTAAAACCGCGCATTCAGGAGGCTAAGGAGGGCAAACGCGCCCTTTTTTTGTCGATGCCGCCCACTTCGTGTTAGCACCGTTTCTGGGGTTTTTGTGGTCATTTTCCCGCGTATTCATCAAAGCCCCCTGTGGTCGACAACGCTACAACGTATTGGGCGCACTCAATGCGATAACGCTACAACTCATCACGATCACTAACGACTCCTATATCAACGCTAACAGCGTGTGTGAATTATTGGAAAAAATTGCAGCGTTAGCACTCAAAATACCGATCACTTTGGTCTTGGATAATGCCAAGTATCAACGCTGTGAAGCCGTGTTTGCCTGTGCGAAAAGGCTCAATATTGAACTATTATTTTTACCGACCTATTCACCCAACCTCAATCTGATTGAACGGTTGTGGAAGTTCGTCAAGAAAAAATGCTTGTACTCGAAATACTATGATAAGTTTCCCGCTTTCAAGGCGGCCATCACCAACTGTCTCGACAAGCTGGATACCGATCACAAGAAAGAACTGACCCAGTTGATGACAACAAATTTTCAAACCTTTAAAAATGTTCAGGTCTTGACGCTGTAAGGTATAGTTCTGCATAACCAAATGCCATCCCTAACGGAAACACACCAGCGGGTGCTTTGCCGTCTCCTTCCCATTTTTGTACCCCGACAGAACCATTAACGTGCAAGCCCCCTCCCCAGCCAAGTCCATTACGCCCCACCCTGACGGCAATGGACTCACCGACTGACCTCCAATGCGCCCCTATTTTCTCCATCCGTTGCAGAGAAGCTGTCGATGCATCCCAATCAGCCGTCGTCACCAGCAGAAGTTGAGTGGTTGCAACGGGTAGCTTCAGATGATCAAGCTGTTGCTCCGAGGCAGGAGAACAACCACTAAAACAAAGCAATAACAACAAAAAAACCGACACAAGGCCGGTTTTTTTATGAGGCGAATTCGTATCATAAGTGCATAGCCTGTTAATCAAGACGGGATGCGATTTTCCTTATCAGGTCAGAGGCAAAATGTGGTAAAAAGCATCCCGAAAAACCACTGACAGGAGAGCTTCATGGCTTACACACACCTTACCTCTGAGGAGAGGCATTATATCGAAACCCGGCACAAGATGAAGGAATCGACGGCAACAATCGCGTTAACCTTGGGGCGCAGTCAATCGACGATCAGTCGTGAACTGACCCGCAACCGAGGGCAACGCGGCTATCGGCACAAGCAAGCGCACACCAAAGCGCAACAACGCCATGCGGACAAGCCCAAAGCGGTCAAGTTGACCCCGGAACTGGCGGTCAGCATTGATACGCTGCTGGAACAACAATGGAGTCCTGAGCAGATCAGCGGTCGACTGAAAGCGGAAGGCAAAACGACTATTTGCCATGAAGCCATCTACCAGCATGTACTCAGGGACAAGCGTGCGGGCGGCAAGCTGTACCTGAACCTGCGCCGCCATACGAAGAAATACCGCCAGCGTTACGGCAGTAAAACGGGCAGCGTCAAAGGCATCCCCAACCGAGTGGACATTGACGAACGCCCAGCGGTAGCCAACCAGCGTGAACGGCTCGGTGACTGGGAAGCCGACACCATGATCGGCAAGGGACACCAAGGCGCACTGGTGACACTGGATGAACGCAAATCCAAGCTACGCCTAGCTTTTCCAGTGGCAAACAAGACCGCAGAAGCCGTAACCAGCAGCATTATCACCTTGCTGGACAGCTTCAAGGATTGGGTGCACACGCTCACCTTCGACAACGGCAAAGAGTTTGCCAAACATGAGCAAGTTGCCCAAGCCATTGGGTGCGAAACGTATTTCGCCAAGCCCTACCATTCGTGGGAGCGTGGGCAAAATGAGAACGCCAATGGGCTGTTACGCCAATACTTCCCTAAAGCAATGGGGCTATTGGACGTGACCACCCGACAGGTACTGGAGGCTGTACATAAACTCAACAACAGACCAAGGAAGTGTCTGGGGTTCAAGACACCTTACGAGGTGTTCCGAGAACTATCCGGCATAGAGGCCGAAAAGTTGGTGGGTTATGCACTTATTACTTGAATTCACCTGACTCAAAAATGAAGCCATCGTTTACTTACTATGCGGATCAGCCACCGCATCTGACAAAGAGTCCGGCAAGAACCGCAGCACTTTAATCCCGATAGTCACCATGACCAACGCGAGTGCCACACCGCCAAGACCCAACATCAATTCCCAGATAGTTGGCGCATACGCATTAATCGCACCGTCAAAGTAATCACTGGAAACCTCAGCACCGGGGAACAAGGTCAACGGGTACGCTTGTCCACCAATCAAAATCACATACAGTTGCGCAAAGCCACCCACGATAGTGAACGCTGCGGCTAACAACAACGCCACGCGGTTATTTGCCAACTTGCGGCAGAAAATCAGCGACAGTGGCAACAAACTACCCAACAGGATTTGCCCAACCCAGAACAACTGCGTGTAAACACCGCCGTCGAACAGAATAAAGTTTTCCACACCCGCTTTCTGCGCAATGTACAAACCGGTGAAATGACGCGCACCTTCCAGCAACAATACACCACCAATGAACACAGCCAGCAGGTAACGCAAGCGATTCATCACCACATCACCCAATGGACGACCTGTCCAGCTATAAGCGAAATGCAGCACCAGAATGAAAACCGCCAAACCCATTGCAAATGACATCACGATAAACAACGGAGCCATGACCGCAGAGTTGTAGAAATCACGCGCCACCAAGAAACCGAAGATTGAACCCGTACCAGTGGTCAGGATCAAACGCCATGTAAATGCCGCAACCCCCGCCAACTTGTAAAACTTCTTGACCTTACGATCCATCATTGTCCAGATATACACCGCTGATAACGCTAAGAAACCGTTATACAGAATGATGTTCCACGCGAAGATCGACTTGAAGTTATAAGTGGTCATGGCAATGATCAAACGATCAGGATGACCCAAATCCAACACCAGCACGATCAAACCACCGACCAGCAACGAAATCGCCAGCAATGCCGACAAACGCCCCATTGGTTGATAGATTTTCTTGCCGAATACTGTGCCGATTGAACCGACGTTCAATGCACCCGATGCTGCGACGATCAAACCAATCGCAAACACGTGTGGCAAACCCCAAACAACTTGATTAGTCATGCCAGTAACATGATGCCCATGATGTTCAGCGTGGAAAAATGCCAGCGCACCCAGCGCGAGGAATGCACCCAAAACCGCCAGCAGGATATAAAAACCCTTGCTGTCTTTGGTTTCGCGGAAAATGATTGCTTGACTAGCCATTGCTGTTTACGTCCTTTCCGTTAGATGCCGTGGTAACGCACGCCAGTGTTCAAACCGAGATCGGCACGGATTTGTTTACCACCGATGGTTTTCATCGCTTGGCTGACCGCGCTGTTCGGGTCATTCAAATCGCCGAAAATCACCGCATCCGGTGCAGCTTCCACACACGCGGGCAACTTGCCTTCGTCAATGCGATGAACACACATATTGCAGGATTCCACCGTACCCATGCCCCGTGGGGAATGCGGCTTTTGATCTTGCAAGGCTTCATGCACAAAACTGCGTGCTTTGTACGGGCAAGCCATCATGCAATACCGGCAACCGATACAAATGTGCTTGTTGACTTGCACAATGCCATCCGCACGCTTCATGGATGCACCTGTCGGGCAAACATCGACGCACGGTGGATTTTCGCAATGCTGGCACATCACCGGCAAGCTGAAACTGTTTTTGGTCAATTTATCCGTGACTTTCACCACCCGCGCCCAATGCGCTTTTTGGGTGTCAGCGGAATGGGTTTCATCGCCCCAACCGTGTTCTTTTTTGCACGCTGCCACCATGCCTGCCCCACCATCGGTGAGTTTGGTCACGTCAATCAACATGCCCCAACGCTTGGCATTAGTGACTGCTTGATCAACGGGTTTCGCGGCAACTTCGCCAGCGGCGTGTGCAGTTTGCAAGACAAAACTGGGGGCAACCGCAGCCACTGCCGCAACCCCACCCAAGGTTGTCATAAAATTGCGACGGTATTCATCAACACGGTTCTGATTCATTTCGCAGCTCCTTGTTGTAGTTGCGTCACCATTTGAACTTCAGCCGCTGTCGGTGCTGCTGCTGCCGTCACACCTTGCGTAAAGTGATGGCCTGCTGCACTACCAACGGTATGCTGATAATTCGGATCTTGATCAATTTGCGGACGATCAGCATGACATTGGAAGCAGTCAATTTTCTGCCCCACCGCCGCATGGCAGGTGGTACAAAAATGTTCCTTGTCACCGTAATGCAAAGGCGTACCATCTTGCTTAGTCGTTGAAACGTGGCAATTAATGCACTCTTTCAGACTGTGCTGTTTGGTACGGATACCTTCAATCATGGTCGCGTCACGCTGATGCATGAGCAGATCCATGTGTTTGGTACGGATAACATCTTCTGGTTCAACACACTGATCAGCCTTTGCTTTTGCTGTGGCAAGATTGAGGTCAGCCTCCGTAGGGGCTTTGCTACAACCTGCCAACAGCGTGGCAAAAGCCAACGTTGCTGCCAGAAATACGCTTGAAAACTTGCTAGTCATGCTGATTCCTGTCGAGCCTGCACTCATGGAAAGGACGCTTATTCGCCCAGACCCATTTCGATGTACCCAGTTGGGCAAACGTCTGCGCAGATATGGCAGCCGATACATTTGGCGTAATCGGTTGCAACATAACGACCCAGTGTCGCCTGTTTCTTAGGCACGCGGTAAACGGCAGTTTGCGGGCAGTAAATAACGCAGTTGTCACACTCAAAACACATACCGCAGCTCATGCAACGCTTAGCTTCGTTAATCGCATCGGCTTCTGCCAGTGGGTTCATGCGCTCTGCAAAGTGACCCAGTACTTCTTCAGCCGTTGGTACGTCTTCAGTACGCAGGTTACGTGCTACGGTATTGAAGTGCCCCAAGAACAGATCTTTGGAAGGCACGATCACGTTCTTGGAACGGTCGTCGTAGTTGTGAACCGCGTATTTCGCACCGTCAGTACCGCGCATGTCTTCCGAACGACTATCTTCATAACTTGCTGGATCCAAACCGGCTTCGTGCAGTTTTTCCATCAGGTCGAAGTGGTGTTTGTCGACTTTAGGACGCTTTTTCAGCTCTTCCGCACGCAAGTACTGATTGATGGTTTCAGACGCAATCGATGCTTGACCAATCGCAGTCGTCAGCAAATGCGGACGTACCGCATCACCAGCAGCGAAGTGACCAGGCTTACCCGGTACTTGATACAGCGCGTCGGCGTTGATTTGGTTGCGACCATTGTTCAGGGCTTCGATACCGTCCAGTTTACCAAACTGACCGATAGCAGAAACGATGATGTCGGCTTCGATGATGGTTTCTTTGCCGCCTTCTTTCGCGACAGGCATATTGCCTTTCATCACGCACTCGACCACTTTCAAGCCAATCGCACGACCATTTTCATCCAATACCAAGGCAGTTGGCATCACTTCCGTCAGGATAGTTACGCCTTCTTTCAGCGCGTCCTGTACTTCGTGTTCCGCAGCAGTCATTTGATCCAGCGGGAACAAGGTGGTCAGAGTAACAGCAGAAGCAGTTTTTTCACCAACTTCACCATGAACCAGTTTACCCGTCGCGGAATCTTCAGCATTTTCAGCGTAGTTAGCCAGTGTACCGATACGACGAGATACGGAAACCACGTCGATGGAGGTATCACCACCACCCACGCACACTACGCGAGGTGCGGTATATTTCATCGTGCCTTTGTTATAGGCTTCGAGGAAGTCAACCGCAGACACGCAGTTTGGCGTTTCAGCAAACTTGTCAACGAACAGGCCACGACCATTCCAGCAACCAACAGTCCACAGGATTGCATCGAAATCACTTTCCAGTGTTTCAATGGTTACGTCTTTGCCGACAGTGGTGTTGCACTTGATAGTGATGTCACCCATATCGATGATGCGTTGCATTTCTGCACCCAGCTTGTCGCGTGGTACGCGATAGCCCGGAATACCGTAGCGCATCATGCCGCCCAGTTCAGGGTGTTGTTCAAAGACAGTAGAAGCATGACCCATGCGACGCAACTGATACGCAGCCGCCATACCCGCAGGGCCGCCACCGACGATAGCCACTTTCTTGCCGCTCAATTCAGCCGGTGCTTCAAACTTGAAGCCAGCCGCAATCGCGCTGTCACCAATGTACTGCTCAACCGAGTTAATGCCGACGAAATCGTCAACGTCGTTACGGTTACAGCCAGTCTGACAAGGCGCAGGGCAAACACGACCCATCATGGATGGAAACGGGTTAGCATTGGTGGAACGGCGGAAAGCGTACTCCTGCATAGTCATACCAACAGGTGGCTTCTCAATGCCACGCACAATTTGCAACCAACCACGGATATCTTCACCTGATGGGCAACTACCTTGGCAAGGTGGTGTTTTGTGAATGTAGGTAGGGCATTTGTGACTAGTATCCGCGACAAATATTTTGTCGTGCATATTATCCCATTCGTGGTCGCCATCTTTAAAACGACGGTACGTGTGACCTTGACCTGAAAGCTTGCTGTCGTGAGCTGCGGTTGCCATGCCTATCTCCTGTTAATTTCAATCCGCTCCCGGCTATGCCGTGAGGAAATAAATGTCGTAATTTAGTCTTCGTCACCGTCTTCATCGTCGGGACGTGCCTGCACGGACACTTGCCGTTGCAGGACAAGCGCGTTACTCACCAACTGGTGAACACTAACAATTTGATCCATCGTGAAACCGTAATACGGCAACACCTTCGTAAACTGTGATTTACAAATCGCACAAATTGCCGCCATGTGCGTCACACCATTGTGCGTAGTCACGTGTTTGAGGGCTTCAGCACGCGGCTGAATGCCTTTCACGCGAATTTCCATCAAGTCATCGGTCAACAAACCGCCACCGCCACCGCAACAGAAGGTCGCGTCATGAATGGTATCGGCTGGCATGTCCACAAAGTTGTTACAGACCGCACGGATAACGTTACGTGGAATGTCGAACTGACCGCCGGGGTAATCACCCATCCGGCTGCCACGCGCGACGTTGCACGAGTCGTGGAAGGTCAATACTTTATCGTCATTCTCGGTCTTGTCGATTTGTAAGTTACCGGCTTGGATATGACTCCACGTGAATTCCAGAATGTGCTGTGGAATCGGGTAACGCTGATCCAAGAAATCAAACGGTCCTGCCAAGGTATTCAAGAAGCTGTACGCCACGCGCCATGCGTGACCACATTCGCCAAACACAATGCGCTTAACCTTATGCTTGATCGCCGCCTCGCGAACCCGCAAAGAAACCCGGCGCATGGTCTCGTAAGAGCCGATGAACATGCCAAAGTTACCCGCTTCTGACGCAATGGTACTCATCGTCCAAGTCACGCCAGTTTCGTGGAACACTTTCGCGTAACCAACCAAACCGTCGATATGCGGTTCTGCAAAGAAGTCTGCCGATGGCGTTACCAACAACACTTCCGCGCCGTCTTCATCCAGCGGAAAACGGACTTTAATGCCAGTATCTGCTTCAACGTCTTCTTCCAAACCTTCCACTGTGTCGAACAGTGCCGGGCCTGGCAAACCGAGGTTATTACCGATCTTAAAGACCTTACCGATAATCTCGTTACAATACTTTTGACCGTAACCAACGTGGTCAAGAATTTCACGTGCTGCCATTGAAATTTCAGCCGTATCAATGCCATAAGGGCAGAATACGGAACAACGACGGCACTGTGAACACTGGTGATAATAGTTATACCAGTCAGCCAATACTTCTTCAGTCAGGTCGGTTGCACCGACCAGTTTGGGGAAATATTTACCCGCAAACGTGAAGTAACGGCGATAAACTTTGCGCAACAAATCCTGACGTGCCACGGGCATATTCTTTGCGTCAGATGTACCGATGAAGTAATGGCACTTATCTGTACACGCACCACACTTAACGCAAATATCGAGAAAAACTTGTAGCGAACGGTAACGGCTTTTCAAATCAGCCATTTTACCCAGTGCGCGTTCTTTCCAGTTCGGCACTAACGCACCGATTTCAGCGAAATCATCCGGAAAATGCAGTGCTTTTTGGAAATCTGGCTTGGCGATGAAAGGGCCTTTGCTCTCCATCACCCCTTCGCGTACTGCGGGAATTTCGCAATACCCTTCGCCCGTCAACTTTGGAACTTCGTAATCAGCCACGGTGCTTACCTCTTATTTCTTCAGTTCGTCGAGGTAGTTTTTACCTTGACGTTCCAGTTCCAATGCCCAGCCGGATACATGGCGTTTTTCACGCGGGTTATCCACTTGGTTACGAGTCGGGCTGAAAAACACACCCGGTGCGTGCAGCAACTTACTGATCGGGAAGATAATCATCAGCAATGCCACCAACAACAAATGTACCAATACAATCGGGTCGGCTGGCAGACCGGCCTCACCAAAGAAACCGAAGGTCAACATGCCACCGAAAAATGCTTTAACTTGAGTGACATCCGCATGAGCAACAAAACTCATCATCAGACCGCTTACACCAATCGCAATCAGTAGTGCCAACATCAAATGGTCAGATGGCGCGGAAATATAACGCACGCGATCAACGAGGAAGCGACGCGCCCACAGACCTGCCAAACCCAATACCATTGTAAAACCTGCGTAACGACCAAATGGTTGCATAAACACCAAGAGTTCGTTCATATCCACAAAATAGCGGCTATGGCGAATCAACACTAACCATAAAGAAATGTGGAACAAGAACGCAAACAACCACAAGGTTTTGTTTGAACGAAACAAGCTCTGGAAAAACACCACTTCACGGAACATGCGCCATACAACACCGCCCTGCGTAACCGGTGCGGGTGTGGTCGGAATCTTCAATGGGGCTGGGGTGTTCCAGTATTGACGGACTTTTACAGCCACACCGCCAATCAAAATTAACGTTGCCGCCCAAAACAACAGTCCGTAAAGGATACTTACGAATGTCACTGCGTACTCCTGAAGTCATTAGTCTCTCTTCTGAAAACCTGTCAACAACAGGGCTTAAGAAGAGGCTCCGGCGCGAACCGGAGCAACTCTATATAATCACACGCAACCAGTTGGCTTAGGCAGACCGCCGTATTTACACGCTTGCTTGCCAGGGCCGTATGGGAACAGGCTGTACAGGTACTTAGAGTTACCTTTGTCAGCACCCAAACGCTTACCAACTGCTTTAGTCAGAACGCGAACCGCTGGAGCGATTTGATACTCTTCATAGTATTCACGCAGGAAATTCAGGATTTCCCAGTGTTCAGAAGTCAGCGTTACGTCTTCACCTTTAGCCAGAACTTCTGCAACTTCTGGAGTCCAGTCGTTCAGGTTTTCCAGATAGCCTTCTTCGTCCAACGGAATGTCTTTACCGCCAACGTTAATTGATGCCATTGTGTGGCCTCCTGTCAAAAAATGTTAAAACTTACAGCCAGCTTTGGGTGGTATCGTTATTTGCCGTCAGGTCTACAAAACCTGCGTAATCAACGCTCACAATCCCATCCATTACTTTGCCTTCCAAACCGCGTGCTGCCAGGTCTGCACCCAACACATACACAGTCTTATCAGACATCGCAGCCTTTACTTTACCAGAAAAGCTTGACCCGTCGACTGCACCAACCACGGCATCTTCAATCATCAGGATCGAATCACCTGCCTTGGCATGAGCCAAGCAGCTCTCAAAAGCCACACGTTCAAACGGGGACTTGTTGACAATATGTAACATAGACATGTTCAAATCCTCCGTTAGAAGCTCAAAATCACTTCTTGCTCTGCCATCATTGCAGCCATTTCCTCGCGGTTGACCAGAATAATGGAAGGCTTTTCAGCGTAATCATCATCAGCGTCTTCGTAAGTGAGTTCCATCAGGTCATCAACCGTCAGACCACGTTCTGCCAAAGACTCGGTAGAGACATACAACTTAGTAATGTCGTAGTCGCCCAATGCGCGGAAAGTCGGTGAGAAATTCTTCATACCGGTTTCTTTGCTGTTTTGGCCTTTGGTAATTTGGTAAACACCGTCGTCGATGAATGCCAAGCTAACATTTTGCTCAAACGCAGCAGAAATCAGTACGACTTCCAAGGCTTCCAGTGCGTAGACCGTACCATAAGGAGCTTTACGATTGACAAACAAAAAATTCTTTGTAGACATTTTTCAGCTCCTTAATCGCCAAACACGACTAAACGATCAGACTGGATACCGCCTTCAACCAATTGACCCAAGCCCGAAATACGGAAGCCGGGAGCAATGTTGTTAGCATCCAAACCCTGACGCTTGGCTTCATCGGCATCCATCAAACCGCGACGTTGTGCGGCTGCGATACAGATAACCAAATCCAAGCCGTGCTTCTCAGCCAGTTCTGACCAAGACTTTTGGATCAGACGGTCATCAGCCGGTGGAACACTCAGACGTGTGCCATTATTTACGCCATCGTGGTAGAAGAATACACGGAAGATTTCGTGTCCCTTCTCCAGTACAGCGCGGGCAAACTGAAGTGCGGTATCAGCAGACTGGTGCTGATACGGGCCTTCGTTAACCATAATTGTGTATTTCATTCCGTGCTATTCCTCGTACCGTTGTCGATCAGAAGCGGATGTGCGTTGAAGAGTTCAGATTCGCTCGCGCACCACGCCAGTTATCGATGTGATATTTGGTGAATGGCAAACCAGTGACTTCAAAGAAACGCGGCCAGCCGATACGCTCAACCCATTCATTGATACGCTCCCAATCTTTCGCACCTTCTTTGTAGCAAGCGAGAATCTTTTTAACAATCGCAGTCGCTTCAGGCCAGCGTGGTGGGTTGTTCGGGATACCCGCTGCAACCAAGCGTTGGAAAGTAGGCTTGCCACGCGCATTGGAGTGATTACCGCCAATCCAAACTGCCAATTGAGTAGCTTCGTGATCGTTGATCTGCATTGGAGGGCATGGTGGGTAGCAAGCGCCGCAGCAAATGCACTTCTTCTCATCAACTTCCAAGGAAGGCTTACCATCAACCATCGCAGGACGAATCGCTGCAACTGGGCAACGTGCCACAACGGAAGGACGTTCGCACACGTTACCAACCAGCGCGTGGTTAATTTTCGGTGGCTTGGTATGTTGAACGTTGATCGCGATATCACCCTGACCGCCGCAGTTGATCTGGCAACAAGACGTGGTGATATGTACGCGGTTAGGCATGTTCCATGCTTTAAACTCTGGCAGCAACTCATCCATCATCGCTTTCACAACGCCGGATGCGTCAGTACCCGGAATGTCGCAGTGCAACCAACCTTGAGTATGAGACAGTGAAGTAACAGAGTTACGTGTACCACCGACTGGGAAACCAGCATCTTCCAATGCTTTTACCAGTGGTTCGACTTTCGCGCCGTCCGCCACTTGGAATTCGATGTTAGAACGAATGGTGAAGTGAACATAACCTTCGCCATAAGTATCGCCGATGTCCATCAGCTTACGCAGGGTGAACACGTCGAGGATACGTTGAGTACCGGCACGAACTGTCCAAACTTTTTCGCCAGTTTTGGATACGTGAACCAAAACGCCTGGGCGTGGGTCTTCGTGATATGCCCACAGGCCGAAGTTACGGCGCATAACTGGGTGCATGTACTGGAAACCATCCGGGCATCCAGATTCAATAGGATCGCGCATTTCTGGTGCGGCCATGTGAAGCCTCCGTCAAACTCAAATTTATCAATAATCTGGGCAACAAGGCAGGGTTAAACACTGCCTTGTTGCGAAGTGCCGTCTTAGGCAGCAGCAGCCATTTTCTCTTCGCGCTTGCGGTTGAACCAAGCTTCAGCAGCTTCGTCCCAACCGTCAGTACGCACGTAAGAAACGTTACGTGGTTGCTTGATCATGTTTGGATCTGGGTCGATACCGATGCCTTCAAGGAAGTTCACCAGACCGATACGCTCAATCATTTCGCCGCAACGCTCGTGCTCCAGACCATTTTCAGCCCAGAAGTCGATGATGGAAGCAGCCAGTTCAACGATGCGCTCGTAATCTTCTTCGTTATCAAGCTTCATGAATGGGATAACCACTGTACCCATCAAGTCACCGATTTTCAGGGTACGCTTACCGCCGATCAAGATGGTTACGCCTTTGTCGTCGCCAACTTGCAGTGCTTTTGGCATAACGTTCAGGCAGTGCATACAACGCACACAGTTGCTGTTATCAACCGTAATGGTGTCGTCATCGTTCAGCTTGATCGCTTGCGTTGGGCAGCGGCTGATAACGTTGTCGAACATGTATTGACGACCCGCAGAACGATCACCTTCTTTGCCAATCTCTTTGGCTTTCTTCATGATCATTTCTTTAACGGCTTCTTGGTTGACTTTCATGTCATCACGCCAAGTACCGATAACGGCGAAGTCCGCACGTTCAATCGCGTTCTGGCAGTCATTCGGGCAGCCAGAAATTTTGAACTTGAACTTGTAAGGCAGAGCCGGGCGATGCACGTCATCCGTGAAGTTATTCATCAGACGGCGATGGATAGCGTGTTCGTTGCAGTTAGACATTTCGCAACGGGCAGCACCGACGCAAGACATACCTGTACGCACGCAAGGGCCTGCACCACCCAAGTCCCAACCGTATTCATTGATTTCATCAAAGAAGTGTTGGAAGTTGACGCTGTTCGCACCGATGAACATGATGTTGCCGGTTTGACCGTGGAAAGTCTGCAAACCAGAACCCCACTTTTCCCAGCTATCCGCCAATTGGCGCAGCATGTCAGTGGTGTAGTAGTTACCAGCCGGTGGCTGTACACGCAGAGTGTGGAATTCTTTGGATTCCGGGAACATGTGACCGACTTCAGAGAAGCGCGGGATAATGCCGCCGCCGTAACCGAAGACAGAAATAGTACCACCTTTCCAGTAGCCCATTTTGGTTTCGTAAGAATGCTCCAACTGACCCATCAGGCCGTTGACGACATTGCGGATGCGCTCATCTGGATGCTCATCACGCAGTTTCTTGAAACCGCTGATGAAGCTAGGCCATGGGCCTTCTTCCAGTACATCCAGCATCGGCGTTGGATAATTGTTCGTTGCCATACCTGCCTCCTCAGTAAACGATTGCAATGGCGTTTCCTCTTGACCAGCTCTACAACTCAAAAGCCAAGGGAAAGATCAAATCAAAAACGGGTCGCGTAACGGTGTTCGCTCTATTTGCGAGTGGGCTAAGTGTATGCGTCATGCCTGCATCATAGAATCTCACCCATGGGGTGTTAGCTGAATCCATGCTGTATCCCTAAGGGGATAGGTGCTTAACATAATCAAAAATAGTCCACTGGCAGCGGTACAATAGCATATTCGGATTTTTTAATATTGCAAATAGCTGGATTTAGCAACGGTCTTTATCGAGGTCTGTCAAATGCAAAGCTCACCCTTTCATATCAAAAGCTTAGATACTTATCAGACATGGCGGACAAAAAAGTTAGCCGCCTATCCGTTAGCGTTGGAACGAATGCTGATTCCCATCCAAGACCCCGAAAATCCCACCGATGCAGAGCTCACGCGGTTGCAAGCTACCTGCCAACAATACAATTTTGCGTTGTACCGCTTCCTGCAAGGCGACTTACGTAGCAAACGCCATGTACACCGTCTGGGGCAAAAAGTGGGGCTGTCGCGCTTGGATAGTAATTTGTGCGCGGATGAAGATAGCCTTACTTCTTTGCATGTTACTTCGCACGCGGGGCAGCACGATTACATTCCCTACACCAACAAACCGCTGAGCTGGCATACCGACGGTTACTACAACCTGCCCGAAGAACAAATTCACGGCATGTTGCTGCATTGCGCCCAACCCGCACTCGAAGGCGGTGAAAGCTGGTTGATGGATCATGAGATTGCTTACATTTTATTGCGCGATGCCAACCCTGATTACATCCACGCCTTGATGCACCCGAATGCGTTCACGATTCCCGCCAATGTCCTGAACGAGGAAATCATTCGCCCCGAACAATCCGGCCCGGTGTTTAGCGTCACCGCTGCGGGTCATTTGCACATGCGTTATTCCGCCCGCCAGCGCAATGTGATCTGGCGTGATGACCCCATGACACGCGAAGCCGCTGAATTCCTATTGAATTTATGGCAACAGGACTCACCTTACAAAATAAGGTACACATTACAGGCAGGCGAAGGCTTGTTGTGCAACAACGTGCTGCACAACCGCACTGCATTTAAAGACAGCGACGACCCGACACAAACCCGCCTACTGTATCGCGGACGTTATTTTGATCGGGTTAGAGAACCTAAGGAGACACTATGCTCAGTTTAAGCCAAATTTTGATGGTAGACGGCGACAAAATCAGCAATTTCGAGGAGCTAAAGCAAATCGTGCAGCAACGCGCTTTAGAAACCGGCTCAATCTTTTTCCAGATTGATATTGAGCCACCCGGCTATAAAGACCGCCCCGAAGACTGGTACGACCAGTTGGAAATCACTTTTTCGTCGGCGAGGTAAGCGACATGTTTTGGCAGGAAGACGAAGACAAGACCCTCCCCTATCAAGCATCCGATGACGTGCTGGACGTGAGTTTCGCGATTGCGTGCAAACAATTGCCGCTGGATCATGCGTGGGATTTGGCACAAGCCGTCCAGCAAGCCCTACCGTGGTTTGCCGATGAAGTCGTCGCGGGTGTACACCCGATTCACGTTGCTGAAAGTGGCAATGGCTGGGAACGCCCCGATGATGCGAGCAACCAATTCCTGCTACCGTCACGGCGCACGCGGATGTTTTTACGCATCCCCAAATCGCGCATCCCTGAAACACAAGCACTCGTCGGCACAACCTTAGATGTGAATGGCTACGCGGTCGGCTTGCGGGATATGAAGGAAAAGCCTTTCGTGCATACCTCGGTGATTTTTGCGCGTTACGTGCTCTCGGATGCGGCGGAAGACGAAAATAGCTTCTTGCAACGCATGGCAGCAGAAGTAAAACGGGTAGCGGATTTCAAAGTGAAAAAGATGCTGTGCGGCAAAAGTCACGCACTGCGTACCCCGCAAGGCGTGTTACACACCCGTCACTTGATGCTGGCGGATTTGGACAGTGATCCTTCCATTCGCTTGCAGCAATACGGCTTAGGCGATGGGCGTAAGCTGGGTTGCGGGCTGTTTATGCCGCACAAAGGCATTAAAACCCTGAAACCAACGGAATAGTCACGCACCTTTCCCCCTATCCCTTTTGAGGAATGGGAGGCGCACTGCTTTTTCGTATAATTTTGCGGTCAAGAATTTCATCGAATGGCAACATTCACTTTTGCATGAGGAATCAAACATGGCTTACGAAGTAAACGGCAAAACCATCGAAACCACCGAAGCTGGTTATTTGGTTGACCTGAATGACTGGACTGAAGAAGTTGCACAGGTTATTGCCAACGAAGAAGGCATTGGTCAACTGACTGAAAAGCACTGGGATGTTATTAATTACCTGCGTGATCAATACATCAACAACGGCGGCACGCAGCCAATGGAACGCATTATCCAGAAAGCCATGGCTGATCAGTGGGGCGACAAAAAGCTGACCAGTAAAGACATGTACACCCTGTTCCCACGCGCACCGAGCAAGCAAGGTCTGAAAGTGGCTGGTCTGCCAGCGACTAACCGCAAAGGCGGCTATTGATTTCTACCCGAAAGGGGGTATTCCCCCTTTTACGTGAATCCGTTTATCCTGTTATTAGGATTTGGTTAATTTTAGAGAGGCATCGGACATGAGCACTAAGCAAGAGCTGATCAGCGAAATGATTGAAATGCAGCGCAAATTTACTGCATATGAACAATCAGGTAATTTCAGTGCTGAAGAGTACTACGTTGGTGAGTGGAAAGCTTACCGCGAACGTTATCAGGAACTGACTAATGAAGTCCGTGAAATGGCTTCTAAAGAAGCGAATTTCTGGAAATAAGCTGTTACAGCTTCAGATACTAAAAAGCCGCTTTTCAGCGGCTTTTTTAATGCGGCGGGCGACTGCATTAGGCTATTGAGTACACGTGACACAGCCCGGCTTGCCTACCGAACGCACTTTACGTACTTGTGCCCAGACACCAAAAGTTGCTTCATAGCGCACATCCAAAATCTTGACCATATCACCTTGCTGAAAACCACCCATGGTGCGCTTGCCATAAGGCTGATCATAAATGCCGTGAATTTTTTGGGTGCGATATTGCCCGCCAATAACAGGCAGGCCACTGTCTGGTGCAATATGTAAACGCTGCCCATGCCAACCTTGCTCACGCAACTCTCCCAAATAAATCCAAGCGACTGTCCCCACCGGTAAAGGCTGACCACGTGGCACTTCATCGGGAATCGCCACAGAAACCCCCGCCTCCGCATTTTCTTGGAAATTTGCCGCAAATTGGAGGTTGGCCTCGCTTACTGGTTGTTTTATGAAAACTTCCGAACGATTGGCTTGTGCCACCCGCTCATCATCGCTGGCCTGAATGGCTTTAAACTTTTTAACCATTGACTTCGGTGTCAGCGCCGTTTTTTGCTTAACGGCAACGGAGCGGGTGACTGATACTGCCGAGAAATCTTGTCCCACGCGCATCAAGTCGATCACAGCAGGACTATTCAATGCAACGGGAATACGCACCACTTGAGTGGGCGGTGGCGGCAGCGGAACGCGGCTCGTGCGCACCACGTGCAGCGGCTTTACATCTTGTAAGGTACTGCTTAACACCGATGGGGTTGGAGACAACGCCTCATTTGCCTCCAACGCCGTAAGACGCTGGTAGAAATACCCTAAACCTGCCAACGTGCTGGCCTGCACAGCCGCTATCGGCCCCCAGATCACGAGCTGTTTGGCATGACGTTCCCACCACGACACTTTTTTGATTATCAGTTGCGCCACGCAAAACTCCTTGTAGTTGCACCTACGCCATTTCCTTTTTCTACATAAAGCAGTGTAAGATGCAAACTACATTCCAGATAAAGAATAGGAATTTTCAGCTTAGTGGTGGATTTGCGTTAGTCACTACACCTCACTCCACATCCGCAGCAAATTAATATGCACGGTGCTGACGCTGGCAGCCTCATCTGACTGGGGTAATTTTGCTATCACGCCTTCGCGGGCTTTGGCTAATTGGTAGAGCAACTCACGTTGCTGCGGATCTTTCACCAAACTTTGCGCCCACGTAACCGCAACCAAACGAAAACCTTTGGTCACTTCCGCGACCTTGTGCCAACTGCCAGAATCATATACCACTGCATCACCAGCTTCCCCGCGTATTTTTTCTTCCCCATAAGCGGTACGGATGACGATTTCTCCCCCTTCGTAGTCGTCATTCAGAAAAACAGTCGTAGACACATCGGTACGGTAACGCCCCGACATTGGCCCCATGACCGGATCGTCTACGTGGAAACCATACGTCATCCCCGGCAAATAACGGGCATAAAACGCCGTTGCCACCCGCAACGGCATCACCGCTGCCTGATATTCCGGGTGTTGCACCAAGGGCGACATTACCATCGCATTCAAACGCCGATGCAAGGGGCTGTTCGGGGAAAGCTCTTGGTTGTACTTCACCTTAGCCGCCTCCATCCCCGCCGAAAAGCGCCCATCCACGAATTCACCCGTGGCAAGCAATTCTTGCACTTCTTTCACACGCTGTGCATCAAGAACATTTTTAATCAGTAAGAGCATGGCATTTCCTTTCAAAGCCGGAATCGGGTAATCTGCCCGCAAGACAGAAGCATAGGTTAAAGAGTGATGCAATTACGGATACAAATCAACGACACCACACGCGATATTGACGTGCCAGATTTTATGCTGACAGAAGGCGAAGACTTTTTTGCCCAAATGGATCGGGACATGAGCAAAGGCTATCAAATGAGCCGGAAGTGGGTAGACAACCCCGATCAGGAACAACGTTGTCAAATTGTGGCAGACAAAATTCTGACGGCACTTTCCAATGGCAATCAAAAAAGCGGGACGCTAATGGCAGCCTACATTCTCAAGCGGATGCCGCAAGTACGCGAAATCCACATGAATACCGAAGGCGATATGCTGGGGCATGAGTTGCTCTAAAAACAATCAATACCTAATGGCAGGCGTTTCAATCTTCAACCCGTTGGAACGCGCCATAAGATACGCCCCCAACAATTTACTTTCTTCCGCATCCGGCGCAAACGGCTCGGCACGCATCAACACCAAACACTGCTTAATCCGCAAGTCGAGGTTTGCCATTTCGCCGGTATCCAAACGGTAAGCGGGGAAACCATTACCCTGCCCCTGACTGATCTTTTGCCCACGAATAAATTGCCCCGGATAACTGTCATGGCAATGGGCGCACGACATATCAATCAAGCCAAAGCGTATGTGATAAAGCTCCTCGCCTTTTTTCAGCAAATCCGCCATTTCGCCATCGGTTTGCACATTCACCGGTTCACCCACCGCCAGATGCCGCACAAACGTTTCCAAGGCAATCAATTCAGCGGAATAGGCTGGCAATGGCGTTTCGCCCGACTGCTTTTCACGGCAAATATTGATGCGATCATCTAACCGCACAATGCCGCCCAAAGCTTTATCGTAAATCGGGTAACGGGCAAGGTTTTTCACATCCAGCTTTTCACCCGTTTCACCGTGGCAACTGGCGCACGATTTGCCTGAAGCGGGTGACTGATTAAACAGCTCACGCCCCTGCTCAACCGCAATAAAGCCGGTGTTTTCAACCTCATCATCTTGCATGGCACGGGTTTCATCCTTGACGAACTCATACCCCGACTTAGCGGGCTTAGGCGCTTCTGCTAAGGCATTGCCAGCGCTTGCCAGCAACAAACCGCTCACCAATAAGCGTGATAACGTGCGTGTAATCATTTGAGTGTTACCAAGTAAGCGATGACATCTTCCACATCCTGAGCAGCGAGGAAGGTTCTGCCCTCATACCCCTTGCCGGGACGATTAATCAGACTGGGGTCACGGTAAAAACCCGGCATAATCGAATTCGGGTTCAAATGGCGCGAATCCACTACCCGCAAGCGCAATTGTGGCTCTGCCAAGCGTTTGGCAATGCCAGATAATGGCGGAGCAATCGTGCCGTAAGCTTCCACGCCCTTAATCGGCAATTCGTGACAGGCTAAACAATTCCCGCGAGCCGCATCCGCAACGACTTTCTCGCCACGTAGCGCCTCGCCTTTTAAACCGCACAACGGCGCTGGAATTGAATAATTGACCATCTCCCATTTGCAATACGCTTCAGGCGGGGGTGGAACACCCTCAGCTTCCGCCGCCAAACCGGGAGTCGTTGCAAATAGCAGGAAAATTAAGGTGTTTAGAGTTTTCATCACGTCATTCTATGCCTCTGCGCCCAAACAAACTTGATTTAAGTCAAACTAAGTTTAGGCGAAAATAATCCACGTGGTAGCAATATATTTCACCCCTGACTGCATCACACCCGCGCGGTGTTCATGCGTCCAAAACGGGGGAAATAATACCAATTTGCCTTTCTCTGGCTGCACACTGAGATTTTGAAACAAAAAATCCGTGGAACCACCCGCCTCCACTGGCACATCGTTCAAATACCACAACGCTACCAATTGACGCATCGCAAACTGATGACTGCCGCCATCAATGTGCCAGTGGTAATACTCGCCCGGCTGATAACGTTGCAAATTATAGCCCATGTCTTTAAACGGGCCTTTGAAATACGGAAACATTTCACGGAACTCCCGCAACGCCAACGCCAGCGAACGGTGCAAATTATTATCCACATCTTTCCAATGCGGCTTATCGTCGCCGCTCACAAAAATATCGGTGGTTTTCTTCACGCTTTGGTTGCTGCCCATATCCTGACCGATACGCCCCGCGTATTGATCCGCCAGATTCTGCTCGAAACGTGCCACCATGTTGTCACACAAAAATCCCGGCAACGCATCGCTCTGTTCAAAAATAAACGAATTCGGCGCTAATTCACGCATAACACAACCTATCCATCAACTTGGGAATCATACCCAAACTTTACGCGACTCTGCCCGCCCCTGCCACCGATATAACCACACACTACACCCCAACGTCAGGCTATAAACCAACAACGACCCCGCCACAATGCCCAACCAGCCATCCCATGCCCAAAAAGGCGCAAGCACAAACCCGCCGACACTTGCCCCCATGTAATAAAACACCAAATACAACGATGACGCACTCGCCCGCGCCTGCAACGCATGATGGCTCACCCAACTACTTGCCAGCGAATGCGTCAGGAAAAAGCCCAAACTGCTCACCATAAACCCCCACACAATCGCATACAGGTGCGGAATCAGCGTCAACAGCGTGCCGCCCATCAACAACACAATTCCCAAACCCATTCCCACCGGCGCGGAAAAATACTGCGTCACCCGCCCCGACAATGCCGCCGCCAACGTACCGCTTAAATACGTCAGAAACAGCAAACCCAGCGCGTGCGGCGACAAATGATACGGTGCAGCCGCCAACACAAAGGTAATGTAACTGTACTGATTCAGGAAAATCATAAAGTTACCACCCGCAATCAAAAACGCCACCAGCAATACCGGATTACGCAAATGCCCTCCCATATCCCGCGCAATGTGTACCGGATGCAAGGGTTTCGGGTGAAAATTCTGCGACTTCGGCAACAGCCACACAAACACCGCCAGCAACACCGCACTCAACACCCCCATTGCCCCAAACGCCGCCGCCCAACCCAAATATTCCCCCACAAAACCGCCCAGCATACGCCCCGTCACCCCGCCAAGACTGTTCGCACTGATGTACACCCCCACCGCCAATACCACCGCTTTGCTGGTAAATTCATCGCCCATGTACGCAATCGCAATCGCAGGCAGCCCGCCCAAAAACAAGCCCCGCAACCCACGTAATACCAACAAACTCGTGTAACTTTCCACCTGCGACAATGCCAAGGTCGTGCAAGTGATCGAAGGCGGTACATGGCAATTGCAACAAATGCTGGAAAGCGGCGAACTGGATTTGGCCGTCATCGTGCGCGATTTTGTTCCACCCGAACTCGAAGCGGTCACGATTCAACGTGAAGAAATGCGCGTGATCGTGCCCAAAGAACACCCTTTCGCCTACCAAGCCAGCGTCAGTCTGCCCGAATTTTTCGCTGAAGAACTGGTGATGTTCCGCCCCGGCTATTTCCACCGCAAAATCATCGACCGCCTGGCGCAAGAAGCCGGTGTTACCCCGAAAATCGGTTTTGAAACCAACCTGTTACCGCTGATTAAGTCGATTATCAAACAAGGGTTTGGCATTTCCACCCTGCTGACGATGGTGGTAAAAGAAGAACCCGAACTGGTCGATTTACCGTTTGAACAACCGTTGTGGCTGGATTTGTGCATCGCTTGCGACGAGAAGGCTATTTATCACGCGCCAATCGTGCCTTTGTCGATTTCCTGCTGGAGCAAAGCACTCACTGAAGCATAAACACGCTATTGTTTGCGCAAAGCAGCCAGTTTTTCACGAATCTTAATTTCTAAGCCACGTTCAACCGGCTCATAATAACGCCGCCCTTTTAACTCATCCGGGAAATAGTTTTCACCCGACGCATACGCATTCTGCTCATCGTGTGCATAGCGATAGCCTTTGCCGTAATCCAGCGCCTTCATCAGTTTGGTGGGTGCATTACGCAAATGCAGCGGCACATCCAGCGAACCGGACTGTTGCGCATCCGCCCGCGCCAATTTGTAAGCGCTGTATACGGCATTGCTTTTGGGCGCACACGCCAAATACACCACCGCTTGCGCAATCATCAACTCGCCTTCTGGGCTGCCTAAACGCTCGTAAGCATCCCAAGCATTCAGCGCCAACTGCAAACCACGCGGGTCGGCATTGCCAATATCCTCACTCGCCATGCGCACCACCCGCCGCGCAATGTACAAAGGGTCACAACCGCCATCTAACATCCGGCACAGCCAATACAACGCCGCATCGGGGTCAGTGCCGCGCACCGACTTGTGTAAGGCTGAAATCTGCTCGTAAAACAAATCGCCGCCCTTGTCGAAACGCCGCAGCGATTCCGCCACCACTTCCTTGACGGTCGTATCCGTTATCTGCAAACCATCCGGGGTTTCTTCCGCCAAATCCGCAGCCATTTCCAACCAGTTCAGCGCCCGCCGTGCATCGCCATCGGCTGCCACTGCCAACGCATCCAAAACACCAGCACTGGCCTGTAATGGCAATGCGCCCAAACTTTTCACGCTATCTTGTAACGCACGCTGTAACACTTGCTTGATGTCATCCGCTAACAGAGAACGCAACACGTAGGTACGCACCCGTGATAACAGCGCATTATTCAATTCAAAGGAAGGATTTTCAGTAGTCGCGCCAATAAACAGCAAGGTGCCGTCTTCGATATGCGGCAAAAACGCATCTTGCTGCGCCTTATTGAAACGGTGTACTTCATCCACAAACAGCACCGTTACACGTCCGAATTGCTCACGGTTTTGCCGTGCCACTTCAACAGCCGCACGAATTTCCTTCACACCTGCCAATACGGCTGACAGCGTAAGAAATTCAGCATTCCAATAATGGGTAATGAGTCGTGCCAAGGTGGTTTTGCCGGTTCCGGGTGGCCCCCAGAACAGCATGGAGTGCGGGCGGGATTCTTCGATGGCTCGCCGCAACGGTTTGCCAGCGGCAAGCAGATGAAGCTGCCCGGCGTACTCATCGAGCGTCGCCGGGCGCATACGTTCAGCTAACGGGATCAGGAAGCTTTCCCGATCACGTCAGCCCCTTTGGGTGGCGTGAAATTAAAGCGGCTCTTGTCGATGTCAATATCGGTGCGCAAGCCTTGGAATTTAATGTAGGTTTGCTGCCCGAATTTATCGCCCAGAATCATCTCTTCCACACCGGTCGCGCTAATGCCCAAATCCATCGTGGTAAAATCAGAATCCTGCTTCTTCGGCGTCAAGCGGAACCATTCCAGTGTGCTGCCTTCGGCTTCCATTTCCTGCACATTGAATTGTTTGTTGACAGGTTGTTTTTGAGTCAGCATCCCAACCGGCGCGGCGGATAAGGCTTGCGCCATCGGTTTAACCGTTACCTGATCCAGCTCCACATCGTAAACCCACACGTTTTTGCCATCCGCAACGATTTCGTGCTTGTCCGGTGCGGCGTATTCCCAACGGAATTTACCGGGGCGTGACAAGAATACGTTACCACTGGACGATTGACGCACCGCGCCTTTTTCATCAACCACTTGCTGGGTAAAAGCCGCTTGCATCGTGTTGATTTTCGTAAAGAACTCATCAAGTTTTGCCCGACCGTCAGCCCATGCACTGCTGCTCATTAAGCCCGTCGCCAACAGTACTGCCAGTGTTTTCGTAAACGTTGCTTTCATCATTAACCTCATGTTATTCAATCTTTTGGCGGGGCGGCAACCAATACATCGCGTGAGCCATTGCTCAACACCGGGCTGACCACACCTGCGCTTTCCATGTCTTCTATCATTCGCGCCGCCCGGTTATAACCCACCTTGAGGCGACGTTGCAGATAAGAAATCGACGCACGTCGGGATTCGATCACCACCGCCACTGCTTCATCATACAGCGGGTCGGATTCCCCCTCCCGTTCCGTCAGCGGCTCTAATCCCGGTACGGCATCAGACGGTGACGTGTTATCAGCTAAGACATCATCAATGTAATCCGGTTCCCCTTGCAGCTTGAGGTAATTGGCAACATCTTCCACTTCGCGGTCAGTCACCAATGCGCCGTGCACTCGTTGCGGCAATGAAGTCCCCGGTGGCATGTACAACATATCGCCGTAACCCAGCAATTGTTCCGCGCCGCCCTGATCCAAAATCGTGCGTGAGTCGATCTTCGTCGAAACCTGGAACGCAATTCGCGTCGGGATATTCGCCTTAATCAAACCCGTAATGACATCAACAGACGGGCGTTGCGTCGCCAAAATTAAGTGGATACCGGATGCCCGCGCCTTCTGTGCCAGCCGCGCAATCAGCTCTTCCACTTTTTTGCCCACCACCATCATCATGTCGGCGAATTCGTCCACGATGACCACGATGTAAGGCAAAGTTTCTAAGGGCTGCGGGTGTCCATCCACCGATTTCAGCGGATCAAATAGAGGGTCGAGAATAACATCGCCTTTTTCACGCGCTTCAATAATTTTTTCATTGAAACCGGCAATATTGCGCACCTTGAGTTTCGACATGAGCAAATAACGGCGCTCCATTTCCGCCACACACCAACGCAAGGCATTAGCGGCGTGCTTCATGTCCGTCACCACCGGCGCGAGCAAATGCGGAATGTCTTCGTAGCTGCTCAATTCCAGCATTTTGGGGTCAATCATAATCATGCGCACTTCAGCGGGTGTGGCTTTGTAGAGCAAACTCATGAGCACTGCGTTGATGAATACCGATTTGCCTGAGCCTGTTGTCCCCGCTACCAGCAAATGCGGCATCCGCCCCAGATCAGCCACAATCGGGTGTCCGGCAATGTCTTTCCCCAGTGCCAAGGTCAACGGTGAAGGATTTTTCTTGTAAACCGCTGACGCCAGCATTTCGCTCATCGTCACCACGTCACGGCGATCATTGGGGATTTCGATCCCAATCGTCGGTCGCCCCGGAATAACCTCCACCACACGTACACTGGATACGCACATATTCCGTGCTAAGTCAGACGCTAAACCGGATATTTTGGAAGCTTTCGTACCGTCGGGCAATTCCAGCTCGAAACGGGTAATCACGGGGCCGGGGTCACGGGCTACGACTTTGACATCCGGCACACCGTAATGCCCTAAAGCTTCCACCAGCTTATCCGCTAACTCGTTCAAGCGTTCTTTGGGTTGTGTCACACGCTCACGGGGTGGAGGATTCAACAGGGTTAAACGCGGCAAAACCAAACCACGGCCTTTACCCGGTTTTAGCGGTGGTAATTTGTCTGCAATATCACGCACAACCGTTTCATCAGCCTTTGGTGGGGATTTTTTAATATCGCTGCCTGGCTCTTCAACACTCGCTTCAGGGGTATCTTGCTTCGCACGAGCGAAACTCGAAAAATCTGGCACATCCAAACGCGATTCATCCCGAACCGGTGCATGAAGATCCGTTAAGTCCACGCCATCCCCCAAATTAGGCTCAGCACGCTTACCCACTAACGATCCCCCGACCGTGCGATTCATCCAATCGCTGGCTTTATCCAACGCCCCTGAACCACCTTGCAAATAGTCCTTACTGCGATTCAACACCTCAGAAAATCGGCTCAACACGCCACCTTTGGCAGCTACAGCACTCATATCACCTTCTGCTTCAGCCTGTTCCAGACCTTGCAACTTATTAAAGAGTTGCAACATCCAGTCACCCACTTTTTCGGTCACTTCCGCCCATGAAATATCTGCAACAACCGTAATACTGCCCAGAAATAATGACAGTAAAAACAAGATAGAACCAAAAAAACCCAAAAACGTGCCGGTAAACACTTTGGCGACCGCCTGCCCTAGCATCCCGCCACCAATCCCCTCAGGGAATGGCACAAACAATAAATGCGCTAAACCAGCCCCCGACAGCAGCGTGAACAAAGCCCCCACACTGGTAATAATATCGTTAATTCCGCCCACCGGATTGTTAGGATTTTTCATGTGAGGGCCGATACGAAACGCCGTCAACCCCATCACCACCAGCACCAACGGCAAGGCATAAGCCAAATAACCCAGCAGTCCCAACAAGAAATCCGCAAGCCATGCACCTTTGCACCCTGCTAAATTGTCACAGGGGCCAATACGGGTGTTATGATGAAACGGCCCTGGATCCAGCGGGCTGTACGACAGCAATGCCAATAAAATCACCGCCGCAATGCCCATGAAAATAATGACGCTCGCTTGCTGCAAGCCCAAACGCTTTTTTTGATTGAGAATAACCTTAGCCAAACCAATATCCCTGTTTGTTTGATACCCTGATTATAGGGGGTGTTTTTCCGATTACTACTTTACCCGGCACGGCATGTCACATAGGATTAGCCGATTCGGAAGGAGAATTATACATGAACACAACCAAACATTGCCGTTTACTCATCCTCGGTTCGGGGCCAGCGGGCTATACCGCTGCTGTTTACGCCGCACGCGCCAACCTAAACCCCGTATTGATCACTGGCATGGCGCAAGGCGGGCAATTGATGACCACCACCGAAGTGGATAACTGGCCGGGCGATGATGCTGGCGTCATGGGGCCACAATTAATGGAACGGATGCAAAAACATGCCGAACGCTTCGATACCGAGATCATTTTCGACCACATTAATAGTGTTGATCTGCAAAATCGTCCTTTTACGCTGAATGGTGACAACGGGCAATACACCTGTGACGCTTTGATTATAGCGACTGGTGCGTCAGCGATGTACTTAGGTCTGGAATCTGAGCAAAAATTCAGTGGCAAAGGGGTATCTGCCTGCGCCACGTGTGACGGCTTTTTCTACCGCAATCAAAAAGTTGCCGTGATTGGCGGCGGCAATACGGCGGTGGAAGAAGCGCTTTACCTTGCGAATATCGCCTCTGAAGTCACGTTAGTACACCGCCGTGACGAATTGCGTTCTGAAAAAATCTTGCAAAAACACCTGTTTGAAAAAGTCGAACAAGGCAAGGTCAAAATCCTGTGGAACACCACCCTCGATGAAGTGCTGGGCGACAAAACCGGCGTCACCGGAATGCGCGTCAAAGACGTGAACAGCGGCACAACTCAAGACATCGCCGTACACGGCATTTTTATTGCCATTGGTCACAAACCCAATACTGCCATTTTTGATGGGCAATTGGACATGAGTGGCGGCTACCTCAAAGTGAAAAGCGGCTCGAAAGGCAATGCCACCCAAACCAGTGTCGAAGGGGTATTTGCAGCCGGTGACGTCATGGATCATATTTACCGTCAAGCTATTACTTCCGCAGGTACAGGTTGCATGGCAGCACTGGATGCTGAAAAATACTTAGATCAATTAGCGAAAACTCACTAAAGGAACGGCGTGCTACCACGATCCCTTAGCCTCACTTTACTCAATCCCACCTGGTCGGAAGAACCCTTCCCTCCCGTGGAAATGGCGTGGGAAGAACCCAACGGCTTATTAGCCGTCGGCGGGGATTTAAGCGTGACTCGCCTGAAAAATGCGTATCGTGCAGGTATTTTCCCGTGGTTTGGGCCACGGGAACCCATTTACTGGTGGTCACCGAATCCACGCACGGTACTCTTTCCACACAACATTCGCATGACCCGTAGTTTGCGTAAATCACTGCGCAACAAAGGCTATCGCATCACCTTTGATACTTGCTTTGCCGATGTCGTTGACGCGTGTGCTGCCCCTCGCGCTTATACTGCCGAAACATGGATTACGCACGAAATGCACACCGCATACTGCATGTTACACGCCCACGACATTGCCCATTCGCTAGAGGTATGGAATCCGGCGGGTGAGCTGGTCGGCGGCTTATACGGTGTAGCAACCGGCGGCGTATTCAGTGGCGAATCCATGTTCAGCCGTGAACCGGATACCTCCAAAATTGCCATGGTAGCCTTAGCCTGGCACTTACAATGTTGGGGCTTTGCCGTGATCGACTGCCAAATTGAGAACCCGCACCTGATGAGCATGGGCGCGGAAAACATTTCCCGCAGCGCCTATCTGAAGATTTTGCAGGATAATTTACACATTCCCCCGCCACGCTATTGGGTCGCGGATACTCATGCTGACCTTTCCCATTGGGAACCACAAGCGACTTAAACAATAACACACAGGGCTAAGCACAATGTTTGACGACGAACAACCCAGACCACCGTTCAGTGCCGAAGAACTCCGTATCCTCGGTTGCCTGATGGAAAAGCAACTCACCACGCCCGCCAGCTATCCGCTGACCTTCAATTCCCTGATGAACGCCTGCAACCAAAAAAGCAGCCGCGAACCCACCATGAATTTGACCGAAGGTGTGGTCGGGCATACCGCTAAAGTGCTGGTGGAGGGCGGTTGGACTGCAATCCAATACAGCGAACGCGCCCAGCGCGTGGAACATAAAGTCGACCGTCGCCTGAAACTAAACCGCCAACAGCAAGCGGTTCTGTGCGTACTATTGCTACGCCGCCCACAAACACTCAATGAAATCAAAACCCGCACCGAGCGCATGGCAGACTTTGCCAACACTGATGAAATCCGTGAGATTTTAGAGGCATGGATGGCAGCCGAAAAACCGCTGGCAGTGCGTTTGCCTGCGGGTGCGGGGCGGCGTGAAGACCGCTATTTTCATACGCTTGGCACTGAAACGTTGGACGAATTGCAAACCACTGAACCCGCCAGCCCTACTGCCAGCAGTCATAGCAGTACGCCCCGCCAAGACCATTATGCCCAACTGGAAGCACGGGTAGCCGCTCTGGAACAACGGCTGGCAGCGTTGGAAAGCCAGTTGCTTTAACTAAGGAATCCCATGAATAAAGCAGTCATCCTTCTCAGTGGCGGACTCGATTCCACCACTGTCCTCGCCATTGCCAAAGCGCAAGGCTATGAACCCTACGCACTCTCGTTCCGCTACGGGCAGCGCCACAGCATCGAACTCTCCTCGGCGCAGCGCGTTGCTGCCGCTATGCAGGTCAAGGAACACGTCATTGCTGATATTAACCTGCGAGCCTTCGGCGGCTCGGCATTGACGGCTGATATTGATGTTCCCAAAGGGCGCGATACTGCCGCGATGGAAGCGGCTATTCCGATTACCTACGTCCCCGCCCGCAATACCATTTTTCTGTCGTTTGCGCTCGGCTGGGCGGAAGTGCTGCAAGCTAACCATATCTTCGTGGGGGTCAACGCGCTCGACTATTCCGGCTACCCCGATTGCCGCCCCGAATTCATTAGCGCGTTTGAGACGATGGCAAATCTTGCCACCAAAAGCGGGGTTGAGGGCAATAAACTCACCATCCACGCACCGTTAATCCAGATGAGCAAAGCCGACATTATCATCAAGGGCATGGAACTTGGCGTAGACTACAGCCTAACCAGCAGTTGCTACGACCCCAGTGATGACGGCAAACCGTGCGGGCAATGCGATTCCTGCCTGCTCCGCGCCAAGGGCTTTGTTGAGGCGGGCGTTGCTGACCCGTTATTGCTGCGCTATGCTCAAGGATCAGTCTGAGGAATAACCTGATGAAAGACACTGAAAACCACCCTTCCGAATTCGTCTGTAAACTCCGCGCCGAACCCGATTACAGCGGCGTAACCATCATCGAAATCGAGCAGGAAGTACCGATTCAAGATTTCAATGCTGCCAAGCAACTGGCGGATGATAAAGCTGAAACACTGCTGGAAAGCGCCATGCTGCTGGCATTTCATGATGGCGACAAAGGTTTTGACTCCCCGCAGCACGGCGATGAATGCCATGCAGGAAGCCCCATACCCGCGTATATCGACTATGCGCTGAGTCATGGTGCAACCCTGAAGATTGACATCGACAAGGGGCGCTTTATCTTTTTTTACCTCGCGGTTGCGTAACGCCACCGTATTGCCGCCAGTGTGGGAAATACGCGGTTCTCAGCATTCACACACCATCTTGCTGACTTCGCGCTAAAGGCTTTGCCGAGGCGGGCGTTGCTGATCCCATTAAGGTTCACCCCACCATTCGCATTCCCCCGCCCCCTACCCCTATAATGCCGCACCAAGTTAGTTTTGAAAGAGGAACCCCCGTGCGTATACGCCTAAAAACCAAGTGGAACAAGCAGGAACGTGAAGTTTCGCTGGAAGATACCGTCAGTGTGCTGGCGTTTAATACCTGGAAAATCGGGATGCAAACCCTGCTGGAAATCGAAAACGAAAATTTCCAGACCGACACCCAAATGCAACGCGTGATGGTGATGGAAGAAATCATGGCATTCATGATTCACATCCTCGACCGTATTTCTCATGACGTATTAAATGACGATGATCGGGCTGCACTTGTCACTACTTTCGCTTTGAAAATCGCCGACCACGTGCAAGACAATGCCCGCGATTTCGGGGGGCCAGGCGATTACCGTAACCCCTTCATCAATAAGCTCAACCAGCGTATGGAAGATTATGCGGAAACCACTTGGGGCAGAGTCGGGCAAGAACCCGGCTTTTCAATGGGGCTGGCGTTCGGCAACTTTATTGCCGAAGCCTTAGGTCCGCGTGACCGCAAATGGGTGTTGGACTATATCCAAAGGGTGCTGATGCCCGAAATGCTCAGCACTTACAAAAAAGTCCTAACCCGATTGGGAATGCTGGAAAGCCACAAGTGATTATTTCCAATCGACGAAAGTAGCAACCTTGTCTGCCAACTCATCGGCATACAAATCCATGAAGAAATGATCGGCTCCGTCGATCGTTTCTGTTTTCAGGTTATCCTGTTTGATGCCTTCGAGCTTGGCAGGCAAATCATCGACCACTTCATCTGCCGACCCCATCACAATCAGCGTCGGCTTTTTGATCTTGGGTAATAAGCTAGGTGTATTCTTGCGCTCGTCATCCTTGTAATAAGACACTACGCTATCCGCTGCGGCTTTAGCGTTTTCGCAATACACGAAACCGGGTAATGTCATCATCTCCGCGCCCTTACCTTCGCCCACCAGCTTGGTAGCTTCCGCCATAATGTCTGCCAAAGGCTTTTTGTAACGTTCCTCGTATTCTTTACTGCTCTTATCCGCATCAGCCGTTGCCGGGGCAATCGCTATAACTTTTTCCAGCAATTCAGAATCTTTTTCCGCCGCATACCACGCCACCTGATTGCCGCCACGTGAATGCCCTAAAATAGCCACTTTGCCAGCACCCTGTTCTTTCGACCAATTCATCCACGCATCGAGCTCCGCCACTGCATCTTCATGCTTATGCTTGTGCTCAATGGTGCAATCCAGCATCTCGGAAGGGCGCTTATCCACTGCGTAACTGAGGTTGACGTTGAGGGTGTTGTAACCCTTTTCCTTCAGCAACTCGCTCAAGGATTGCATGATTTCCATCTTGTTGTGTGCCAACGTGCCATGCTGCATCAAGATAACGCCATCTTTAGC
This sequence comes from Candidatus Thiothrix putei, assembly GCA_029972225.1. Taxonomy (NCBI): domain Bacteria; kingdom Pseudomonadati; phylum Pseudomonadota; class Gammaproteobacteria; order Thiotrichales; family Thiotrichaceae; genus Thiothrix; species Candidatus Thiothrix putei. The sequence goes on from CP124756.1 coordinate 3,319,741, forward strand.
CGTTTTTCCATCTGCCAAAGTCAATTCACCACGCAAGGTAATGTCGCCTTGCTTAACCGTCACTTCTTCCGCTTGCAATGTGCTAAAGGCTGCTACCAACGAAAATGCTACCGCACCTGTAAAACGTTTTACCAAACTCATCTCATCCTCCTACTCTTATTCAAATGCCCATCGCTCGTTTCGCGATTTCGTATTTTAGAAAGCTCATTTGATTGACGATAGATAACCCCGAATTGCGCAGGATTTTCCAGGGTGTCAAGGTATTACCAAATAACAAACGGAAACCTTCCATCGCCTTTTGTGTCAGCACATTATCGCCGCGCCGCGCCCGTTCGTAAGCACGTAACACTTTCACGCTGCCCACATCGCCCTGCGCTTGGCAGATTTGCTGGGCTAATTCCACCGCATCTTTAATGCCCAGATTCACACCCTGCCCTGCCAAGGGGTGAATGGTGTGTGCCGCATCGCCCACCAACGCTACACGTTCCTGAATATAAGGCTCAGCATGACGACCACGCAGTGAAAACGCCGCCCGTTCCCCCACAGCAGTAACGTCGCCTAAACGAAAATCCAAGGCTTGCGCCAGTTCGCGGCAGAAATCGTTATCCGACAAACGCAACATGGCATCTGCACGATAAGCAGGCAATGTCCAAACAATCGAACAGAAGCCATCGGCGAGTGGTAAAAAGGCTAACGGGCCACCCGGCATAAAGCGCTGCCAAGCCGTGAACTGGTGCGCTAATTCTGTTTGCACCACGCAAATCAGCCCTTTTTGCCCGTAATCTTGTGTTTCCATCCCAATACCCGCCAGTTGGCGGACTTTGGATTGTGCGCCATCCGCCCCTACCAACAGTTTGGCTTGCAAAACCTCCCCGCTGTGCAAAGTAGCGGTGACTTGCTGCGCATCAACCAGCACCTCGGCGAGTTTATCGGGGCAAAACACATCAACACCATCCAGAGCTTGCAAGGTATCCAGCAGCGCCAGTTGTATCACCCGGTTTTCAACAATATGCCCAAGGTCTGGCTCACCCAAATCCGCCGCATCAAAACGAATTTCACCCGTACCGGTGGCATCCCACACCTGCATGGCCTCGTAAGGAAACGCACGACGCGCCACAATCCCTTCCCATGCACCCGCTGCAAGCAACGCCCGCTGCGACGCACGGCTGATAGCCGACACGCGCAAATCATAGGGATCATCAGGGGAAAATAGTGCGGGTTGATGCGCTTCGAGCACCGCAACGCGCTTACCCGATTGGCCTAACAAACAAGCCAGCGTCGCACCGACCATGCCGCCGCCTGCAATAATGACATCGTATTGCACTTGCATTGCCTTTATCCTTTGCAGAGTTACCTAAGCAGCAAGACTACAGCAAAGCAGACGCAGGAAATACCGCTTCGGGTCAAATTGACGGGTTATTGCACTAACCAAGGCCACAACAATAATTTACCGGGGGTTGCCCCCAATAAACTCCAGAACCCGATGAAATACACTAGCGGTACAGCCACGAATACCCCATGTAGGGTGCTATTTTCGTAAGAAGCGTGATACAACAGCCACGTTTGCCCAAATACAAACGACAAGACGAACATCAATAACAGGCTGATCAGCAGTAAATCAAAGGCAAATGCCAACAGGCGCATCCCTAAGTTTCGATGGCTTGGCTGGCACACATGCGACATAAAATACCCTTTAGCGGGCGGAGTCAGTTGATGATTGATTTTCATGAATGACACTCCTTGTCACCTCGCAACACTCAAGCTATGAAGTATAGTCTGCTACCAGCAAAACTGCTGATAAAAGTATCTGTTAGTTAGCCAAAATGTTCAGAAGATAAAACTCGGTAGCGTGTATTCTGCTGATAAACCAAAATGTTCTGGATAATCAACATGCACAAAATACAAACCAGACGCAGGAGCCGTCATGCCTGCTTGTGTACGATCACGCTGCTCCAATAAGTCACCTATCCAGTCTACCGGGCGTTCACCGGCTCCCACCATCAACAACGAACCGGTGATATTGCGCACCATGTGATGCAAGAAAGCATTAGCCACCAAATCCAAATAAATGAACTCACCTTCGCGACTCACGGTCACTTCCAGCATCTCGCGTACCGCGTGACGCGCCTGGCAACCTGCTGCCCGAAAACTGGAAAAGTCCTGCTCACCCAGCAAGACCTGCGCTGCCTCATGCATTACTGCTGCATCTAATGAACCGTGTTGCCAACAAACCCGTTGCTGCAACAATGCCGGGCGTGCCTGACGGTTGAGAATAATGTAACGGTAACGCCGCGCCCGTGCCGAAAATCGCGCATGGAAGTCATCTGCAACCGGCTGAATCCAACGCATTGCCACCCCATCCGGTAAATGGGCATTCGTGCCAAACAACCAACCCCGCAAGGGGCGCTGTGCATGGGTTTCAAAGTGAATGACTTGCCCAATACCGTGTACCCCTGAATCGGTGCGCCCTGCGCATACCACCGCAATCGGCTCAGCCGCCACGGTAGACAGCGCCTGTTCGACATAACCCTGCACCGTTGGCCCGTGACTCAAACGCTGCCAACCAAAGAAGGGGCTTCCATCGTATTCGATACACGCTGCAAATTTCATGACACTTATCTCAGGGGCAGTAAAAACACAAAAGGCCGGGTTAACCGGCCTTTATAACGTGAAAGTGAAGATTCCTCAACCTGTCTGGTGGAGCAGCATTTCCGCTTCGCGACGTTGATCGTCGTTGCCTTCAACCATGACTTCTTCCAAGGTACTGCGAGCACCTTCGATGTCGCCCATATCCAGATAAGCCCGTGCCAAATCCAATTTAGTGCTGATATGCGCTTCGTGCAAGTCAATTTCCTCATCGGGGAAGTCGAGGAATGACAAGGCATCGTCAATATCACCTAACCAATCTTTATCTTCATCACTGATCGGCGCGTAGAAGGTATCCTTGGGCAAAATGCGCTTGATGCCGGTTTCATTATCCAAATGCAAGTTCAAATGTGTCGCATTGGAAGCCACAGCCATTTCAGGCTCAACCGCCACAACAGGTGGATTCTCAACAACCGCTGCATTGTCATCCACGTCGGTGAGATCAAAGTCCAACAGATCGTCGGTGTTACCTGCATCGTGCTGGTTATGGGAAACGGCTACAACGTCTGGTTGTGGCTGCTGTGGCTTGCTCGCCCCATCCAACGCTTCCAGATCGAAATCAAAATCCAAGTCATCATCCAACTCACCTAGCTCAAATGTATCATCTGCTGTCAGCGTTTCATCTTTTGCTTTATCCGCTGTCAGGTCAGATAAATCAGGCGTTTGTGCTGCGGGCAGCGGCTGATCCGCTGCTACATCGGCAACATCTTCGTCCTGTAAGAGCTTATCAAGATCAATGTCATCAAAATCTAAATCACCCAGATCCAGATCATTAAAGTCCTCTTCCAGTTCAGCTTTAGGCATAGCTGGAGCAGCAGAGGCCACTGGAAGGGTATCATCTGAATCGTGGGATGACGCCAAAGCCACACCAGCCGTTGCAGCAGCAACACCGCCCAAGGCCGCAGCCACTGTAGCCGCAACAGAAGGTATCGCAGCAGCTTGACTCATATCACCTTGATAGAGACGGTTATCCGGGCTAATTTTGCGTCCCCACTCCACAACAGACTGCCATAAAGCCTCTTTACCTTTAACGGGCATCGCAGCGAATTGTTGCGCCTGGCTGTCAAATGCATCGCGGTTATTCGCAACGAAGTAACACTCCATTAACTTGTGACGATACTCTGGCTTATCAGGATAACGCTCAATGCATTTTTTCAGCTCGGTTTCTGCCTGTTGATACAGGCCATAAGCGATATACACATTGGCTTCTGTTAAACAATCATCTTCATTAGCTTCAGCGGATGGCTCAGCCCCTATTCCACCAATCCCAAAAGGATCCTCCTCTGCCTTTGCAGATGCCGCCAGCACGCCGTAGGTATTGCCTTTGTCGGCTTTTTCCAATTCCCGTTCCAGGGCATTCATATCAAATGGTTCATCGGCTACCGGAACATCCAGATCATCATCCAGATTAGCCACCCGGCTTTGCGCTTGACCAGATGCAGCATTATCTGGTTTGCGACGGCGTCCCAATAACCACAGCAATAACAGCAATGCCAGAGAACCCGCCCCAATTTTCAATGCTAACGGTGACGTTAACAGCCCCAACAGATCGTCACCACCACTGGTTTGCTCCGCAAACGGGCTTGGCTCTTTCACCGCTTTTTGTGCATCTGCTGCCGGTGTAACAGGTACAATTGCAGGCTTTAACGGCACTGCACTGGTATTACTTGTTGCCGTATCTGCTGGCGTGGCTACCGTACTCGTATTCTGGCCTAAAGCGGTATTAGTCTTAGTTACTGTCTCAGTAGGCAACACAGTTGCTGGTTGTGTCGGCTGCTCTGTCCGCAAAATGGTATTGTTATCTTGACCGTTGACATTTGCCATTTGCATTTGAATGTCTTTACCTTGCTCTGGCGTCACTGCCGCAGGCTGCGTGCCTACGCCCTGAGCATCGGCTGTATCAGCCGTAGACGGAACGTTAATACCATTAGCAGCCAGTTGTTTTTGCAAATCGGCAAGCTGGCTATCACGCAACTCCAGCAAACGATTTTTCTTGTTCAGCATCGACTCAAGATCGGTTACACGTGACTTGAGTTCATTGTTTTCATTTTGACGCGCCGCCAAGGATTCATTTGCCAATGCCAGTTGCTTCTCGATTTCTGCTAATTTGGCAGTGCCCGCAGCGACTGCGGCATTATTAGCGGTGCCTTCACCTGTTTTAGCACCTAATACCTCAAGACGTGCTTTATCTGTCGCATTGTTAGCTGCTTTCGCTGGTGTTGCGTTTGCTTGAGTTGCTGGCGTCGTCTTGGCTTGCTTGGTATCTTGACCTTGTTGGGGCACGGTATTACCTGCCAGAGATTTTCTCAGTTCACGCCATTCAGCATTTTGCTGACGAATTTGGCGACGTGCCTCTGCTTGTGGCACTGCACTGATTTCGCTACCGCTTGGCGCTTTCATCAGCGCACCGGCACGGAGATTGTTGATGTTTTTATCAATGAAAGCCCCCGGATTTGCCCGGAATAAAGCCATCATCATTTGGTCATTACTGACACCCGCACGCTGGAGACGTGAAGCCACACGGAATAGCGTATCACCTGATTTGACGCGATAAGTACGGTTCCGAGAAGCAGCAGGTTGTTGCGCTGCTGGTGTAGCGGTAGCTGCGGCTGGCTCACGTGCCGGACGACGTACATTACCGGTAGCTTTAGGCTCCGCTCGCACTGCGGCTTCCCCAGCGACCGTATTACCCGGCTGCATAAGTACAGGCGGATCCAGCATCACAGTATATTCTTTTAGTAACTGTCCCTGAGGCCAGCTCACTTCAAGCAGGAAATTAACAAATGGTTCCTGAATCGGCGCATCAGATGATACTAAAATTACAGGCTTGCCACTTTGAACCGTTGGCGTAAAGCGCAAATTACCGAGGAACTCAGGACGTGCCACCCCAACTCGATTGAATACCTCCGGCGGCGCTAAACGTACCTGAATCTGACTGGCATCTGCCGGGGCAGCAGACAGCAAGTCAATTTTTGCACGCAATGGCTGGTTTAAGTGAGAGTTAGACTCAATATCCCCAAGCCCCAAGGCACTGGAGGCCGCTGGATACGCTCCGGCGATGAATATAGCTAAGCTCAAGGCTTGTTTATTCACTGCAATTCCCCTTCAATTGATTCTTTATCTGTGTAAGATTGTGGCATCCCTGATTCATCACCTTCATAACTTTTATTAACCATTATTATTTTGATGAATAGCGATTCTGGTTGTTGTTTCTTAACGCTGGAACTTTATATTAGTACATTATGCTCAGCAATGTTGCCCCGATACAAGCCTTTAGGAAGATGCTAACACCTAACCGTATCTGCAAGCCATTGTGGGCAACAGTGAATTAATTCCCGCTTAACCACACCTATATATAATCGCGTACTAATATTTCGGCAATTTGCACACTATTTAACGCAGCACCTTTACGGACATTATCAGCAACCACCCATAAATCTAAACCAGACGTGCACGAAATATCTTCACGGATACGGCTAACATAAACCACATCGCTATTAACAGCCTCGGTCACAGGGGTTGGATAACCACCATCTTGACGTTCATCCAACACTTCAACGCCAGCCGCTTGACTTAACAACGCGGTTGCTTCAGCCGCCGTCAGCTTGCGCTGCGTTTCAATATGAATAGCCGCTGCATGACCAAAAAACACGGGTACACGCACCGCTGTTGGATTCACCCCAAGCTCAGGCAAACCCATGATTTTACGGGTTTCCTGCACCACCTTCATTTCTTCCCAAGTATAGCCGTTTTCCTGAAACGCACCGATATGTGGGAAGAGATTAAAGGCAATTTGTTTGGCGTACAGCTCCGGTTCAACCGGACGGGCGTTGAGTAATTGCGCGGTTTGATGCGCCAACTCATTAATACCTGCACGCCCCGTACCGGAAACTGCCTGATATGTCGCCAGGTTAATGCGGGTAATTTCAGCAGCATCATGCAAGGGTTTTAACGCCACCAGCATTTGGCTCACCATACTGCTGGGATTCGCAATAATCCCGCGTTGCTTATACCCCGCAATCGCGGCTGGATTCACCTCTGGTACGACCAACGGTACATCCGCATCAAAGCGAAAATAGGCGCTGTCATCAATAACAAGGCAACCAGCGGCGACTGCTTTTGGCACATAATCCGCCGCTACCGTTTCAGTGCTGGCAAATAATGCCAATTGCACGCTGGAAAAGTCGAAATCTTCGACTGATTCAATATCCAGCGTTTTATTGCCGAAATCGACGTATTGTTCGCCATCGGTGGCAAATTCCAGTGCATATATTTTGCCAATTGGAAATTTACGCTTTGCCAGCAAGTCCAGTATGGCTTCACCAACCAGACTGCCGGTTCCAACAACTGCTACATTATAAGTCTTAGCCATGATTACCCTTGTAAAGCTGCAACAACCGCATCACCCATTTCCGCCGTGCCCACCTTGCGGTCGCCCTCGGTATAAATGTCGCCGGTGCGCACGCCTGATGCCAGCACTGTTTTCACTGCCCGCTCGATGCGCTCAGCCAGTTCTGGACGATTGAGGCTGTAACGCAGCAACATGGCCACGGACAGAATGGTTGCCAACGGGTTAGCAATGCCTTTGCCTGCAATGTCGGGCGCAGAACCGTGGATCGGTTCGTACAAGCCGCACGCAGAAGAATTCAGGGAGGCAGAAGGCAACATGCCGATAGAGCCGGTCAGCATCGCCGCCGCATCTGAGAGCACGTCACCGAACAAGTTACTGGTTACAATCACATCAAATTGCTTCGGTGCACGTACCAATTGCATTGCCGCGTTATCGACGTACATGTGGCTGAGTTCAACTTCAGGGTATTCCTTGCCAACCTTTTCGACGATTTCGCGCCACAGTTCGCAGACTTCCAGCACGTTGGCTTTATCAACGGAACACAGGCGTTTGTTACGTTTCATTGCGGTTTCAAAGCCGACACGGGCAATGCGTTCGATTTCGGATTCGGTGTAAGTCGCGGAGTTGAAGCCTTGGCGTTCACCGTTTTCCAACACCCGAATGCCGCGTGGTTGACCGAAGTAAATACCGCCGGTTAATTCGCGCACGATCATAATGTCCAGACCTGCCACCACTTCCGGTTTCAGGGTGGAAGCCGATGCGAGTTCTTCGTACAGAATCGCGGGGCGCAGGTTCGCAAACAAACCCAAATCAGCGCGAATTGCCAGCAAACCGCGTTCGGGGCGCAACGGGCGATCCAGCGCATCGTATTGGGGGCCACCCACCGCACCGAGCAAAATTGCATCGGCTTTTTGTGCCAACGCACGGGTGGAATCGGGGTACGGTTGCCCTTCTTTGTCGTAAGCGATACCGCCGATATTGGCGTATTCCAGCTCTACCGACAGTGTGCCTTCAGCGGTAAAAACGTTGAGAACTTTAACCGCTTCTGCCACGATTTCCGGGCCAATTCCGTCACCGGGCAATACTAAAACTTTGTGTGTCATAACCATCTAACCCAAATCAAATCTTAAAATAACCAAGGCGCGACTTGCTTACGCTTTGCTTCATACGCCCGAATATCATCGGCATGTTGCAAGGTCAGCCCAATATCATCCAACCCGTTCAGCAAACAATACTTGCGGAAGTCGTCAATGCTGAACGCGAACGCTGCGCCACTCGGCGTGACCACTTGCTGCGCTTCCAGATTCACAGTGAGCTGATAGCCCTCGGTGGCTTGCGCCTCAACGAACAACTGATCAACCACTTCAGCAGGCAAGGTCAACGGCAACAAGCCATTCTTGAAGCTGTTGTTGAAGAAAATATCCGCGTAACTCGGCGCAATCACCGCACGAATGCCGTAATCCGTCAACGCCCATACCGCGTGTTCCCGCGACGAACCACAGCCGAAGTTTTCACGCGCCAACAGCACGGAAGCACCCGCATAACGTGGCGCATTCAGCACGAAATCGGGGTTCGGAGTGCGCTTGCTGTGATCCATACCCGGTTCACCCGGTTCGAGGTAACGCCAGTCGTCAAACAGCGTGGGGCCAAAGCCGGTACGCTGGATGGATTTCAAATATTGCTTGGGGATAATCGCATCGGTATCGACGTTAGAACGGTCGAGTGGCACGACTAAACCTGTGTGTACGGTAAATTTTTCCATTAGAGTGCCCTCACATCCGCGAAATGACCTGTCACTGCTGCCGCTGCCGCCATTGCGGGGCTGACCAGATGAGTACGCCCGCCCTGCCCTTGCCGCCCTTCAAAATTGCGGTTGGAGGTGGAAGCACAACGTTCGCCCGGTTCAAGGCGGTCGGCATTCATCGCCAAACACATGGAGCAACCCGGCGCACGCCATTCAAAACCAGCTTCGATGAAGATTTTGTCCAAGCCTTCACTTTCGGCTTGTTGTTTGACCAAGCCAGAGCCAGGGACGACCATTGCCAACTTAACGTTTGCGGCAACTTTGCGGCCTTTAGCGACTTCAGCGGCGGCACGTAAATCTTCAATGCGCGAATTGGTGCAAGAGCCGATGAATACTTTGTCGATTTGCACGTCGGTAATCGGCATATTCGCTTCCAAGCCCATGTATTTGAGCGCGGCGCGGATGCCACTGGCTTTGACCGGATCAGTTTCGTTGGCAGGGTCTGGCGTTTTGCCATCGACTGGCAACACCATTTCGGGGGACGTTCCCCATGTTACTTGCGGTTGAATACTCGCAGCATCCAGACGAATCACACTATCAAATACCGCGTCTGCATCGGAATGCAGGTCTTGCCATGCTGCAACGGCGGCTTCCCAATCTTCTGCTTTCGGGGAATAAGGGCGGCCTTTGACATAATTGATGGTGGTGTCATCGACCGCAATCATGCCAGCGCGGGCACCGCCTTCGATAGCCATATTGCACACGGTCATGCGCCCTTCCATCGACAAATCGCGAATCGCTTCGCCGCCGAATTCGATGGCGTAACCTGTGCCGCCTGCTGTGCCGATTTCACCGATAATGGCCAGCACGATGTCTTTGGCGGTCACGCCTGCACCAACTTTGCCATCCACACTGATCAGCATGTTTTTCATCTTTTTCTGGATGAGGCATTGCGTTGCCATGACGTGTTCGACTTCGGATGTGCCGATACCGTGTGCCAGTGCGCCGAATGCGCCGTGCGTAGATGTATGGGAATCGCCACAAACCACGGTCATACCGGGCAACGTTGCGCCTTGCTCAGGACCAATGACGTGGACTATGCCTTGGCGAATGTCGCCAATGTTGAATTCGGTAATGCCAAACGTGCGGCAATTCGCATCCAATGTTTCGACTTGCAGACGCGCTACCGGGTCAGTAATACCGTGTTCCAGCCCGATGGTCGGCACGTTATGATCGGGGACTGCCACCATTGAATTGACGCGCCAAGGTTGGCGGTTAGCCAAACGCAGCCCTTCAAATGCTTGCGGTGAAGTGACTTCGTGAACCAAGTGACGGTCGATGTAGAGTAAGGCCGTGCCGTCGGCTTCTTGCCGCACCACATGCGCATCCCAGACCTTATCGTAGAGCGTTTTGCCTGCCATAAATCCCCAAAACTGCCGTTGGAAAAGGGGAACATACTACACTTTTTTGCCCTGCATCATCCACAAAAAAAGGCCAACACGTGGGCTGGCCTTCATACTTGCTACAGACTAATCGCTATTTATTTGCGCTTAGCACCCAAAGGATTGGATACATCTTTAACACCTTCTGGATGCTTGCTTACATCAACACCTGTAGCTTTGGAAATAGGATCCCAAAGCAATGGGTGAATAACTGCATCATCAATCGGGGGTGTGAACAAAAGTGCGGTAAACCTCATGCCGCCTCAGCGGTGTTTCGCCAATAATGCTTCCATTGCTGGTTTCCCCGCATGACCCTCAACGCCAACATATCCGCCGCATTATCACTTTTCCACCATGCCCCCGATTTTTTTAAGCGTTGCTGGATGATGTAACGGTGTGCACTTTCTATTTCGCCCGACCCCACGGGCAATCCGAGGGATTTTGCTGTCGGGTAATCCAGTTGCTCAATGCGGTTGCTCAGGTAACGGTGACAAGCTCGTACTGGGGCGTTACTGTCTTCTACCGTTTCTGCTTCGAGGAAAGGTTTCAGTGTGTCGATGACCGCTTGAGCTTGACCATCCTGTAGGGCTTTTTTCTGTTTGGCAAACCATTTATCCTTGTCCTTGAGGCATGAACAGCTTGCGGATGCTGCTGATAGGTATTCACAAACATGATAAAAATCAATCAGGTAATGTCCTTGTGTGCCAAATTGTTCATCCACTTGACGGTTGATCCAGCTTGCCCCATCACCCACCGCATGGAGGAACGTGCTTTTTCCAAATCCAGCACGGCAGGCGGTGTCGAATAAGATTTTTCCAGCATCTTCTACCGTGCCACCGAATATTGCGCCAAACGTTGGCGTAGCACTGCCTTTGGCGTGGGCAAGACACAGGCGGGCTTCTTTCCAGCTTTCCTTTTTGCCTTTGCGCTTGTCGGGGGCTGTTTCGTCAATCTCGACGATGGGGATCATGCTGCCGTCCATTTCGGCAATGACATAGGCTTTTCCCAACGTGCTTGGATAGTCTTTTATCAACACTTGGGATTCATGGATGCGTTTGGCGTGACCTTCGGTGATGTGTCGGATGCTGCTGGATGCCAGCCGTATCCCGTAATGTTCTTCTAATTTATCAGGCACTTGAGCAAATGAACAGTCCGCCCCAAAGTCCGTCACCGCCCGTTGCAGCGGGAGCGAACAGCCTCGGCAAACAACCTCGGCACTCTGGCTAAAGGGGCGGACACGCTTGCCGGGAATCCGGTAGACCGGTTCGCTTATGTGGATTTTTCCGTAGGTCGTGTGCCAATGACAGTTTTTTTTCCACTCTTTACATACTTCCCAATGCCTTCTTCACAGGCTGGGGCTGTGCATTTTTCTACACGTTTGTTTGCCCATGCAGTGATCGCATCATTTCCCATTTGGCGCAGTTCTTCTATCACCCGCTGTTCGGCGTCTGCTGCTTTGATAATGTCATCACCGGCATTTTCAACCACCTCGATTAGCCCTTCCATCCGAGCTTTTAATGCGGGGTTGCGGTTCAAGGCTTCTAAAAGTTTTTGGTCGCGGGAGCTAACTGTCAACATGGGAAAGTCCTTTTTCTCTGGTTTTAGGGGATGCCATCTTAGTCTACAGGACACCGCACTTTTGTTCACACCCATCAATCGGTGCAAATGCACTACCTAAACCCGTAGCAGAAATTGCTTTCTCAGCGAATTGGTGAACACCAGAAGCCAGCCCACCCGCAGCAGAACCCAAACCATTGGAAGATGAAGAACCGGCACTACCACCATAGCCGCCACAAGAAGAACCACCTTGACTGCCGTAACTGCCGCAGGAAGAGCCACCTTGACTACCCCCAGTAGAGACGCCACTAATACCACCGAGCAAGTTACCAATCAAGTTAGATTTAGCACCCAACAAACCGCCCTTCAAATCCAATAAACCACTACCAAATGATTGGCTCTTCGAACTCTCGTTTTTAGAACCCGAATTTCCAGAGCATCCACAACTAGAGACGGGTTGAGGAGCTGATTTATTACTACCAAACAAGCCACTTAACAATCCAATTGTCATAACATTACCTCTCATATCCATATAATAAACACATGATAGTAAGCACTTCATGTTTTTATCAATTTAGTATCTCAGTGGGGTTTGAATCCGCATAAGTGCGATTAACGGCTCAAAATCACAGACAAAGGCCAGCACGTGGCTGGCCTTTTTTTGAGTGGTATTCCCTTCGACTACGCTCAGGGAACGGGAGGGGGCTTAGTCTTCGCGGCGGCGGCGGAAGAATGCGGCTGTTGCCAGCAACATGCTCATGATCGCCAGACCCCATTGGCTAAGGGTCGGTACATGCAGATTCGCGACCAAACCGAAGCCAACCGTGGTATTGGTTGCGCCACCATCTTCTGGCTCATCACCCCAGCGTAGGCTGATCGGCTTGCTGACAATGCTACCATCTGGTGCCAAGACACCGTTGCTATCGGTTGCATCATCATCGTTCGGGTCATTACCACCAACCGTTGGCAGATAGCCAGCCGGTGGCACAACTTTAACAACGTAATCACCTTCACGCAGGTTGCCGAAGAAGTACTTACCATCAGCATCGGTCGTTTGTGGTTTCAGTACATCGCCAAAGACATCCGTTACTGGCTTGCCATCGACTGTCAGCAAGGTTACGGTTGCCCCCGGAATACCCGGTTCGCCGCCATCCTGTTTGCCGTTGCCATCCAAGTCTAACCAGAGGCGGCTACCCAGATTGACAGAACGGAACAGACCACAGTCAACCGTCAAGTTACTGAAACCGTTAGCATTAGGCTCGGTACCCGGTATCAACGTGACCACTGGGGTTTGGAAGCGCCCTTCGACAACCTTACAGTTGCTGTCAGTGTTGGATGGATCAGTATCCGGGTCAGCGCCACCTCTCGTGATGCTATAACCTGAATCCTTACCCGGATTCATGGTCACGATGTAATTACCCGGTTTCAGGTTCTGGAACAGATAATTACCGCTTGCATCCGTCATGACCGCTGCGACAGGCTTACCACTGGCATCGGTTGCCGGGGTAATGCCATCTTCTTCCCACAAGCTGACGCTCACGCCACCGATACCCGGTTCAGCATTATTTTGCTGACCATCGGCATTGCTATCCAGCCATACTTTGTCACCCAGAGACACGGAACCGTAGAAACCGCAGTCAACGGTCATATTACCGTTAGCATCGTCACCGTCAGCATCAGGTTCAGCACCTGCTATTAAGGTGAATGGATGGGTTTCAATCGTGGTATTGATCGGATTCACGCGGCAGTTGCTGTCAACATCACTGGCATCATCATCCACATCAATCCCGCCAATGGTTAGGAAGAATCCTTCTGGTGGTTCAACCGTCACAATGTACTCACCTTCCGGTAAATTATCGAACAGATAGAGACCGTCAGCACCGGTGGTGTGTGGGGCAACAATCTTGCCATCCATATCCGTCACCGGACGACCAGAAGCATCAGTGAGCGTCACCACAGCATTTTCAAGGAAACCTTCGCCCTCTTCACGCTGACCATTAGCATTGCTGTCAATCCAAATTTGGTTGCCAACAGAGACGGGCGTACCCGGCTCGACTGGCTTAACCGGTACAACCGCGAAGTCAACCGTCAGGTTAGAACGGTTATCTGCCGTTCCCATGCCGTCATCACCGGCAATGCCGCTGGCAGTTGGCATCTCGCCTGTTGGCTCCTTGTCGTCCAACACAATCAGGTTAGAACACAAGCCATCCGAAACGGTGCTGTCACCATTGTCGTTATTATCACCATCCGCGTTAGCATCAGCTTCTTTCGCGGCGGTGCTGGCGGTGTAACCATCCAGTGCTGCACCTTCATTAAAGTTGCTGCCCGCCACACAGACTTGGTACTCACCAGCGGTCAAGCCACTGAACAAGTAGTAACCGTCTTTGGTTTCGGTGTACGTCAGGACTTTGCCATCTTTATCCAGCAATTCCATGACCACACCGTCAACGACGGGCTGTTCATCCTTGTCGAATACGCCGTTATTGTTGGCATCAACCCACACGCTGTTGCCGAGACTGTGCGTCGGCGCTTTCGGCAGGTAGAAACCGCAGTCCACCGTCAGATTGTCAGTGGTGAGGTTGAATGCGCCCGTTTGCGTTTTGCCATCCACGACTTGGCAATTGCTGTCCGTGTTGGAGGGGTCATCGTTAACCGCTGCACCGCCTTTGGTGGTGATATAACCTTCTGGCGCTGCCACACGCACCAAGTATTCGCCTTGCGGTAAATTCTCAAACAGGTACATGCCATCCGCTGCGGTGGTGATCGCGGCTACCGGTTTGCCATCCAGATCGGTGACAGGGTTGCCTTCCTTATCCAGCAAGGTAACCGTTGCACCTTCTAAACCAATTTCGTCGTCGTCTTGCTGACCATTTTCGTTGGTGTCAATCCAGATTCTGTCACCTACAGAAACTGCTTTGGGTGGTGCAATGTCTGGCGGAACCACACCGAAGTCGACGGTCAGGTTAGAACGGTTATCGTCCGTACCCATGCCATCGTCACCGGCAGTGCCGCTGGCAGTTGGTGTTTCACCCGTTGGTTGTTGATCATCCAACACAAGGACTGTAGAGCACAATCCATCCTGAACATCGCCATCACCGCTGCTTTGGTTATCTGTTGGTGCATTACGTAACGGACTGCCTGTATAGCCTTTCAACAGACCTTCATCGAAGTTACCGTGCGCCACACAAACTTGGTATTCACCTGCCGCCAAACCGCTGAACAAGTAGTAACCGTCTTTGGTTTCGGTGTACGTCAGGACTTTGCCATCTTTATCCAGCAATTCCATGACCACACCGTCAACGACGGGCTGTTCATCCTTGTCGAATACGCCGTTATTGTTGGCATCAACCCACACGCTGTTGCCGAGACTGTGCGTCGGCGCTTTCGGCAGGTAGAAACCGCAGTCCACCGTCAGATTGTCAGTGGTGAGGTTGAATGCGCCCGTTTGCGTTTTGCCATCCACGACTTGGCAATTGCTGTCCGTGTTGGAGGGGTCATCGTTAACCGCTGCACCGCCTTTGGTGGTGATATAACCTTCTGGCGCTGCCACACGCACCAAGTATTCGCCTTGCGGTAAATTCTCAAACAGGTACATGCCATCCGCTGCGGTGGTGATCGCGGCTACCGGTTTGCCATCCAGATCGGTGACAGGGTTGCCTTCCTTATCCAGCAAGGTAACCGTTGCACCTTCTAAACCAATTTCGTCGTCGTCTTGCTGACCATTTTCGTTGGTGTCAATCCAGATTCTGTCACCTACAGAAACTGCTTTGGGTGGTGCAATGTCTGGCGGAACCACACCGAAGTCGACGGTCAGGTTAGAACGGTTATCGTCCGTACCCATGCCATCGTCACCGGCAGTGCCGCTGGCAGTTGGTGTTTCACCCGTTGGTTGTTGATCATCCAACACAAGGACTGTAGAGCACAATCCATCCTGAACATCGCCATCACCGCTGCTTTGGTTATCTGTTGGTGCATTACGTAACGGACTGCCTGTATAGCCTTTCAACAGACCTTCATCGAAGTTACCGTGCGCCACACAAACTTGGTATTCACCTGCCGCCAAACCGCTGAACAAGTAGTAACCGTCTTTGGTTTCGGTGTACGTCAGGACTTTGCCATCTTTATCCAGCAATTCCATGACCACACCGTCAACGACGGGCTGTTCATCCTTGTCGAATACGCCGTTATTGTTGGCATCAACCCACACGCTGTTGCCGAGACTGTGCGTCGGCGCTTTCGGCAGGTAGAAACCGCAGTCCACCGTCAGATTGTCAGTGGTGAGGTTGAATGCGCCCGTTTGCGTTTTGCCATCCACGACTTGGCAATTGCTGTCCGTGTTGGAGGGGTCATCGTTAACCGCTGCACCGCCTTTGGTGGTGATATAACCTTCTGGCGCTGCCACACGCACCAAGTATTCGCCTTGCGGTAAATTCTCAAACAGGTACATGCCATCAGTTGCGGTGGTGATCGCGGCTACCGGTTTGCCATCAAGATCAGTGACAGGGTTGCCTTCTTTATCCAGTAAGGTAACAACTGCGCCTTCCAAACCGGTTTCGCCTTCGTCCTGCTGACCGTTTTCGTTGGTGTCAATCCAGATTCTGTCACCTACCGATACAGCTTTCGGCGCTACGGCTGGTGGCAATACCGCAAAGTCAACCGTCAGGTTGGAACGGTTATCATCCGTTCCCATACCATCATCACCCGCAGTGCCGCTGGCAGTTGGCAATTCACCGGTTGGCTCTTGCTCATCCAACACGATCACATTGGAACAGAGACCATTTGCGGTCATTGCACCGCCGTTATCATTGCTGTCGCCATTTGCGTTAGCATCGGCTTCTTTGCCATTGATACCGGCTGTGTAACCCACCAATTTGCCCATGCCGCTGAAGTTATTCGCTGACACACAAACCTGATATTCACCTGCATTTAAGCCACTAAACAAGTAGTAACCACCGGAGGTCATGGTGCTGTCAAGGACAGTACCAGTGGCATCACGCAATTCCAGTTTAATGCCGTTAAGTAAGGTCTCACCTTCATCAAACTGACCATTACCCGCCTTGGCGTTATCGCCCGCTCCATCATCGACCCAGACCATATTACCAATGCTGTGAACCGCTGTGCTTGGCTGATAGAAACCACAGTCGACCGTCAGATTGCTATTATCGCCATCACCGTCAATGCCGGAAGGTGGTTCTGTACCTGCCATCAGGGTGAACGGTGCAGTTTGCACATGGTCGCCCATCACGGCACAGTTGCTGTCATCGTTGGCAACAACTTCATCCACATCACCCGCATTGATGGTAGGAATATAGCCTTCAGGGGCTTGTACACGAATGCTGTAATCACCTTCCGGCAATTTAGTAAAGCCATACAGACCGTCTGCGCCCGTCGTAAATGGGGCGATGGCATTGCCATCCATGTCTTTCGCAGGGTTGCCGTCTTTATCCAGCAAGGTGACAGTAGCGCCTGCCAGTGGCAGCTCACCTTCATCTTGTTTGCCGTTTTGGTTGGCATCAATCCAGAGATAATCACCAACAGCAACGACTTTGGGTTCAACGACCGGTGCCACGATACCGAAATCAACCGTGAGGTTGGAACGGTTGTCGTCGGTGTTTACACCGTCAACACCGGGTAAATCATTAACACCGTTTTCACCCGTAGGTTCTTGATCATCCAGCACCACGAGGTTGGAACACAAGCCGACGGCAATATCATCTGAACCATTGTCATCGCCGTCAATATCGGTGTTGGCATCAGAGATATTTCCACCCGTACTGGCGGTGAAGCCTTCCAAAATATTGCCTGCAATAAAATTCTCAGCAACAACACACACCTGATAATTGCCTGCCGCCAAACCGCTGAACAAATAGCGTCCAGTCGTATCGGTAGTGGTAGAACTGATGACTGCGCCGTTGGCATCCTTCAGATCCAGGCTGATACCAGCACCGGCTGCCATTTCACCTTCATCGGCTAAACCATTGTTATTGGCATCAATCCAGACGCGGTTGCCGATGCTGTGGGGCGGTTCTTTGGGTTGATAGAAACCACAATCCACGGTCAAATCGGTGTTCGCATCCGTATCACCATCATTGACAGGTTCAGCACCTGCGGTCAGCATGAATGGCAAGGTTTGAACATTACCGCCGACTACCGCGCAGTTGCTATCGTCATTGACGGAATCGGTATCGACTGCCGCGCCCCCTTGCGTCACGACATAGCCATTTGGTGCTTTCACCCGCACGATGTACTCACCTTCCGGCAAATCACTAAACAGGTATTTACCGTCTACGCCCGTTTGGATGTAGTCAACATTGTTGCCATCCAAATCTTTAACAGGGTTGCCATTTTTATCCAGCAAGGTCACTACCGCACCCACCAATGGTGCTTCGCCCTCATCTTGCTTGCCGTTTTCATTGGCATCAATCCAAACCGTATCACCCACAGAAACAGGGATTGCCGGTTTTGGTGGGATCACCGCAAAGTCCACCGTCAGATCAGACAGTTCATCCGGGGTATTAACACCATCATCGCCTGCGATACCATTGGCGGTATCCAGTTCACCCGTTGGCGCATTGCCATCCAAGGTGATCACATTGGAACACAAGCCCTCGGCAATGACATCACTGCCATTGTCGTTGCTATCCACACCTGCATTCGCATCCGTTTCATTACCACCCGTGCTGGCGCTGAAACCATCGAGCGTTGAGCCTGTTGCAAAATTGCTGGCGGCAACGCACACTTTATAATCCCCTGCTGCCAGACCACTGAACAAATAGAAACCTTTGCTGGTGGTAGTAGTGGTCAGCAATGCACCATCGGCATTACGCAACTCAATCACCACACCATCGTCTACGGCGGCTTCGCCCTCATCCAGCGTGCCATTATTGGCATTTGCCGGAGTATCCGCGCCATCGTCGATCCAAACTTTGTTACCCAAACTGTGTACGGGTTCGGTCGGTTTATAGAAACCACAGTCAACGCCCAGGTTGCTGTTCGCATCCGTATCACCATCATCAATCGGTTCACCGCCTGCCGTCAGGCTGAACAAGGCAGTGGTAATGCTGCCATCGCCCTGCACCGCGCAGTTGCTGTCATCATTCGCCGGAACGGTATCCACATCACCCGCATTCACGGTAGGAATGTAATCTTTCGGTGGTATAACTTTAACGCTGTAATCACCTTCTGGCAGATTACTAAACAAGTATTTACCGGTCGCATCGGTAACGACTTCAGGAACGATAGTCCCCGTCAAATCTTTAGCGGGAGAGCCATTACTGTCCAGCAAGATGACAGTTGCACCAGCTAATGGGTCTTCGCCTGCATCCTGCTTACCGTTTTTATTGGTGTCTTCCCAAATAAGATCACCGACAGAAACCGGTGTTTTCGGAACGGCTGGCAGAATATTCAGGGCGTAATCTTCCACTTCGCCATCCGCCGCCTCGCCACCAATGCCATCACCACCAGCGGTGGAGCAACGGAAGCGGGCATAAATCGTGCCTTCTGCGGCAAAAGCAGGGACATCCATCGTTAGGTCATTGACACCAGCCGAGAGCACCTGATCAATAAAAACTTGCTCGCCTGCACCGCCCCAACTACCATCTTGATTCCAGTCGACCCAAGCGTTTAATTTACAAGCGGCGCTCGCCGTTACTTGTACCACGCTTTTGGTATCGCCCACATGCAGCGGTTCAATGGCGACGCCATCTTCATCGTCTTGCTTACCGAATGCATCAGTTGCGCATACGCCGTAAACAGGCTGACCTTCATCAGCATCATCGGCACTAGCGCCCCCCTGCAATACACCGGAATCACCGTCCACACACTTGCCAAGATACAGATCAGTACCAAGCTGGTGACGCGCCCCATTGCTGGAAGCCAAGGTAGGGAAACCGGGGTCTGGTGCGTCACCGTGGTCGAATGGAATCGAAACCGCCGCACAAGATTCATTGTTAGTTGCATCGCTATCACTGCCACCACTGTCGACAACTTGCGTACAGTTGGTAACAACCTCGTTAGCATAGGCTGTCGGCAACGTTGCGAACGCACCAACCATAGAAATGCACAAGGAGAGCTTTATTATTTTCATCTATAGTGCCCTGATCAATTAAATTTTTATGGATATTTTTTTATTAATTATCCAAGGATAACGGCTTATTCGCCAAACGTCAGCAATAAGCCGCCGAATGGCACTACTGGTGCATGAGAAATCATTCCCATGCACCGTATTACCAAATGATTTACTTACTTCACGGTTGCAGTGATTTTCAGCACTTTATCCGCGCCATTTGCCAAATCACCCACTGTCCACAGACCAGTTGCTGACACGTAGTTGCCAGCGCTGTCATCACTGACATAAATCAACGTGGCAGGTAACTGGTCAGTAACAGTTACACCGGTTGCCTTGTCAGGGCCTTTGTTGGTCGCTGTCAGTACATAGACAACCTTATCGCCACGGCGTACTGTCGTTACTGCTGTACCCGTTTGATCAGTCACTGTTTTCACCAACTCAATATCGACCTTCGGATCAACCGTAATGGTAAGATCAGCAATGTCGTGGTCATCCTCGTCACCATCGGTATTGTCAATCACATCATCCTTAATACCGGCTTCATTGCCAGGGTTATTATCCGGCGTAGAATCCACATCCACACCCGGTTTTCCATCGGCATCTTTGAATGCCATAATTTCAGCCGCGTTGGTCACTTTACCTGCTGTGGCATCTGCTTTAACCGTAAAGCTAATGTTAACGGTGGTGCTTTCACCTGCTGCTAATGCTGCAATCGGTGCTTTCAGCGTTGCCGTGCCATCACCATTGTCTTGCCAAGCCGCATCATTCAGCGTCAAACCGCTTGGAATGTAATCGACAACTTCAATGTCTTTCGCTTCGAGCGTGCCTTGGTTGTAAACCTCAATGGTAAATTGGACACCATCCTCTGGTTTTGCCGTAGCAGCTTGTGCGTCCGCCAAACGTTTACGTAATGCCAAATCCATTACCGGCTGGGCAGTAAAGGTAACTTTGTAATCTTCCACTTCACCATCAGCCAATGCGCCAGTGGCTTTACTGCCATCAATGGTATCCGTACTCAAACGGCAACGGGCATACGTGCCATTGGGCATGGTGGTGCTGGCATCCGCCGGTACATTTGGCATCGTAATCATCACCGTTTCACCGACTTTGCCTGCCTCGATAGGAGCACCACCGTATTCATCAGTCGCATCAAACGTGCCATTGCCATCGAAGTCAATCCAGCAACCAATCGTTGCGTTGCTGCTGGTTTGATTGGTAGCGGTCACACTCAAGGTCAGCGTTTGACCATCAGTCAAGACAGGAATGCTAACCCCATCATCGTCCACGCCATCACCGTCCGCACTCGCACCAGGCTGACCATCAGCTTCTTCATCAACCGATGCACCGAGCATTAAACCCGGAATAATTTCGTGCTGTGCCCCATTATTTGCCAGCAATGTGCCATAAGAATCCGGTGCGTCGCCAAAATCGAAAATGGATTGCACGGTTAAGGGAGCACAGGCTTCATCATCTTCTAATGCCCCTTTGCTAAAAGCATCCAACAAATCCGCTTGGCTGGCTTTATTACCGGGGGTGGAGTCGGTATCCGTTTCCACTGTCGCGGACACTTGTGCACAGTTAGTGATAGTCGAATCAGCCCAAGACTGGTTCGCTGCCATCAACACCCCAATAGCACAGAAAGACACCAGCAAAGCTTTAGTATTAGTAAGTTTTCTCATTGTTATCGCTCTCTTTATTTAACTTGTTGTTTATTGTTGGTTGTTACTGAACCGTTACCGTAATTTTTAGGATTTTCGATTCATCTTTAGCTAAATCGCCAACTATCCATTCACCAGTTGCTGCGTTATAAGCACCAGCCGCACCATCATCACTGACATAAGCTACTCCATTAGGCAATTTATCTGCCACGACGACACCTGTTGCCGCATCTACACCGGTATTTTTGGCAGTCAGGGTATACACCACCGTTTCCCCACGCTTAGCGGTGCTTGGCTCAACGATTTTGCTCAATTCCACATCGACTGCTGGCACTGATTTTTCATAGCTGTACGTCACGCAAGCACTTGCACCGGCAAAAGTACGTTGGAACACCTGCGTATTGCCACCGCCACCGACCGTTGAAAGACCTGACATGGTTTCATAAGGCAAAATCACCATCACACCATCAGCCGCCGCAGTGAAATCTGCCAACGTCGAGTAGACTTTGGTTTGGCTGTTCGTGGCGTAATCCCAATCACTCAGGGCAAAAGCTGATGTCCCCCGATAATCCAAAATACCATCTGCTGCACTCAGTGCTTTGGAACCAGAATCGTAGCTTGTTAACGTGTCTACCGATGTAGCATCCGGCAAGGTCAAGAATCCCTCAACAGAACTCTTCAGTTTGACCGTCTGTGCTTGTTCCGCATAGACTTCCGCCGCTATCAACTGACGAGTTGCCCCGTAAGCGCTGAGGCTAACCCCCGTCAGAGTACCCAAAGTACTGTTAAATTTGGGCAAAGATAAGGTTTCATTCAACTCGGTTGGCTGGAAAGGTACCGCATCACAATACACCAGAGTATTGTCTGTCAGGACTAACCCCGCATCCCACTGACGTTGATTGTCACCCAGTGCAACACTGATATTGGGTGTGCGTCCAGTCGTGCTATCCGCATCACTGTCTTTATCAGGATCACCACCTTGTGTTGCAGCCGTCAAGCTATAGCCAGTTGGTGCAACAAATTCCACCTGATAAGTATCCGGCATTATCCCAGTGAACAAATACGCGCCGTTATCATCGCTAAAGGTAGATTTAACGATCTTGCCATCGCTAACACGAATCAAATTGACCAAAACACCGGCTACGGCTGGTTCACCACTGTCTTGAATGCCGTTTTTATTAGTGTCTTGCCAAATGTAATCACCCAGGGTTGCCCCTTGTGCAAGCGTAATCGCGTAATCTTCCACCTCACCATCAGCAGCCTCACCACTTGGGCTTAAACCACCGGCAGTGCTTAAACGAAACCGCGCGTAAGTTTGCCCGACCTTGGCATCAGCAGGCACATTCACATCCAACACCCATGAACTTTGATCGCGTAAAGCTGATGCCTTGATATTTTGGCTACTGGCGATCTGTTCACCCGGATCATCGAAATCACCATCCCCATTGAAGTCGATCCATGCATCCAGTTTAGCGTCACTGCCGCGTGGCTGTGTTGTCCCCACTGCAATCACCGCAAACTCGCCGGGAATGAGCGGGGTCATAAAGTTCACACCGTCTTCATCATTGCCATCACCGTCAGCCGCTGCATTGGGTTGACCATCAGCTTCTGCATCCACCACTGCACCCAAATGCAAGCCGGATACAATGGTATGGCGTGCACCATCCGTTGCTAACAGAGTCTTGTAGGTATCCGGCGCATCACCAAAATCTAATGTCGCCACAGATGGTGTTTCACCAGCATACAAACACATGGCATCAATCTTGATAAAATCCACACTGCCGCCGTATACCGAAACACGCACCGCATTTGCACCGGCGGGTTTCGCCCCCAGAATCAATTCCTGTTGTGCCAACTGCGCATCGCTATCAACATCATGTGTTACTGCCAGCGCTTGTGCCGTACCGATAACGGTTCCGCCCGGAGCAGTTAAATATTGGATAGAAACCGCTTGGTCACTCGGCTCATGTGAACCGGAATAGTATGACAGCTTGAGTGCCTGACCTTCCGGTACACTGCTGATGTCTGCATCCTGATAAAAGGTTTCAGGTGTCCATGTAAAGGCGAACTGCGAACCATGAGGCTTAAGGTTGACAGAAGAACTTGTTGAAATATTGTTTTCACCTGTCCAATTAGGTGCATTGTCACCTGCTGCACCTTGTTCAAAGCTACCATTGAGCAAAAAGTTCTCAACTGCCCCGACCGGACACCATGCATCGACTACCGGTGCAGCTTTGTAACCAATATCCAAGGTATGGTTGTTTTCACCGACATTGCCTACCGTAAACGCAATCTCGCCCGCGCTAGTCGCATCAGAGTCACGTAAATCGGTGGTTGCTTGGTTATCAGTAACATTGTCAGCGTTTTGTTTAGTGATAATTAAACCATCAAGTGACGTTTGCCCAGCACTGTTAACCGTTACTTTGCAACTCTCTCCTGCACTCATAAAGGTGGCATTGCTCGCACTAGAGAACAGGAATTGCCCGCCATTAGCCGTCGTTACCGTAGCCGTATCAGCACCACAAGTTAGAACAACCTCAACACCATCAATACCTGCTTCATCTGCATCCTGAATACCGTCACCATCAGTGTCGTTCCACACACGGTTACCTACCTCGATAGGCGCGGGATCACACAATACCTCCAAATCACCAAGACCTACACCCTTGCTGGCTGTTGTAGGATCAGCATCCGTAGTGCGATACAGCTCAAAACCGTTGCGCGTGCGTTTACCGCTCTGGTTATTCAAGGTAATGACACCGCCCGTACCGTAGTTAGCCGCACCTGTTACCGGGTCATACGTCACTGACATGACTTCACCCGTGTTGGGCACAACGCTCAAACCACCCACAATAATTTCAGGGTGTCCGGGGAAGTACGACAAACCCGTACCATCCGTATTACCGTCACCGTGGAAGAAGTCCCCCTCATAAAACTCACCCGCCTTGTCGAGTATGTCACCCCAACTCATCGGATAACCATCCGGGTCAGCCTGATTGATTGCAAGCCCACCGGCACTGCTACAACCCGCAACCGTACCTTCAATGCCCCATCCTGATGCCGTTTTACACGCTTTCAGAATATCGCCCGCAACATACAAGGAATACAGCGTCGTTCCGGTTGGTCCGTAGTTTTTATGCCCGACTTGAAAGCCCATGCGATCCGTAAAACCCAAGATCATATTGCCATTGTCTTCAAACTCAATGTCACTCAAGAGCGGTGATGGGTAACTGATATTACCATCGGAACAAGTATCCGGCAGGGCATCTGTCCACGGCTTCCATTTCGTCATGACTTTGCATTTATCGTCATACTGGAACGGTGGCTCTTTAAGATAATCCAATGGGAACGTTAAAACTTGGGTAAACGCTGCGCCATCCAGCCGATAAACACTAGCTTTAAGGTTTGCAGCACCCGAATCATCCGCAAGATTGGCAGGATTCCCCGAAGCACTACCATCACACGTGACACCCGCGTAAATTTTTCCTTGATGTTCACCTAATGCCCAAGGGCGGCTCTGACCGTTGCTGCAACTTGCATCCGGCAGGGCATACGAACCTTTTAGCGTTTTGCTGGCGACATCAATCGCGTAGACTTTTTTGTCATACACGTTCATCGCATACAGGGTTTTTTCATCGGCACTTAATTCGATGTCACCAATACCCACTTTCATGACATCCGTAAACGCCGATGCATCATTTTGTGGCGGTGCATCCACACCCCGCTCAGAATTGTCCTGATATTGTGGATTGGCAGAAACCGTACTCACGGCAATACCCAAATCATCCGTCAACTGCAACCAAGGCGTGGCATTGGGTACGCCGGTGCTAGGGTCAATCGTGTAAATAGCATCAAGACCGCCGCTACCCAGCGGTATATGCCGCTTTAGCACGGCAGCGGCATACAATTGTTTCTGAGAGCGGCTGTAAGCGACGCCCCATAAGCTACCAATCACCGCAGATGTCGCAATATTGGTTTTATCCAGCTCACTTAACCCTTCATTATTGTAAGAAAAGCGTAAAACCTGATTATTGTCTGCGCCGCTGCGATAGAGCGGTGTCACCATTTGTGGGTTTGCTTGGCAAAAATTATCCGCATACGTCACCGCAAAATTCACATCGGCGGCATTTGCTGTCACAAACTGGGTTGTCGTACCTGTCGCTGAACTACCACTATTGGAGAATTCCGGCAGATTGCTAAATTCAATCCTAACTTTATTGCCAGTTGCAGTCGCGCCACTGTTAGGAAAAGTGTACGTTCCGTCAGCAGCAGTGGTAGCACTAACTGTACTGCCTGTCGCATCCGTTGCCGTGACAATAACACCCGCAACACCGGTTTCCACCTGAGGTGAAGCCGTATCAAACGTGCCATTACCATTGAAATCGTGGAAAACTTTGCCGGAAATATCGGCCTGTACAACAGCAGCAGATAGCAGCAGCCCAACACCTGCATATCTCGCATAATAGGGGATTTTTTTACTTTTCATTATTCAGCTCATTGTTATTGTTAACTGGCTTAATTTTATCTGGGAAAGAATACCGTTCATCGAGGCTGTGCGCCATTAATCCCCGAAGAACGGTACATCACGCCGTTAAGATCACACTATTTAACCAATACGGAAATAGTAATGGTTTTGCTTGCCTTTGCTGCCAATTCGCCGACAGTCCAAGTTCCGGTAGCAGTGACATAAGCACCAGGGCTGTCATCACTGACGTACTGGACACCTACTGGCAATTGCTCCGTAACTTCTACCCCCGTTGCCGCACTATTACTTTCGTTGGTGACAGTCAGGGTGTAAACCACGGCATCACCATGCTTAGCGGTGGCAGGCATGACTTCTTTAGTCAGCTTCACATCTGTTTGCGCAGGTGCTGATTTATAGCCAATATCCAGCGCGTGGTTGTTTTCACCTGCACCACCAACCGTAAACGCAATCTCGCCTGTGGTGGTCGCATCGGAGTCGCGCACGTCAGTCAGCGGATTATTATCGGTGGCGGTATCCGCATTCTGAGTGGTCACGCTCAAGCCATCCAGCGGCGTTTGTCCACTGGCAACAGTGATTTTGCAGCTTTCGCCCGCCCCCATGAAGATGGCGTTGGTTTTATTAGAGAACAGGAACTGCCCGCCGTTCGCGGTCTTGACCGTTGCCGTATCCGTGCCGCAGGTCAGCACCACGTCTACGCCGTCAATGCCCGGTTCGTCTGCATCCTGAATACCGTCGTTGTCGGTATCTTTCCTACGCGGTTGCCCACTTCGATCGGGGCAGCAGCGGTTAACAGCTCAATATCACCCATACTGTGGGATTTACCGTTATAGCCAATCTCCTTATTCCCGGAATACATATTGCTATACCAGTTGTTGATTGCCCCGTTTGCGGTACTCAGGGTGTTCGTGCCTTGTGTAGACCAGTAAGGCTCTCCTGTTGCGCCTTCAGGATGCGGATCTACCAGACTCAACAACAACTGCTGGCTACCCTTGAGCAAAGCCATCGCACCACTTGAACCATCAGCAGCACTATCACCGGCCTGATCGTTGAAAAACTCCGTGCCATAATTACCCGCTGGACAATCAGCCGTGCCTTCCAGCTTAAAACCACCGGCGCTATTGCACACTTTCAGGATTTCACCCAATGACTGGGTTTTTTCTCGGTCGTTAGCGTCGCCCCATAAATCGGTAAGCCCCGATTTAGGCGCAAAGTTATAAAAACCGCCCTGTAAACCGTAACGGTCAAGGAATGCCACGTACATATTGTTGCCTTCATCAAACTCAATATCCGACAAAATAGGCTGAATATATTTTTTCCAGTTAGTCCCAACTTTTTTATCGGTATCTGACCACGGGTTCCAGTTACCCCCATCCTTGGCGTAGTTCAAGGGGAAACTGATCTCACTGGTAAAGCCATCCGCTGGTGTTTTAAGATCAAATGACAACACATGCGCCGTCATATCCGCCGTATTTTGCGAGGTTAAGGCATCACACACCGCCCCCAGATAGCCACGCCCCTGATGAATGCTCAATGCCCACGGTCTCAACTCCCCGCCCGTACAAGCAGGCACACCCGGCAAACTGCCAATCAGGTACTGGTTCACCGTTCCCGGCAAAGCCGCAAAACCATCCTTCACATCCACGGAAACCAGGCTTTTTTGATGCAGGTTGGTGAGCCACAAGGTATTGGCTGACTGATCAATATCCAGATCGCCCACACTCATTTTGCCCACTTTGGCGAAGGCATCTAGGTCAATATTCGGGTTAGCCGGGCTGGCATCCAGCGTATAGTCGAGTTCACGTCCGGTATTGCCCGCATCGGCAGCACACGCAGCACTACGGCAAACCGTACCAAAATCAAGCGCAGCCCCGCCATTAGCGGGTGTTTTGCCTTGCAAGCTAAATGAACCAAGGAAGGTTCCCGGCGTTCCACTGGCATAATCCATCACATAAATGGAGCCTGCGTCCCCGGTCGGTGCAAACCCGATATGGCGCTGAAGTACCGTCGAAGCGAACAAGCGTTGGGTATTTTTCTGGAATGCCTTACCCCAGATAGAGCCAACCTGCTGAACCGCCGCACTACTGGAAGGAATAGGCCCCGTTCCCTGCGTACCCTTATTATCCTTAAAAGCCGCATTCAAACCTGTATCAGCATAGCGGACATTCTGGATACTAGGCGCAGTATTACCCACCCCAGAGCCATTTTGTTGCAGGTTGGTAATGTAAAACGGGGTGGCAGTGTCGGAATAATCATCCGGGTTATGCGCCCCAAAGGTAACATTGCAATTGCTGGCGTCAATAAACTGCACAGAGGTATTACTGCCCGCACCACTTACCGTGCTTTTTAGCCATGCCTGATCCCACAAGAATTCAACCCGCACCGGGAAGGCAGGCGCGGTAGCCGACCATGCCCCAGTTGCATCAGTTGTCACAGCCTGTTCTGCCCCCGCTGCATCAACCACTTTGACCTTGATACCAGCCAGCCCCGGCTCGTTGGCTTCGCGTTGACCGTAAACGTTGGCAGCAGTACTGCCCGGCGCAACCGGCAATTCAAGATAAGCAACCCCACCCACATCCCCCGTATTACAGGCCGCGTGAACAGCCGTCGGAAGCAAAGCGAGTGCAAACGGCAAACCCAGCCCTAGGCGATACCATGACGGTGAAGGTGATTTTTTTTTCATAGCCCAACTCATTATAATTTTTAGAATGGATAATTTTAATTTCGAGAAGATACCACTTATCAGTATAACGGCTGAACCAAAACCCGAAGAACGGTAGTCATGCCAAGCAAATCCTCAAACCGTTATTTCAAACCTACCCAAATCTACCTATAGCTAACTAAAAGTAGTCATGGTGTTGAATTCCTGCTTCACGGGGGCTGGTTTCGTCTTCGGCTTGCGCCCAAGACCAGAGCCTTCCCCTCCACAGGCAGACACCGTGTAACTCACGGCGTATTCTTCTAAATTCTTGGCGGCATTGATGTCACGGTCATGGACTGCACCGCAAACGGGGCAAGTCCATTCACGTACCGACAGTGGCAGCTTCTCCACTTTATGCTCACAGCCAGCAACAGAACAGGTTTTGCTGGAGGCAAAAAACCGATCAGCCACCACGACCACCGCACCGCGCATTTCCGCCTTGTATTCCAGTTGCCGCCGGAACTCAAAGAATCCCATGTCACTGATGGCACGGGATAAATGACGGTTTTTCACCATACCCGACACGTTCAAATCTTCAATGCCGATGGTGTGAAAACGGCGGGTTAAATCCGTAGTGAGTTGGTGCAAACTGTCTTGGCGAATGTTGGCAATACGTGCGTGAAGTGTTGCCAGCTTCTGCTTCGCCTTGTGACGGTTGGCACTGCCTTTGACCTTGCGGGACAGGCTGCGCGAGAGCCGTTTTAGGCGGGAAAGCAAGGCTTTATGCGGCTTTGCCCCAACCACTTTTTCCCCCGTTGATAGGGTTGCCAGTGCAGATACGCCCAAATCCACCCCTACCGTGCCTTGGTTTTTGGCAGGCGGGAGATGATGTTGGTCGGTATCCACGGTGATGCTGGCGAACCACTGGTCAGCGGTGCGAGAAACCGTGGCAGAGAGGATTTTGCCGGAAAAGCGTAACGTTTCCCGCATCCGTACTACCCCAAGGTTGGGAATGCGGATGCGGCAACCGTCAAGGCTGAACTGGTCGTTGGTGAGGGTGAAACTGTCGCGGCTTTTACCTTTCTTTTTGAATTGCGGGTACTTGGCTCGCCCCGCAAAGAAGTTCTTGAAAGCTGCGCCGAGTTGGATAATTGCCATTTGTGGGGCGTTTTTGGTGACTTCCAGCATCCAGGGGAATTGTGCGCGTTTGATGGCGTTCAATTGGCGGCGCAAGCGCATTTGGTTGGGTTTTGGCTGAGTGTTGTCTTCCTTCCATGCCGTGTATTGGGTTTGCCATTCTGCCAACGCCCAGTTGTAGGCGAACCGTGCTGTACCAGCGGCTTTCGCCAAGTACGTCGCTTGCTTATGGTTGGGGTCAAGGCGGATTTTGTGGCTGATGATCATGGCAAACAGAATGCAGCACGGTGTGATAGTTGTCTAGTCATCCGTGCTTTTGCTGCTATCTTTTACGGATAAACGGCACTACGCTTTTATAAACCTAACCAAAATGATAAAGCTTGAATAGATTTAGATAGATTTTATGGTAACTGTTTCAAACCCTACTCACCACCCTCTGGCGTAGCCGCGACAAACTGCCAACGGTCTTGCCCCGCTTGGTAACTAAAACGGTACGCCCGTTTGTGCGGATTATTTTCCGCCAGCAAACGAAACCCAAACTCCGTTTCCTTCGCCTGCATCACGTACTGCCCCTGCCGCTCAGCAAACTCAATCTTGCGCACACTGGTAGAATTCCCATCCGGCAAGGTTGCCAACGCAAACTCATGGCGCAAGTCGTCCGTAAAATCCCCGTGCGTATCCAATGCCACCGAATACACATCTGACGACCGCGCTGACCCAAAATACAGCCGCTTGTGTTCCGCCCCGTTGAATACCCCCACGCCGATGGCATCCGTCCCCTCCAATTGGCTGACCACCGCATTGCTTGCCATATCCACCCGATAAATGCGCCCGTTAGCCTGTTTGGGGGTCGAGCCTGCCAGCGAACTCGCATACAAACTGTCGGTATCGCAATCGTAAAACAGCCCCATCGTGCCAAACGGGTTAGACGGCGATGGCGGCGCAACCGCTGGTAATTCCAGCCACAACGCCATCTCGCCCGTTTGCGCGTCAATTTTATAAATACGGTTCTGCAACGCGGGCGGATTCTCGGCAAGACTTACGTCCGGTGTCGGCGCAACGTAAATATTCCCCGCCTTATCCCGTGCGAACGCGCCAACGTGCCCCGCATCATCCCAGCTCGGATGTTGCCACGCCTGCCCACTCTGCACATTCAACAAACGCAAACCCGTATAACCACGCTGCTGGGTATCAATCGCCACCTGCGCCCCCAGCCCAGTTTTGCTGATGAAAGCAGGCATCGCTTGGCAAGCGTTCGCCACTCCCGGTTTAAAGTTGCCCATATCTGGCTCGCCGCAAGCACTCAGTAGCAAGCCAGCTAGCATTAACACGCTAATCTTACGCATCACGAAGCCCCCTTCACTGGCGTAAACATCGGCCCCGACCAGCACGGCCAAACCTCCACATTCGCCACGCCATCTTTGACCCGCGTATCTGCCCAGCAATATTCACTGCCGGGATTGCCATCATTCTTCATCTGCGGCACATACCACAGCACCGTATCCTTACCCTGCAACGGTTCGGCTGGCTCAATGAAATGCTCCGGGCCTTGCTGATAATCCTTATTGCAGCACGTCCCCAACGTCACTGTATCCTGTTCGCCCTCTTCCGGCTTATACACACTGAAATACGTAAACGCCTTATCGCCACGCCCGCCATCCCCAAACTGCCCACGCCCCGGTTCGACGTAGAACCCCGCACCATCCTGCCCCGTCACCCGATACTGATAACCTTCGTTGGTAAACTTAGCATCATCCTGCAAACGCCATTGTTCCTTATCCCACGCGCTCCAATCTGCGCCATTCCATTCCGCAATCGTATCCGCGCTGCCCGCGCCGCCCGCATCCAAATCAATCCGCACCACCGGACGGTACGTCCCATCCGTTCCGCAACCACGTCCGAAATCGGCTTGCGCCACCCGAAAACGCCCATCCTTATAAAACTCAAAGCGCTGCACGTAACGGTAATTGCACGGCGTAGGCCAAGGCGGTTGACGGAAATCCTGCACCACCGCAAACCCCACTTCCTGCCCATTCTGCATAATCGGCTCGGTTTTCGGCCCGTTATACGCAATCACCACCGCCGCACTGAACAGCGGACAACCAATCGCATCGCTATAGCCAAAGCCTTCCCGCGTCGAATAACTCACATGCCAATCCAACACCTTAGCGCTCTTCAGCACCTGTTTACCGTTGAATTTCACATTGGAAAGCTGCAAACCGTCTGATCCAGTAATCACATAATCCATATCCCAACCCGACTGCGACAGGCTATTCACCTTTTCGCAGAAATTGCGAAAGGTGGTTTCATTTTCCAGACTGCGTTCTGTCACCACGGTTTTGGGGCCACTTGCGCCCAAATCCGTCCAGCGCGTCCCCACCAGCTTGCCATCGGTCAAATCAACGATTGCCCACAATGCATCGTTTTCAAACACATAAGTTGGCGCAACACACAGATGGTGCGAACGTTCACACATCGAAT
This sequence comes from Candidatus Thiothrix putei, assembly GCA_029972225.1. Classification (NCBI taxonomy): domain Bacteria; kingdom Pseudomonadati; phylum Pseudomonadota; class Gammaproteobacteria; order Thiotrichales; family Thiotrichaceae; genus Thiothrix; species Candidatus Thiothrix putei. The sequence goes on from CP124756.1 coordinate 3,351,949, forward strand.
CTTGCAACGCGGTTTTGAACTCTTTCTTATCTGGCTGACGGTTTCTATCCTGCAAAATCGCCTGCACTTCGGGTGCTGCCCCCGCAATCGCCGAGGCTAATTCCACCAAGCGCGGCGACAAATCCGGCTGCGCGTAATTCTGGCGACTCACCCCCAACACTTGCTGCTTACTCACATCCGCAAACGCAATCGTAGAGGCATTGTGGAAATGGTCATACATCTCCACCCGCCAACATTCTGCCTGCGCACACGGCCCCGCGTTGCCATTGAAATCCGCTGGCAGGGCTTTACGCACCGTCATGATTTCATTGCGCAACGGCGCGTTGGTTTTTTCATCACGGGTAAATTTGAGAAATTCAGGGTTGGCGACTGCCAGCTTTTGCGCCAGTTGGGCATTCGCTTCCGGCAATTCTTTGTCGTTTAACACCAAGATCGGCGGATCGGCTTGCAATGCCGTTTGCACCCGCTGCCAGTAATCAGCAAGTGCCGGAATGCTGGAATGCAGTTGTTCACGCGGCACAGCTTGCGCCAAGGTGCTGGTATCCGCGAATTTATCGACGGTAGGTAAAGTGACGGATGGCGGTTTATCTTCCCCGCAGCCCCCAAGCCACAGAGAAAAAAGGCACAAAACAATGCCTGAATGGATTTTCATGGTTAGCCCTTATTCTGTAGGTCGGGCTTCAGCCCGACATCTTCTCCAACGTTTAGCCCGGCGGCCAGCTCAACGCCCGCCCCGCCAACAAATGCAAATGAATGTGGAACACGCTTTGCCCCGCGTCCGCGCCACAATTCATCACCACGCGGTAGCCTTCATCCGCGTAACCCGCATCCGCCGCAATTTTCTTCGCCGCCAAATATAACTTGCCGATCAATACCGCATCTTCGGGCTGAATGTCGTTGATCATCGCAATGTGTTTACGCGGAATAATCAGCACATGCAGCGGCGCTTGCGGGTTAATGTCGTAAAACGCGATGACATCTTCATCTTCATACGCCCGCTTTGCCGGAATGTCACCTGCAACAATGCGGCAGAATAAACAATTGCTCATCAGTATTTTCTCCGTCCTTCAAAGGCGTGGGAAAGGGTTCCGCTATCGACGTATTCGAGTTCGCTACCCATTGGTACGCCGTGCGCAATGCGTGATGCAGGAATGCCGCGTTTGGCGGCGAGTTCGCTGATGTAATGCGCGGTGACTTCGCCTTCGACGGTTGGGTTGGTGGCAAGAATCAGCTCTTGCACTTCGCCCTCATCCAGCCGCGCCTCCAGCAAATCCAAGCCAATGTCTTCGGGGCCAATGCCATCCAACGGCGACAAGCGTCCGCCTAATACGAAATAGTAACCGCGATAGCCGGTCGCTTGTTCCACCGCCACCACGTCGGAAGGGTGTTCCACCACGCACAGCAATTGCGGTTGCCGTGCCGGATTCGCGCAAATGCGGCAGGTATCGTGTTCGGTGAGGGTGCGGCAACGTGAGCAATGCTTAATGTCACGCATCGCCCGCCCCATGACATCAGCAAGCCGTTCACCGCTGCGTCGGTCATTTTCCAGCAAATGGAACGCCATGCGCTGCGCGGTGCGTGAACCGATACCGGGCAGGCAACGCAACGCATCCACCAATTCTTTCAGCAGCGAGGATTCGCTCATTTTAGAACGGCATCTTGAAGCCAGGAGGCATCGGCATTCCCGCTGTTACGCCTGCCATGCGCTCCTTCGAGGCTTCTTCCAGCTTATGCACAGCATCATTGAACGCGGCTGTTACCAAGTCTTCCACCATGTCTTTATCGTCTTCAAACAAGCTAGGGTCGATGGTGACACGCTTGCATTCGTGCTTGCCGTTGATCACGACCGACACCAAACCGCCACCGGATTGCCCCGGCACTTCCATCGCCGCAATTTCTTCTTGCGCCTTTTGCATATTTTCTTGCATTTTTTGCGCCTGCTTCATCAGGCCGCCAAGTCCGGCTTTACCCATCATGGTATGTGTATCCTCATTGTGTTCAATAGCTGGCAGTTTACTACACTAACTGGCATTTGTGCGCGGGCGGATGCTTCCCGGTACGATAACTGCGCCAAAAGCCTCTTGCAATTGCTGCACGAACGGGTCGTTGTTAATCGCTGCTTCGGCTGCCTTCTGCTGTTCCGCCGCTTCGCGCAAGGTACGCTTTTCAGGGGTTTCTTCGGTGACAACACTAACGTGAAAATTTAACTTGAGCGAACGCCCGTAATGTTTTGCCAACGCCGCTGCCAATTGCGCTTCGGCAGATTCACTTTGCAAGGTTGCACCGCTTTCATCCAGCAACAGCGTAATTTGATCGTCAGTAACACTTTCCAGCAAACAATGTTGCGCTAAAGGCAGCGCCATGCCGGAAAGATTGAGCTGAGGGTAGAGGGTATGCCAGTCGTTAGTGGAAAGAAACCCCTCCCCAGCCTTCCCCTTATCAGGGAAGGGAGCAAGAGGTGAAGCAGTGACGGCTTCTTGCTCCTCCCCTGACATGGGGAGGTTGGGAGGGGTTTCTTTCTCCCGTAGCGTTTCAATTACAATTTTTTTTTTCTCAACCGGTGTTGAGTGTGCTTGAGATTTGCCATCATCCAGCCGAAACGCCAGCATCCGCAACAGCAGCATCTCAAACCCGCCACGCGGATCGGGTGCTAAGGGCAAATCCCGTCGCCCATACAATGCCATCTGATAATACAACTGCACATCTGCCGGTGACAGCAATTTCGCCATCTGCGCAATATCCGCATCCGCTTCATCGGCTGGCACGATTTGCTGCACCGCTATGCTATGCAATAACGCAATGAAACCATCCGCCGCCGCCGTAAAATCGGTGGTGAGTTGCGCCATTTGCTCAACCGTTGCCAGCATCCCAACCCCATCGTCATCCGCGATGGCTTGCAACAAGGCGAGTAAATGCTCGTGCGGCAACAAACCCAGCATATCCTGCACTTCGTCTTCACTCACTGCCCCACCACCGGCAACGATTGCCTGATCAGTCAGGCTCAGTGCATCGCGCATACTGCCATCTGCTGCACGCGCCAATAAGCGCAAGGCGCTTTCGCTGAAGGGAATATTTTCCTGCTCCAACACATTCGCCAAATGCCCGCTGATCATATCCACCGGCATTCGTTTCAGATTGAATTGCAGGCAACGCGACAAAATCGTGACCGGTAATTTCTGCGGATCAGTGGTGGCAAACAGGAATTTGACATGCGGCGGCGGCTCTTCCAGCGTTTTCAACAGCGCGTTGAAGCTGTGACCGGAGAGCATGTGCACTTCGTCGATCAGGTAAATCTTGAAACGTCCACGAGTCGGGGCGTATTGCACATTGTCCAACAAATCGCGGGTATCTTCGACCTTGGTGCGAGAAGCCGCATCGACTTCGATCAGGTCAACGTGACGCCCTTCGGCAATTTCGCGGCAACTGCGGCATTCGCCACACGGTTTAGCGGTAACACCGGTTTCGCAGTTGAGGCATTTGGCAAAGATTCGGGCAAGCGTGGTTTTTCCTACCCCGCGCGTGCCGGTGAACAAATAAGCGTGATGCAGCCGTTGCTGCCCATCATCGCCTTCCAAAGCATTCATCAAGGCTCGCAATACATGCGCCTGACCCACCATTTGCTGGAAGTCCTGAGGCCGCCATTTTCGTGCAAGTACTTGATAACTCATGAGGTATTCGTAGAATTTTAGAGTGGTGGCAGCCTGCACCAGCCGCATCCCGGCGCCCGAATCAGTAGCTGTTGCTGCTCCCTTCCGGGCCTGACAAGGTTCACTACTTATCGTCGCGGGAGAACCAATGCAGGCCACCATTGCGAAGGACGCGGAATTATGACCGAATTACCCGCCAACAACAAGGCATTTACGCAAGCATCAGCAAACCGACCCCATTCATAGAAATTTGATTGCTTAAAGTGAACCGATTGACTATAAACGATACTGGCAGTTTTACCCCGTTGAGTGTACTAAGGAAGAGCACCCATGATGATTCGCAAGATACTGATTGCTGATGACTCCAATACAGAACGTCTGAATCTTACCCACATCCTTGAATCTGCTGGCTATCAGGTCATTGCTGCACAGTCCGGCAACGAAGCAAAAGCCTTAGCAGAATCACAACAACCCGACCTCATTTTGCTGGATATTATCATGGATGATGGTGATGGTTATCAGGCGTGTCGTGCCATCAAACGTAACCCTGCTACCCAAACCATTCCTGTGATCATGGTTTCCAGCAAATCCAATCCTGTGGACAAACAGTGGGCGCAAAAACTAGGTGCTACTGACTATATCGTTAAACCGTATACTGACGCTGAGGTGCTGGCACAAATCAAGAAACTGTGAATACCAACCACGATTGATGATTCCAACAATAAAAAATAACTGGCACATGTCGAGCAAAGAAGCTGGCAGGTGCGTTACCCAAGGAATAATAGAGGGACAGATAGGTGCAAACTTCATCTGAGAAATTAATCGAGAATCGCTTTTGTTATTGCGTAGGAATGCACACGATCCTACTAGAAGCAGAGGTCAGAGCAGAATTATTGACTGGGCAGGTTATTTATCCTGTTCCTTTTGCACCAGCATGGTGTGCTGGGTTAATCAGTTTGCGTGGCGATTTACACCCTATCATTAATATGCATCACGTTGTACAAGGCCAATCCTTTCGCAATACACCGCAATTACTGTTAATACAACACCCGAATTTCTCACCTATTGCACTAACCTGCGATGGTTACCCACGTCAGCTAAAGCTATCTTCCACAGACCTAACCCCACAAATCGCAGACAACTTACCGAGCTGGATCCCCCATAGTCTGCATCATCAAGGTAAACCATTATTAGCGGCTGACCATGGAAAATTATTGCGTTACATACAACGCACACAAGGAAGTTAAACCATTAACCCCGGAGGAGTGTACTTAAATATGAAAAACAACAATAAATATCGACTCATAACGGCAAGTATTTTGAGCTTGCTCTTGAGCACCCCAAATACTATTCATGCAGAAGATGGTGTCAGTGCAAATGAGATTCTCATTGGTGGTGTGATGGATTTGGAAGGCCGCTCTAGCGGCTTAGGACTTGGCATGAAAGCAGGCATTGAAGCCGCTATCAATAATCAAACTATTGCAGGCCACTCTCTCAAGTTTCTAGCAGAAAATGACTCTTATACCCCAGATAAAGCTGTAGAAGCTACCCAAAAGCTCATTGAACAAAAAGTCTTATTATTTGCTGGCAATGTTGGCACACCGACTGCCCACAAAGTGTTGCCTATTCTAGAGCAGCAAAAAATACCCGCAGTGGGATTCTTTACAGGTGCTGGTTTATTACGCCCCGGCAAAGGCGACATCATCAATTTCCGTGCAAGCTACGTCCAGGAAACTAAAGCAGTCATCGACGCTGCCTTGAAAAACGGAATCCAACCCACTGAAGTATGCGCTTATGTGCAAAACGATACTTATGGCATGGCAGGTGTCCAAGGTATTATGGATGCGCTACAAGGAAAAGAGAATGCCACAAACGTCGTTGCAGCGCTTGAAAAAGTCTTAAAACTACAAGGCGATAACATTCCCCGCAACGGCATCGCCCCTGTTGGCGTCTATACCCGCAATACCTTCATCGCCCGTGACGGCTACGACTCACTAAAAGAATGGGAAATCAATCACGACACCCATTGTAAACTAATTGTCACTGTTGGTACTTACGAAGCCATCGCTCGCTTCATCGCTTACGCTAACAGTAAAGCCGAACCGTGGATTTTCAGCGCAGTATCCTTCACCGGCGCTGATGATTTTCGTAAAACCTTAAATAAATTTGCTATTACAGAACGGGTAATCATGACACAAGTTGTACCGCCACCCGACAGTGAGCTGCCCATTGTTCAAGAAGCACGCACTGTATTAGGTAAAGATTACGGCTATGTCTCGCAAGAAGGCTATATTGTTGGCAAACTACTCCTACATGGGCTGCGCCAACTGGAAACGGAAGGTAAACCTATTACCCGTGCTAACCTGTTAACCACCTTCAAAGGCCAACAATTTGACCTTGGTGGGTTGAATATGGATTTCACCCATGATAATCAAGGCTCCGACTTTGTGGTCATGACCCACTACCTAAACGACAAATGGCTAGCCATGCAAGATTCCACTTGGCGTGACTGGCTTGACCAACAACAAAAAATGCCAACAACAGACTAAGCAAGGGAGATAACCATGGCAACTCAGGCAACGAAACGTGCCACTTTCCTCAGCAACCTCTCGGTTGCTCGCCGCATTTATGCGCTCATTCTGGTGCCACTCGCCATCCTGTTTATCACAGGTATTTTTGCGATTATCGCCCTCAATCAAAACCGTTTGGCATTGGAAGATGTAAATAACCGTGTCATTGCCATCGATAAAGGCAATAAAGTGATTCGTCGGATGCAACGTGATTACATCGCCTTACTCCATGAAGTACAAATTGGTAGTCGTACTTGGGAAGATGGACTCAAAACCTTAACCAAACTGGAGTCGGATCTTAATACCAGCATCCTCCCCAGTTATAAAGCGGCAAAAACTAGCCAAGCAGAAGACCCACAGACGCTCACAGCTTTCAAAGAAGTCGATAATTTATTTGGTGTCATAAAAGAAGCAAAGGAACTCCTGCAAACAGAAGACCGTGGCAAACTAGAACTTTACCTGCAAAATGATTTAAACGCTGACACGAAACCCTTGCGTGACAGCATTCACCAAGAAGTGGAACGTGACATCCAGCAAGCAGAAGAAACGTTTATTGGGGCACAACAAAATGTTGGCTCATTCCTAATTACCAGTATTGTCTTGATTTTATTAGGCACACTGATTGCCGCTGCCTTAGGCTTCCTCATTTACAAGTCAATTGCTGACTCTATTGACCGGCTCATCGGCACCATGAGGAAAATTGCCGACGGCGACTTACAAGCCCGCGTAGAACTCGAAGGCAAAAACGAACTAGCAGAACTCGGACAAAACTTCGACCAAATGATCGAAGACCGCATCACCACCCAAGCACGTATCGACCACGATCACCAACAACTTAACCAGTCCGTTGGTGCATTGCTGAATGCCGTATTCGATCTGAGTGAGCGCGACTTAACCGTTCGCGCCAGAGTCACGGAGGATGCGACAGGCCCTCTGGCGGATGCGATTAACCAGCTTGCCGAAGATACTGCCGATGTCCTTAAACAAGTCCGTGACGTCGCCACCTCCGTCGAAACCACCTCACAAGACGTTAACCACTACGCCCTCGCTGTCAACAAGCTGGCGCAACTGGAACAATCGGAAGCGGAAGAAACCACCGCGCAACTCGGCACAATTTTACAACGCCTAGACAGCATCGCCGCCTCTGCCCAACAAGCCAATCAGGTTGCCGATACCACCTCTAGCACCACCCGTCACGCGCAGGAAGCTGTATCGCGCAGTATGGAAAACATCACCAATATCCGCGATACCGTACAAGAAACCGGCAAACGCTTGAAGCGCCTTGGTGAACGTTCCCAAGAAATCAGCCAGATCATTGACTTCATCAACAACCTTTCTGAACGCACCACCGTACTGGCACTCAACGCCAGTATGCAGGCCACCGCTGCCGGTGATGCAGGACGCGGGTTCTCGATGATCGCCGAAGAAATCCAACGTTTGGCGGAAAGCTCGCGGGATTCCACCAACCAGATTTCTACCTTGGTCCGCAATATTCAGCAAGAAGCCAACACCACCATCGCCACAATGGATAACACCATCGCGCAAGTGGTCAACGGCTCAACACTTGCCAGTGAAGCCGCACAACAAATGCAAGCCACGCTCGAAGCCACCAACCAATTAGTCGCTTCGGTTGAAAAAATTGCCGAATCTTCAGCCGAACAGGTCGCCATCAGTAAATCGTTGCAAACCCGTGCCGAACGCATCGTGGAAGCCACGCAATCCACCGGTAAAGAATTGCTGTCCCTCACCGGATTGACCAAAAACATGGCGGAATACGGGCAACGTCTGGTGAAATCGGTTAACGTTTTCAAACTGGATGCGTAAGCCATGGATGATGTCAGCGCCTTTGCCGAAGTACTGGAAGATGTTGCCCTGCAACTCTCCAGCCTCAACCCGCTTGCGGAAGAGCCAGAAGAGATTGCCGCGACTGCTGCCACCATAGTTGCCGAATACCAACGCCTGTCTGAAGCTGCCCATCAGTACGGCATGGCGGGTATGGCACAAACCGCAGAGTGGATACACGACCTGCTGCTTAGCTATCAGGAAATGTTACCGGAAGCCATCCTCGAACTGCTGCAAAGTGGGCAATTGTTCGGCTGGATCGAACTCGCTGCTTTTGCCCTGCGCGAACCAGAAGACCCCTCACATTTGCCTGCCATTGCCGCCGAATTAATGAATGAAGCTTGGCCAGAACCGCCCAAGCCGGATATTTTGGAAAACTTGCTGGTTAACCTGCGCGTTAATACCCTGCAACCAGCGCCTGTTGAAGAAGAAACCCTCGCTACGGTTGCCGCTATTGATGTAACGACACCAAGCAACGCTGTCGCACAAAACCCATTGGCTTGGGATGCTGACATTCACCCCGAATTGTTGGAAGCCTATTTACAAGAAACGCCGGGGCAAATCGCCGAAGCCGCCCGTCTAATTCACCTGATTTCCCAAGGTGATAATACGCCAGAACAAAAACGTCATGCGGCACGTCTGGCGCATACGGTCAAAGGAGCCAGTGGCGTTGTCGGTGTCAAGGCGATTGCTGCCTTTACTCACCGACTGGAAGATATTCTCGAACTCGACATTAACCCGCATTTGCCCAATGGTCTAGGCGCAACCTTAGCCGCGTGCGCTGATTGCCTCGAAACCCTGTTCGACCATTTGCAAGAACACAAACCGCTACCGGACGAATACCACAGTTTACTGGTGGAGATGGATACCTGGGAATTACGCCTTACTGAAACAATACCAGCAGAAGCCGCCGAGCCTGATATATCCGAACTATTGCCGGTAACACCGCTGCTTCTGCCCGACTTCATCACCCAGTCGGGTTTAACCACCGATGATGAAACCAGCACAAATAACACGCCCAATGCTGAAGTGCCACGCAGCAGTGCCGCCCATTTGAGTGTTCCGCTGGAAACCGTACAACGCTTGCTCAACTTGGCGGGGGAATTAATCACCTCCACCAGTCAAATTGCCGAACAAGCACAACACACATTAGCGTTTGGCAAACAGCTTCAACAGCAAGACGAACGCATTCGCCAGATGCTAGAAGAACTCAGTGAAACCATCGACCAGCAATCCAGCAATTTGCACTCGCCATCCACCTATCAGTCTTTTACAACCTTGAGTCAGGCAGATGGTTTTGACCAATTGGAATTGGAAGCTTATAACGACTTACACAGCACCTCTAATTTGCTCACTGAGTCCATTGCCGATAACCGTGAGTTAACCCGCAATCTGCAACAGCAAATTCGCCAAATTTCGGAACAGGTTTATCAGCAACAACGCCTGCAACGGCAACTCAGTGAAACCATTTTACGCACCCGTCTCATTCCGGTGCAATCCATCGTCACACGCTTAGAACGCACCGTGCGGGAAACGTGTCGCCGCACCGACAAGCAAGCCAACATCAGTATCATTGGGCAAAACTTGCAAGTGGATACCGACATCTTGCAAGGGCTAAACGCCCCTCTGTTGCACATGTTGCGCAACGCAGTTGACCACGGTATCGAAACACCCGAAGCACGCCAAGTCGCAGGCAAATCGCCAGAAGGTCAAATTGAGCTGCGTTTTGAACAAAAAGGCAACCAAATTCACCTCACCTTGAGCGATGATGGGCAAGGCTTAAACCCTGAGCAAATTCGAGCGCGAGCTATCGAACGCGGCATGATTAAACCGGATACCAAACTCAGCGAATCTGATATTTTACGCCTGATTCTACAACCGGGCTTCACCACCCGCGATCAAGTCAGCGATATTTCCGGGCGTGGTGTGGGCATGGATGTGGTGCAAACTGCCGTTGAAGACCTGCAAGGCTTGCTGCATATCAGCAGCCAAATGGGACAAGGCACAACCATTCACATCCAAGTCCCACTGACGCTGATTGCCACTAATGCCCTATTAGTACGCGCAGGCAATCATTTAGTCGCCATTCCCAGCAATACCATTCAGCAATTGCTCTATGTCGCGCCCGATCAATACCAATTTGAAGGTGAAAACTGGTTCATTCAACACCAAGAGCAATCGCTGGAAGTGCTGCAACTATCGCAATTACTCGGCTGGCAAGCACCTGCACCTGACTTACGCAAAGGCCATTCACTCTTGATCATTGCCAGTGAACAGAAAAGTTATGCGTTATATGTCGATGAAATCCAACAACCGCGCGACATTGTAGTCAAAAGTCTCGCGCCTTGGCTCAACTTAGCTCAAGGCGTCAGCGGTGCTTGTATCCTCGCCAATGGTGCAGTTGCGCCGGTATTAGACGTATTGCGCATCTTGCGTCATCTGGAAAACGGTCAGCTTACCTTAAAAAGCAATCAAGCACTCAGCACCGACAAAACGGCACAACGCGCCCGCATCCTCATCGTTGACGATTCACTCAGCAACCGTAAATCGCTTAGCCTCATGGTGGAACAAATGGGGCATCAAGCCATGACCGCTGTTGACGGTCTCGAAGCACTGCAACAATTGCATGAACATGCAATAGAACTGGTGTTAACCGACTTGGAAATGCCGCGCATGAATGGCTTAGAAATGACGCAAGCCATCCGCATCTGGCCTGAAAAACGTCACTTGCCAATTGTTATGATCACCTCGCGTGGCACGCAAAAGCACCGCAATATGGCACAACAAGCGGGAGTCGATGCATACCTCACTAAGCCGGTTGACTACGACACCCTGCACAAACAATTACAGCGCTGGCTGCAAACACAACTTGCGGCCTGATAAAGAGAGAAACCCCATGCTTACCACAGAAAAAGAAACAATTGGCATTTGTTTATTCGAGCTTCCCGAAAAAGATCAGGCAGTTATTCAACGTGTCGTCACATTTGGAGCATCGCAGGGCAAACATTACAACTTGCAACCCAACATCGCGTGTTCTGAGATTGTAATCACACTGGATGAAGTCGAGCTACCTAATAATACCGCCGTACATATCCGTATTGGTGACTCCGATCTGCCATATGACATTTTATTGCAACGCCCTCTGTTAGTGACCCGTGTTATGCGGGCTATTGACGATGCCGCACAATTACTCAAATCACGCCCTGTCATTAGAGCAGAGAATCCAGACATCACCACAGAATCATCCTCCAAACTTAGCACAACAACAGAACCAGAAATAGTCGTACAGGAAATGCCTGTTCCAACAGCGGTTGTGCCAGAAAATGGGACTGAATCAGCAGAAACTTACCGTTATACCGCACTCGTCGTTGATGATAGTGCAGCCATTCGTAAACAATTAGAAATAGAGCTACGCCACGCCAATATTGCAGCAGAATTTGCTGAAACCGGTGAAGAAGCTTTGGAAAAGTCAGCACACAAGCAATATGACTTGGTATTCTTGGATGTCATTATGCCCGGTATTGATGGCTACGAAGTCTGCCGCAAAATGCGCTCTAGCAAAGCCATGAAAAAAACCCCAATCATCATGCTAAGTGGCAAAACATCGCCATTGGATGAAGTTCAGGGGGTTATTGCTGGCGCATCCACGTACTTGACCAAACCCGTTCAACATGAACAGTTTCAACAGACATTAAAACGGGTGTCTAAATGGTTAACTAACTTTGCCCGCTGATGCGGGCATTTTTATGGTGTTGCATTTTACAAATTCCAAGCATAAAAAAAGCCCCGTAACGGAAACCGTTAACGGGGCTTTTAGGATTGATGCTTGGCGTTGACCTACTCTCACATGGGGAGACCCCACACTACCATCGGCGATGCTGCGTTTCACTTCTGAGTTCGGGATGGGATCAGGTGGTTCCACAGCTCTATGGACACCAAGCAAACTGGCAAGGTTGAGAAGGGAATGCCTAGGCTGCCTTCTCGACCTAATCTGGAAAAATATCAGGGATACTTAATAACTGAGGTCTAATTTTATATCTCTCGTAGACCGTTTTGGGTTATAGGATCAAGCCTCACGGGCAATTAGTACTGGTTAGCTACATACATTACTGCACTTCCACACCCAGCCTATCAACGTCGTAGTCTCCAACGGCCCTTTAGGACCCTCAAGGGGTCAGGGAGATCTCATCTTGGGAGGGGCTTCCCGCTTAGATGCTTTCAGCGGTTATCCCGTCCGAACATAGCTACCCTGCAATGCCACTGGCGTGACAACAGGAACACCAGAGGTTCGTCCAACCCGGTCCTCTCGTACTAAGGTCAGCTTCCCTCAAATCTCCAACGCCCACGGCAGATAGGGACCGAACTGTCTCACGACGTTCTGAACCCAGCTCGCGTACCACTTTAAATGGCGAACAGCCATACCCTTGGGACCTGCTTCAGCCCCAGGATGTGATGAGCCGACATCGAGGTGCCAAACTCCCCCGTCGATATGGACTCTTGGGAGGAATCAGCCTGTTATCCCCGGAGTACCTTTTATCCGTTGAGCGATGGCCCTTCCATTCAGAGCCACCGGATCACTAAGACCTACTTTCGTACCTGCTCGACTTGTCTGTCTCGCAGTCAAGCGTGCTTATGCCTTTACACAAACCTCACGATTTCCGACCGTGATTAGCACACCTTCGCGCTCCTCCGTTACTCTTTAGGAGGAGACCGCCCCAGTCAAACTACCCACCATGTATTGTCCCCGGCATTGTGATGCCTGGGTTAGAACTCCGAACATACCAGGGTGGTATTTCAAGGACGACTCCACCAGAACTGGCGTTCCGGTTTCATAGTCTCCCACCTATCCTACACAAGTAGGTTCAAAGTTCAATACAAAGCTATAGTAAAGGTTCACGGGGTCTTTCCGTCTAGCCGCGGGTACACTGCATCTTCACAGCGATTTCAATTTCACTGAGTCTCGGATGGAGACAGTGCCGCCATCGTTACGCCATTCGTGCAGGTCGGAACTTACCCGACAAGGAATTTCGCTACCTTAGGACCGTTATAGTTACGGCCGCCGTTTACCGGGGCTTCGATCAAGAGCTTCGCTTGCGCTAACCCCATCAATTAACCTTCCGGCACCGGGCAGGCGTCACACCCTATACGTCCTCTTTCGAGTTTGCAGAGTGCTGTGTTTTTGATAAACAGTCGCAGCGGCCTGGTCTCTGCGGCCCACTTGCGTGGGCGTACCTTCTCCCGAAGTTACGGTACCATTTTGCCTAGTTCCTTCATCCGAGTTCTCTCAAGCGCCTTGGAATTCTCATCCAGCCCACCTGTGTCGGTTTGGGGTACGGTTAATTTATACCTGAAGCTTAGAGGCTTTTCTTGGAAGCAGGGCATCGAACACTTCAGTACCGTGGTACTTCGTCATTACGCCTCAGTGTTAAGAATTCCCGGATTTGCCTAAGAATTCCACCTAAACGCTTAAACAGCCATCCAATAGGTTGCTGTCCTAGCCTTCTCCGTCCCCCCATCGCAGTATAAATTAGTACAGGAATATTGACCTGTTTCCCATCGACTACGCATTTCTGCCTCGCCTTAGGGGCCGACTAACCCTGCGCCGATTAACGTTGCGCAGGAAACCTTGGGCTTTCGGCGGACGGGTTTTTCACCCGTCTTGTCGTTACTTATGTCAGCATTCGCACTTCTGATACCTCCAGCAAACTTTCCAGTTCACCTTCACAGGCGTACAGAACGCTCCTCTACCACTTGAATAAATTCAAGTCCGCAGCTTCGGTAGGTGGCTTAAGCCCCGTTGAATCTTCCGCGCAGGCCGACTCGACCAGTGAGCTATTACGCTTTCTTTAAAGGATGGCTGCTTCTAAGCCAACCTCCTGGCTGTCTGTGCCTTCCCACATCGTTTCCCACTGAGCCACCATTTGGGGACCTTAGCTGGCGGTCTGGGTTGTTTCCCTTTTGACAACGGACGTTAGCACCCGCTGTCTGTCTCCCGTGCTCGCACTTCCTAGTATTCGGAGTTTGCAATGGGTTGGTAAGGCGGTCAAGCCCCCCTAGCCATAACAGTGCTCTACCCCTAGGAGTGATACACGAGGCGCTACCTAAATAGCTTTCGAGGAGAACCAGCTATCTCCGAGCTTGATTAGCCTTTCACTCCTATCCACAGCTCATCCCCTACCTTTTCAACGGGAGTGGGTTCGGTCCTCCAGTACCTGTTACGGCACCTTCAACCTGGCCATGGATAGATCGCTCGGTTTCGGGTCTACTCCCAGCGACTGAACGCCCTGTTCAGACTCGCTTTCGCTACGCCTCCCCTATCGGTTAAGCTTGCCACTGAAAGTAAGTCGCTGACCCATTATACAAAAGGTACGCAGTCACCCCGTAGGGCTCCCACTGCTTGTACGTACACGGTTTCAGGTTCTATTTCACTCCCTTCACCAGGGTTCTTTTCGCCTTTCCCTCACGGTACTGGTTCACTATCGGTCAGTCAGTAGTATTTAGCCTTGGAGGATGGTCCCCCCATCTTCAGACAGGATTTCACGTGTCCCGCCCTACTTAATATGTCCTCTATAACGTTTCGTGTACGGGGCTATCACCCGGTATCGCTGGCCTTTCCATACCATTCCACTACATTAAAGAGATTCGGCTGGTCCCCGTTCGCTCGCCGCTACTGGGGGAATCTCGGTTGATTTCTTTTCCTACAGGTACTTAGATGTTTCAGTTCCCTGCGTTCGCCTCCCTTGCGGGATACCACAAAAGTGGTGGGTTTCCCCATTCGGAAATCTACGGGTCAATGCCAATTTGCAGGCTAACCGTAGCTTATCGCATGCTATAACGTCCTTCATCGCCTCTGACTGCCAAGGCATCCACCGTGTACGCTTAGTCACTTGATCCTATAACCCGAAACAGTCTACTACCTTTTGTGCGGTAAACTTGGGTTACAGCGTGTCTATAATCTCGTAACGATCAATCTTGAGATATATAATCTTCTCAGTTATACATTTCGCCTTGATATTTTTCCATTTTGTTAAAGAACGACCTAGATACTTAGGTTGAACTGACAAAAGCCAGTGCAAAGCAGCCCAAAGGGCTGCTTTGCGGTGACTTCTGAAGTTACCGTGGTGTTGACATTTATTGCAATGCCTTTCGATTCGGGATGAATCAGAAAGTGGTGGAGCCAGACGGGATCGAACCGACGACCTCCTGCGTGCAAGGCAGGCGCTCTCCCAGCTGAGCTATGGCCCCGATAACCTTTGCGATGCAAGAGTGGTGGGTCTAGGTGGACTCGAACCACCGGCCTCACCCTTATCAGGGGTGCGCTCTAACCAACTGAGCTATAGACCCGTGTTCGGTACTAGAGCACTTGCAATAAATGCGGTCTGCCAGACGACTTGTGTGGGAACTTGTGTTCGTGTGAGCGGCGTTTCTCGTAAAGGAGGTGATCCAGCCGCAGGTTCCCCTACGGCTACCTTGTTACGACTTCACCCCAGTCATCGGCCACACCGTGGCAAGCGCCCTCCTTGCGGTTAGACTACCTGCTTCTGGTGCAACAAACTCCCATGGTGTGACGGGCGGTGTGTACAAGGCCCGGGAACGTATTCACCGCGACATGCTGATTCGCGATTACTAGCGATTCCGACTTCACGGAGTCGAGTTGCAGACTCCGATCCGGACTACGGATGGCTTTCTGGGATTTGCTCCACCTCGCGGTATTGCTTCCCTCTGTACCACCCATTGTAGCACGTGTGTAGCCCTGGTCATAAGGGCCATGATGACTTGACGTCATCCCCACCTTCCTCCGGTTTGTCACCGGCAGTCTCCTTAGAGTTCCCACCATTACGTGCTGGCAACTAGGGATAGGGGTTGCGCTCGTTGCGGGACTTAACCCAACATCTCACGACACGAGCTGACGACAGCCGTGCAGCACCTGTGTCAGTGTTCCCGAAGGCACCAATACATTTCTGCAAAGTTCACTGCATGTCAAGACCAGGTAAGGTTCTTCGCGTTGCATCGAATTAAACCACATGCTCCACCGCTTGTGCGGGCCCCCGTCAATTCCTTTGAGTTTTACTCTTGCGAGCGTACTCCCCAGGCGGTCAACTTAATACGTTAGCTCCACCACCAAACCCTAAAGCGGGCCTGACGGCTAGTTGACATCGTTTACGGCGTGGACTACCAGGGTATCTAATCCTGTTTGCTACCCACGCTTTCGTGCCTCAGCGTCAGTGTTGGTCCAGAGAGTCGCCTTCGCCACTGATGTTCCTTCCGATCTCTATGCATTTCACCGCTACACCGGAAATTCCACTCTCCTCTCCCACACTCTAGTCACCCAGTATCAGATGCAGTTCCCAGGTTGAGCCCGGGGATTTCACATCTGACTTAAGTAACCGCCTACGCACGCTTTACGCCCAGTAATTCCGATTAACGCTTGCACCCTCCGTATTACCGCGGCTGCTGGCACGGAGTTAGCCGGTGCTTCTTCTGTTGGTAACGTCATTATCTTCCCAACTGAAAGTGCTTTACAACCCGCAGGCCTTCTTCACACACGCGGTATTGCTGGATCAGGCTTGCGCCCATTGTCCAATATTCCCGACTGCTGCCTCCCGTAGGAGTCCGGGCCGTGTCTCAGTCCCGATGTGGCTGGCCATCCTCTCAGACCAGCTAAAGATCGTCGCCTTGGTAAGCCTTTACCTTACCAACTAGCTAATCTTACGCGGGCTCATTAAATAGCGGCTTGCGCCTTTCCCCCGTAGGGCGTATGCGGTATTAATCCGGCTTTCGCCGGGCTGTCCCCCACTACTCAGTAGATTCCCACGTGTTACTCACCCGTCCGCCACTGAATCCGAAGATTCCGTTCGACTTGCATGTCTTAAGCATACCGCCAGCGTTCAATCTGAGCCAGGATCAAACTCTT
This sequence comes from Candidatus Thiothrix putei, assembly GCA_029972225.1. NCBI lineage: Bacteria > Pseudomonadati > Pseudomonadota > Gammaproteobacteria > Thiotrichales > Thiotrichaceae > Thiothrix > Candidatus Thiothrix putei. Next base: position 3,368,922 of record CP124756.1, read on the forward strand.
CAGTTCAATCTTCATCTTTTGAAATTGAAGAGCAAATCCATCGAAATTACGTATAAATTACATTAACGTGAACTCAATGGTTGCTTGCTTCTGTGCCTCTCGACACAATCACAAGCCCCCACACAAGTTTTCTGGCTTCTTTTGTTAATCTGCGCACTGCTCTCTAAGCAGCGAGGGGCGAATCTTAAAGGCTTTCGAGGTTCGTGTCAAACACTTTTTCAAAAATCTTTCGGACTCTAAAAGCAAAACACACAACCTAAGTCACTGATTCTGCTTTTGTTTCAGAGCGTTTTTGCCCTGAGTGAGCGGCGCATTATACAGACTGAGTTAAGCCCGTCAACCTGTTTTTTGCCTTAAGCCAAGGTTATTTTGGCGAACTTACGCTTGCCTACTTGGAAGACTGCCGTGATTCCCTTTTCAATCAAAAGATTACGGTCTTCAACCTTGATGCCATCGACTTTCACGCCACCCTGTTGAATCATCCGCAACGCATCCGACGTACTGCCAATCAAGCCTGCCGCTTTCAATAGTGATGCAATTGGCATTCCCGCGCCTTCGGCAACGAGGCTAATTTCGTCCATTTCATCCGGCATCGCACCTTTCTGGAAACGTGCAATGAAGTCTTCACGCGCCCCAACTGCCGCCGCCTGACTGTGGAAACGCGCAATCAGCTCTTCCGCCAACAGGAATTTAAGATCACGCGGATTCGCCCCCTGCTCCACATCCTGCTTGAAACGCTTAAGTTCAGTCAGTGGACGGAAGCTGAGTAATTCAAAGTAACGCCACATCAACTCATCCGAGATCGACATGATCTTGCCAAACATATCGTTAGGCGCATCAGTAATACCAATGTAGTTACCTAACGACTTAGACATTTTATTAACGCCATCCAAGCCTTCGAGCAATGGCATGGTCATGACCACCTGCTGTTCCTGCCCGTATTGACGCTGTAAATCACGCCCCATCAGCAGATTAAACTTCTGATCCGTGCCACCCAACTCCACATCGGCTTTCATCGCCACCGAATCGTAACCCTGTACCAATGGGTAGAGGAATTCATGAATCGCAATGGACTGCCCCGATTTGTAGCGTTTGGTGAAATCATCACGTTCCAACATCCGCGCCACCGTTTGTTTAGCAGCCAATTGAATCAAGCCCGCACTGCCTAACTGATTCATCCACGCCGAGTTAAACATGATCTCGGTTTTGTCGGGGTCAAGAATCTTGAAAATCTGTTCCTGATACGTCAGGGAATTTTGTTGCACCTGTTCAACCGTCAACGGCGGGCGCGTGGTAGATTTTCCGGTTGGATCGCCGATCATCCCCGTAAAATCACCGATTAGAAATAAAATCTGGTGTCCGGCATCCTGAAACTGTCTCATCTTATTAATGAGCACGGTATGCCCCAGATGCAAATCAGGCGCAGTTGGATCGAAACCCGCTTTTATCCTAAGTGGCTTACCTTTTTTAAGTTTCGCCACCAATTCGGCTTCGACCAGCACCTCTTCACAGCCACGTACCAGCTCTTGCATCAGGTCAGCAACATCATCCATTTAACATGCTCCAGAATTGACAATTCTTTAATTTTGATCTACATAGACGAGTAAGTTTATCAGTTTTCTCAGATGCAAGGTCAAGCCAGCATAGAGAGTGTCGGCATTTTTGGCTGATAAGCGTGGTGAGTCAACCTCTATTGAGTTCAGGAATGATTCAGTACATACTCGCTAACCTCTGCTTCACTTGCAGGTTTTTGTATGAAAAACATACAGAAACATACCATTTGATAACAAGTATGGAGTGAAAACCCTTGTCATCGTTTACACGAAAGTCACAACCCAAAAAAAGCTGGGACGAGACTATGAAAGGCTTTGATTTCCCCGGATGTTATATTCCTGCGGATCATAAATCTGGGTCAATAAAGACTCCATCTAAACTGTTGGAAAGCCTTCTAAAACCTGCCCCGGTCAACATTAGGGTAGCGCCACCCAAAAACAGCGCGAAGCCAAAAGTACCAGCCAAACCGCGTACTCTTGCTACACAGTCCCTTTCTACGAAAAAGCCGCTGCGCTACCTTGCGACTCGCTCATTATTACTTGCCTGTGGCCTTGCTACACTGGGCAATGTACCTGTTTACTCAATGATCAGCAGCACGGAAGACGGCAAAATCATTCACCTGACAGAGCCATTGCTGGATAGCACATCCCCTGCGCAAATCGTTAAGGATCTGAATTTACCAGCCGTTGCGGTTGAATCTTTCTCAGGATACGCCGTCGATATTTTGCCCGATGCCACGCAAGGTAACTGGTCGGCACACACAGTAGAAACGGATGACACCCTAGAATCCATTCTAGGCAGACTCGAACTCACCAAAACATCACAAAAACTGCTGGAAAATACCACCATCAAACAAGCACTCGGCAATCTGAAAGCGGATACCCGCCTCTTCACCCAAGTGGTTGATGACAGCTTACAACAGCTCATTTATGCCAAAAACAACGCTGAAGTTTACATCGTTTCCGTGACGGATGACGGCTACGTCGGCAAATGGGAAAGCAATGCATTGGAAACCCGCAATGCCAAAATCGCTTTCACGGTCAAACATTCCATACAAAAAGATGGCAAAGCCGCAGGCTTGAGCAAGTCGGTCATTCGTCAACTCAGTCAAGTCTTCCAGAAAGATGTCGATTTCAAGAAAGGCATCAAAGCAGGTGATAAAATTGGCGTTATTTTTGAAGATTTCCGTTACCAAGGCGAAAGTATCTACACCGACAAAGTACTGGCAGCCGAATACGCCACCGCGAAAAAATCCTATCAGCGAGTACGTTTCACGTTGGGTGAAGGCAGAACCGACTACTTCCGCCCCGATGGTGACACTGAACTGAAACGTGCCGCCTTTGACCGCAAGCCACTTGCCGACGGACGCTTGAGTTCTGGTTTTGGAATGCGTCGCCACCCTGTTTTTGGCTTACGTAAAAACCATGCCGGTACGGATTTTGCCGCGCCCCGTGGCACACCGATTTATGCCACCGCCGACGGTAGCGTCAAATCCATTGGTCGACAAGGTGGCTACGGCAATGTCATTGAATTAAGCCATATTAATGGCATCACGACTCTGTACGGACACATGTCAGCTTTCAAAGAAGACTTAAAATCAGGGCAAAGCGTTAAACGCGGTGAGGTGATTGGGTATGTTGGCTCAACGGGAACATCCACTGGCAACCATGTGCATTACGAATTCCGGGTCAATGGTGAACCGCAAAACCCAATGGCAGTAGAACTCCCACAAGTCGGCATTATGACTGCGGAAGAAATGCAAGCGTTCAAAAGTGTGGCAACTGCAATGGTGCGTGATCTTGCAGACTTGCGCAAACTGGCTTCAGCCGATCAAACAAGTCGCACACAAAACGGCAGTTGAATTCCAACAGATGGCTTGTTGTGAGCAGCAACAAGCCAGATTCACCTACTCCGCTTCTTCAATCCACGCCATTTGAATCGCCTCTAGGATCTTCTCATTGGATTTTTCTGGGTTATCGTTAAACCCATCCAATGCCTGCACCCACGCATGTAAATCCGTAAAGCGAATATAACGCGGATCAACATCAGGGTGCGCGTCGTTCAACTGGATAGCAATTTCCAAGGTATCCGTCCATTTAAGTTCGTCCACTTCCTACTCCCCTTAATGATTTTCAGACACCATATTGATGGTATATTTGGGAATTTCGATCACCAAATCTTCAGCCGCGACTTTCGCTTGGCAACTCAAGCGTGAATCCGGGTCTACACCCCACGCCTTATCCAAATAATCTTCTTCCAGATCAGTCGCATCTGCCAGTGAATCGAAACCCTCACGGATATAGACGTGGCAAGTCGTGCAGGCACACGATTTCTCACAAGCGTGTTCGATGGCAATACCATGCGCCAACGCCGCATCACAAATGGTCGTCCCTGTTTCGACATCCAACACCGCACCTTCTGGGCAAATGTCTTCGTGCGGTAAAAAAATCAGTTTTGGCATGGTGTTATCCTTTGAATTCGTCAACCCGGTGGCCGGTCATCGCGGCGCGAATACTGGCATTCATACGGCGCTCTACATAAGCTTCGGCGGCTTTTTCCAACGCCTTGATTCCCGCTTCAATCGCTTGGTAATCATTGCTGGGGCGCAGTTCGGCTAATTTTGCACGGAAACCGAGAATATGCTCACGCTCGGCAGCACTCAGCAATGCCTCGCCATCGGTTTGTAAGGCAGCATCCAGCGCTTCGATGGCGCGGTCTGCTTCCACTTGCTGTTCACGCAACCGCCGCGCTTCCATATCATCGCGGGCATACGTCATGGAATCACGCAACATGGTTTCGATTTCAGCATCGCTCAAACCGTAGGACGGCTTCACCTCGACACCCGATGTAATCCCCGTGGTTTGCTCTTGCGCGGTCACATTCAGCAAACCGTCCGCATCGACTTGGAAAGTCACGCGGATACGTGCTGCCCCCGCCACCATCGGCGGAATACCGCGCAATGAAAAACGTGCCAACGAGCGGCAAGCTTCCACCGTATCCCGTTCGCCTTGCAGCACGTGGATAGACATCGCCGTTTGCCCATCCTTAAACGTGGTGAACTCCTGAGCGCGAGCCACAGGAATGGTGGTATTACGTGGAATCACTTTTTCCACCAAACCGCCCATGGTCTCCAACCCCAGTGACAATGGAATCACGTCCAGCAACAGCATATCGGAATCGGGCTTATTGCCCGCCAATATATCGGCTTGAATCGCCGCCCCAAGTGCCACCACCCGATCAGGGTCGATATTCACCAGCGGCGGCTTACCGAAAAATTCGCTGACCTGTTCGCGCACTGCTAATACACGGGTCGAACCACCGACCATGACGACATCCTTCACCTCATCCTTGCTCAGATTCGCATCACGCAAAGTACGGCGGCACGCCATCAAGGTCTTTTTAATCAAGGGCGCAATCAAGTCATTCATCTGGCTGCGCGTGAATTCGCCCTGCCACTCGCCTAACGTTACCGCAGTGGTTTCTGCCGTCGTCAGCGCTTCTTTGGCATCACGCGCTACCACCAACGCACCACGCAACACCGTTTGCTCGGCACTGCCTTGCAAACCAGAGGCTTGCAACAACCATTCCGCAATCACATGATCGAAATCATCGCCACCGAGTGCCGAATCACCACCCGTTGCCAATACTTCAAATACGCCTTTATGCAAACGCAAAATCGAAATATCAAACGTGCCGCCGCCCAAATCGTAGACCGCGATCACGCCTTCCGCATCTTGGTCCAAACCATAAGCGACCGCGGCAGCGGTTGGCTCATTCAACAAGCGATAAACATTCAAGCCCGCCAACGTCGCGGCATCACGGGTGGCTTGACGTTGCGCATCATCAAAATACGCCGGAACGGTAATCACCACGCCGGTCAAATCGCCACCCAAGGTTTCTTCCGCACGTTGCTTGAGGACGCGCAAAATATCTGCCGACACTTCCACCGCCGAAACATCGCCACCCACGGTATGAATGCGTGGCACGGTCGAGTCACCATGCACAAAATGGTACGGCAAATGCCCACCAAGCTGTTTCACATCATCGACTCCGCGCCCCATCAGGCGTTTAGCAGAAGCAATGGTATTGTAGGGGTCTTGGCTAATCGCGGCCTTGGCATCGTACCCCACCAGCGGCGCAATATCGGCTTGATAACGCACCACGGAAGGCAATAAATGCCGACCCTCTGCGTCCGCTAAGGTATCGGCTTGACCGCTGCGCACGGTAGCGACTAATGAATTGGTTGTCCCAAGGTCAATGCCCACCGCCAGTCGATGCTGATGCGCAGTCGTGGACATGCCGGGTTCGGAAATTTGCAGTAATGCCATGATTAATCCTAGAAGCTTTCTTCAAGACGTTCTTCACGCTGGCGAATGTCTTCCAGCAGACGCTCGAAAAAGCGCATTTTGAGCATAGCATCTTTGGCGGCAGGCAGGTGTTGCTGCGCCCATGCTGCGGTGAAATCGCCTTCCAAATCGCGCATGGCTTGGCGCACTTGTGAGGCTAAGGCATCCAACACTTCAAACGGCTCTTCTGCCGTTTCAGCCTCTTCAATTGCCTCGCGCAACTCCATCTGCTCCACGAGAAATTCAGGGTCGGAAGATGTATCGCGCTCATCGTTAATGACCACGCCAGCCAGCACCAGCAAATAACGCGCCCGCAGACGCGGTTGCCGCAATGTGTCATGTGCTTCATTCAGCAATGAGGTAATCTGCATTGCCAAGCGCCGCTCCTGATCGCTGCCACTGGCAAACCGATCAGGATGGTATTGGGATTGCAATTCGCGAAAACGCTGACTTAACACCGCGCCATCGACCTCGAATTGCGGCGGCAAACCGAACAGGGCGAAATAATCCTGTTGCAGCGCTGACATTGCCATTAGACCGTGAAGCTCTCACCGCACCCACAACGCGCTTTTTCGTTAGGGTTGGTGAATTTAAAGCCTTCGTTCAAGCCTTCGCGGGCATAATCGACCTCAGTGCCATCCAAATACACCAACGCTTTGGGATCGACGATGACTTTTACACCCAGACTTTCAAACACTGTGTCTTCTGCTTGCAGATCATCCACGAACTCCATGACGTAAGCCATGCCAGAGCAACCGTTAGTTTTCACACCCAAGCGCAAACCCAAGCCTTTGCCACGGTTGGCAATGAACTTGTTAACGCGGGCAGCAGCGGATTCAGTCAAGGTAATCATCTTATGCACCTGCTTGTTCTTGCTGTTTCTTTTGATAATCTTCAATCGCGGTGCGAATCGCATCCTCTGCCAATACCGAGCAGTGAATTTTCACCGGGGGCAAATCCAGTTCAGCCGCAATATCCGTGTTCTTAATTTGCTTAGCCTCTTCCAGCGTCTTGCCTTTGACCCACTCGGTCAGCAAGCTGGAAGACGCAATTGCTGAACCGCAACCGTAGGTTTTGAACTTAGCATCTTCAATAATGCCTTGATCGTTTACCTTGATTTGCAGCTTCATGACGTCGCCGCACGCCGGAGCACCGACCATGCCCGTACCGATATTCACATCTGCCTTGTTGAAACTGCCCACGTTGCGGGGATTTTCGTAATGGTCAATGACCTTTTCACCGTATGCCATGATCTATACCTCGTAGAAACTTTAATGCGAAACCCATTCGACCTTACTAATGTCGATGCCTTCTTGGAACATTTCCCACAATGGAGAAAGTTCACGCAGTTTTTCGACCGCTGTGCGAATACGTCCGATGGCGTAATCCACGTCTTCGACGGTGCTGAATCGCCCCATCGACAAGCGTAGGGAACTGTGAGCCAATTCATCACTACGCCCCAAAGCACGCAACACATAACTGGGTTCGAGACTGGCACTGGTACACGCTGAACCTGAAGACATCGCCAAATCTTTCAACGACATCATCAGACTTTCGCCTTCAACGTAGTTGAAACTGATGTTCAGAATCCCCGCAACGCGGCGTTCCAAATCACCGTTCACGTACACCTCTTCAATATCTTTTAGACCATCGTACAAGCGATTGCGTAACATTAGTATACGGTCTTTCTCGGTATCCATCTCCAGCTTGGCAATGCGAAATGCTTCCCCCATGCCCACAATTTGGTGCGTAGGCAAGGTACCGGAACGCATTCCGCGTTCATGGCCGCCGCCATGCATTTGCGCTTCAATACGCACACGCGGCTTGCGACGTACATACAACGCACCAATGCCTTTAGGCCCGTAAATTTTGTGAGCGGAAAAGCTCATCATATCCACTTTCAAAGCTTCCATGTCAATCGGCACTTTACCGGCACTTTGCGCCGCATCCACGTGGAAAACCGTTTTGTTCGCACGGCACATTTCACCAATCGCGGCGATGTCCTGAATCACACCGGTTTCATTATTCACCTGCATAATGGAAACCACGGTGGTGTCTTCACGCATGGCGGCTTTGAGCTTCTCCAGATCAATTAAACCGTTGGGTTCTGGATCAAGGTAGGTGACTTCAAAACCTTCACGTTCCAATTGGCGGCAGGTATCCAACACCGCTTTATGTTCGGTTTTGCAGGTAATAATGTGTTTGCCGCGACGTTCATTAAAGTGTGCCGCACCTTTGATCGCGAGATTATTGGATTCGGTTGCACCGCTCGTCCAGACGATTTCTTTGGCATCCGCATTGATCAGTGCGGCTACATCATGACGTGCCTGTTCCACCGCCTCTTCTGCTGCCCAACCAAACGCATGGCTTTTGGATGCAGGGTTGCCGAACATGCCAGCAGGGGTCAGGTATTGCATCATTCTTTCGGCAACACGCGGGTCAACGGGAGTCGTTGCGGCGTAATCGAAGTAAATGGGCATTTTCATTTCACTCATGGGGCTTGTCCTGCACTAGCATTAATGGGAATGTGAATGGATAAAATCAATGCGCTTATTATGCTGACGCGCGGCGGTTTCTTGGACTTCCATTTTGGCGGTCATGTCAGCAAGGGTGATTTCTGACAGGAAGACGCGAATTTGGTTACTCAAGTCCATCCACAAATCGTGGGTCAGGCAACGTTTATTGTCTTGGCAATCGCCTAAGCCGCCACAGCGGGTAGCATCCACGTTTTCATCGACGGCGCTGATAATGTCAGCAATCACAATGTCGGCAGCAGCGCCGTTCAGTTGGTAGCCACCACCTGGACCACGCATACTGACCACCAGCCCGGCTTTGCGCAATTTGGCAAACAGTTGTTCCAAATAGGAAAGTGATATATCCTGCCGTTCAGAAATCTCCGCCAGCGATACTGGCTGCTCCCCATTGTGCAAGGCCAAATCCAGCATGGCTGTCACTGCATAGCGACCCTTAGTAGTCAGTTTCATATTGATGCTCTCCATTCAAGCTGAATGCATCCTATCAATACCTGACAAAACTAGTCAAGTATTAAGGTTTTCCGTATCTCTTTTGGCAGAGTCGTCACTACTACCCTCCATACCACCAAAACCTTCCGTTTTTAACATGGGCAATGGCACCATTTCCAAGTGCCCGCCAAGACGATGCACTTCTTCACAGAGTTTATCCATACGCTCATCCATAAGGTGAATGTGGTCAAGCATTCGGTTAACGGCATTGGCTACGGGGTCAGGCATATCTTGGGTTGCGCCATAAGCGTCGAATCCCATTTTCTGCGCAATTTCCTCACGGCGTTTTTCTTGGTGTTTGCGTGGGGTGACGACACGCCCCGGAATGCCCGTCACGGTGGCACCTTCCGGCACACTTTTCACCACGACGGCATTGGAACCGACCCGCGCACCGTTAGCTAAGGTAATCGGGCCGAGAATTTTTGCACCCGCACCAATGACCACATCATTGCCCAACGTCGGGTGGCGTTTACCTTTTTGCCAACTTGTGCCGCCCAAGGTGACGCCGTGGTAAAGGGTGCAATCGTCACCAATTTCCGCCGTTTCGCCGATCACTACGCCCATGCCGTGATCGATAAAAAAGCGCCGCCCGATGGTTGCGCCGGGGTGAATTTCCACGCCGGTAAACAAACGTGCCACATTCGACAATACCCGCGCCAGCCATTTGAAGCCACGTTGCCATAACCAATGGCTGACGTGGTGAATGAAAACTGCGTGCAAACCGGGGTAAGTGGTGACGATTTCAAATACATTGCGGGCAGCCGGGTCACGGTCAAAGATGCAGTAAATGTCTTCACGGATTCGCGCAAACATGCAATTCCTCAGGCAGCAATGGGGGTTCAGGGGGCATAGTATGCCTGCTTCTGACGCATTGCGCCAATCACAGCCTGACCTAAGGCAATGCCACCATCATTGGTGGGTACGTGTTGGTGGGTGAGTACCTGTTGCCCAAGCCCTTGCAGGCGTTGGCTGATACCGTTAAACAGAATGGCATTTTGGAACACACCACCCGACAACGCGATGGCTTTAATTTCCGGGTATTCCACCCACAAACGTTGTGCCAACTCGCTAATAACGTGAATCAACCCTTGGTGGAATTGTGCAGCAATCGCCTCGCGGCAATAGCCCGTTTGCAGGTCTTTGAGCAATTCAAACCACAGCGGTGCGGGGTCAATTTCCCAACAACCCGCCACATTCTTTTCCAGACCAAAGGGATAAGCAGGTACGATATTCAGCAAACACGCGGGCGTAAGCGCTTCGAGTTCAAGCGCCGCTTGCCCTTCGTAGCTAATGCCGTCGCGGCTGCAATTCAATGCTGCTGCCACCGCATCACACAACCGCCCACAAGAACTGCTCAACGGGGAATTCAGCCCCCGCGTTAACATGGTTTCCAGCGTTGCCAACGGTTGTTGTTGCAAGTATTGAATCAGCTCCAGATCGGCAAAACAGGTGCTGACTTCTGACCAACCGAGTGCTTGCAAATGCGCCCAGGTATTGCGCCAGGGTTGCAAAATGGCTTGCGTACCACCGGGCATGGCGATGGGTTTGAAATGCCCTACCCGCTTATAACCGCTGTAATCTGCTAACAAGAATTCGCCGCCCCAGAGTGTGCCATCATCACCGTAGCCTAAGCCATCCAGCACGATACCTAGCACTTTGCCACCCTCCACAGGCCAGCCGTTTTCTGCCATGCAAGCGGCAATGTGGGCGTGGTGATGTTGCACTTCGAGCAGCGGCAAGCCTTGTTCCCGCGCCCATTGTTGCCCCAGTTGAGTGGAGCGGTAGCTGGAGTGTTTATCGACCACAATCGCTTGCGGTTGATGCTGGAACAGGTCACGGTAAAGCTGCAAAGTGTGGGTGTATTCGCGCCAAGTACGGGCATCTTCGAGGTCGCCTAAGTGTTGCGAGAGAATGGCTTGCCCGTCGCGTAACAATGCGAATGTGTTTTTAAGTTCGCCCCCCATTGCCAACAGTGGCGGAGCATCCGCAAAGCCTGACGGCAAGCGGATAGGTTCGGGTGCATAGCCACGCGCACGGCGCAATAAGCGCGGTTTGCCTGCAAGGATACGGGTGACAGAATCATCGACACGGTTCACGATCGGTCGATTGTGTAACAGCAGGTAGTCGGCGATGCCTTGCATTCGCTGGCGGGTTTCATCCAACGTGATGCATTGCGGTTCTTCGCTGAGGTTGGCGCTGGTCATGATCAGCGGCGTATTCCAAGTGTCGAGTAGCAGGGCGTGGAGGGGGGTGTAGGGGAGCATGAAACCGATGGTAGGTATTTCTCCTCCCACCCTGCGTTCTAGCAGCACAATCGGCGCATGTTTGCTGTGCAATAACGCCGCTTCTGCCTCGCTCATATAGCAATATTGGCGAATAACCTCTATATCCCGTGCCATCAACGCCAACGGTTTCTGATAACGGCGTTTACGACGGCGAAGCTCAGCAACACTGGATTCATTCATTGCATCGCAAACAAGGTGCACGCCCCCCAAGCCCATTAGCGCGATAATGCAACCTTCACGTAGCAAGCGGCTGGCTGTGTCGATGCAATCACGTTCCGCTCTGGTTAGTTCAATCCCCTGCCCCGCCATGTCTTCCAACCACACCTTGGGGCCACACGTCGGGCAAGCATTCGGTTGCGCGTGAAAACGGCGGTCGGCGGGGTCGGTGTATTCGCGCAAGCAGTCGGGACATTGCGTAAACGCTGCCATACTGGTATTCGCACGATCATACGGAATGGTGCGCACAATGCTCAAACGTGGCCCACAATGCGTGCAATTGGTAAATGGGTAACGGTAACGGCGATTGCTGGCATCAAAAATATCCGCACAGCAAGCGGCACACATTGCCGCATCTGCCACAATACCCGTGTGAACGTCACCGGATTCACTGGCAATAATACGGAAATCGTGGTGTGGACAATCGGCATCCAATACCGTGATGTGAATGCCATCAAGCCGTGCCAACGGTGGAATATCAGTACGTAATTGCTGTTGGAAATCAGCCAGTGCCGATTCACTGCCCCATGCCTCGATCAACACGCCGCTGCTGTCATTGCGCACTGTTCCGGCGATACCACCCGCCTGCGCCAAGCGCCAAACATTCGGGCGAAAACCGACACCTTGGACTAAGCCAGCAATGCGAATACGGCACGCACTCATCCCTTATGACTCAAGCCGTGCGGCTAAATGCGCCCAGTCTATTTCCTGTAAAACTCGCGCCTGTTGTTGCACGTAACCATGCTGCATCGCTGCCTGCTTTTGCTCCGGCGTTACCATCCCATGAAACGGCAACATTGCCTCGTAAGCCGCATCCTGATGGAACTTGAGCGGGGTCAACACATCCTCACGACGAGTGTAAAAAGCATCCTCACCTTCCGCACACGTTTTGCCAAACACATTGAAATGGCGGCACGCCAGCGGACGCATCGGGTGCACGCTACACGCCCCCTCCAGCAAAAACGGGCAAGGCTGCCCTGCCACATGATTCGCCAGTTGCGGTTTCAAGCGGGTGCGTGTCTCAGCGGGCATGATCTTGGTGACATACCAATACAGCCCCAGCAATTCCAGCGGAAAAATCGGAATGGTGGTGTGACTCTTACAGCAATTAGAACAACCTTTGGCACAGGCAAGTTTACGCCCGTTGCGTTCTTCTTGCTGAATACCTTTGGCAACACCGACATCCGCGCGGTAATAGGCGTCGAAGGCGTAACCCAGCCATTTATTTGCCGCCTCGTCAGCAGGAAACTTGAGGCGTTGGGGTTTGCCGTAAGCGGCTTTTTTGGTTTTCATCCAGACTCCGATGGGGTTCAGCAAATGCGCGGTAACTGCTCTCCCGGCAGCATATCAACAATCCGTTCCCCACCGAAAGCGGTTTGCAAGATCACATGCCCCTCGCCCTCCACCACCGCACCAATAATGCAGGCGTGATAACCTGCGGGAATGCGCTGCATCGCCGCCAACACCGTTTGCGCCGCCTCTGCCGGAACAACGGCGACCAGCTTGCCTTCATTCGCCAAATACAGCGGGTCTAAACCCAGAATTTCGCACATGCCACGCACCGGAGTACGAATCGGCAAAGTATCTTCCTTCAGCACCATATCCACGCCGGAACGTTCCGCAAATTCATTCAGCACTGTCGCCAGCCCGCCACGGGTCGCATCGCGTAAACAATGAATGTCGGAACAAGCCGCAAACATCGCTTCCACCAGCGCATTCAACGGAGCGCAATCGGATTCAATATCCGCCTCCAACGCCAAATCGCCCCGCGCATTCAGGATTGCCGCGCCATGATCGCCTAACCAGCCGTTGATGATGACCACATCGCCCACTTGCGCACCGCCAGCGGACGGGTTGAAACCAGCCGGAATCACGCCCACCCCAGCCGTATTGATAAACAACTTATCCGCCCCGCCGCGTTGCACGACTTTGGTATCACCCGTGACGATTTGCACGCCTGCTTCATCCGCCGCCAAGCGCATGGATTGCAATATGCGGGCGAAGGTTTCCAACGACAAACCTTCTTCAATAATGAAACCGCAACTCAAGTACAGCGGTTTCGCACCCCCGACTGCCAAATCGTTGACCGTGCCATTGATGGCGAGTGTGCCGATATTGCCACCAGGAAATTCCAGCGGCGTAACCACGTAAGAATCCGTGGTGAATGCCAACCTATCACCTTGCGCACCTAATCCCGCCAACGGAATACGCGCCTGATCTTCGCCCTCTTCCAACAGCGGATTGCTGAAGGTGCTACGGATAAGCTCATCCACCAATTGATGCATCACCCGCCCGCCACTGCCATGCGCCAACGTAATCGAGCCACTAAAATTCATACCGCCCCCTCCCCCAATCCTATTAATCCTTTCATCCTAAAAATCCCGGTTCAAGACCGTTTCGCCAACTTCCCATACGCATAATACGCCGCACACGAACCCTCCGGCGACACCATCAACGCCCCCAGCGGATTTTGCGGATTGCACGTCTTCGCAAACGCTGGGCATTCCCACGGTTTCATCACCCCGCGCAACACATCCGCACACTTCAGATGTTCAGGATCGTACCCAACCGCGCCCTGAGCGAAGTCGATGGGCAAACCAAACTTCTTCTCCGCATCGTAAGCCGCATAATCATCCCGAATCTGGACACCCGCATCGCCAATATTCCCCAAGCCGCGAAACTCGCTGTGCTCCCGCGTTTCGTAGACCTCCGCAATGGCTTTCAACCCCGCAACATTGCCCGCCTCTGGCACAATCCGCGCATATTGATTTTCGACCTCGCAACGCCCTTCGGCAAACTGTTTCACCAACATCCACAAGGCTTGCAAAATATCCAGCGGTTCAAAGCCGGTAATCACCAACGGCTTGCGGTAATCGCGGGTCACGAAATCATAGGGGTGTGCGCCGATCACCATGCTGACGTGTCCGGGAGCGAGGAAACCATCCAGTCGCAAATCGGGATCGGTCAGAATTGCCCGCATCGTCGCAGGCGTGGTGATGTGATTGCAGAACAGCGAAAAGTTTTTCAGCCCTTCACGGTATGCCTGCAACAGGGTCAATGCGGTACTGGGCATGGTGGTTTCAAACCCCAGCGCGAAAAACACCACTTCGCGCTCAGGATTTTTACGGGCAATCGCCAGCGCATCCATCGGCGAATACACCATGCGCACATCGCAACCATCCGCTTTGGCTTGCAACAGGCTTTTGCGCGTACCGGGGACACGCATGGCATCACCAAACGTGGTAAAAATCACGCTGGGTTGTTCCGCAATTGCCACGCAATCATCCACCCGCGCCATCGGCAATACGCACACCGGGCAACCGGGGCCGTGCACCATTTCGATGTCGGCGGGCAACATCGACGCAATGCCGTATTTGAACAAGGTATGGGTATGTCCGCCGCAGAATTCCATGATTTGCAAAGGCATTTCACGTTGACCGCGAGCGATGGGTGCAAGCCGTTTGATTTCTTCTACCAGCTTTTTGGCAGTGGCGGGGTCGCGGAATTCGTCCATGTATTTCATACGGAACTACCCACTTGCCGCATCAAGTCGATCTCGTCCTGCATATCGCCTAATTCTGCCAGCAAGGCTAAGGTACGAGCAGCTTCCTCCTCATCCAACCGGCTCATCGCAAAACCGGCGTGTACCAGCACCCAATCCCCGACGCAACTTTCAGCCGGGTGTTCGTCATCGACCACGCAAGTGATAATGACATCGCGTTTCACCCCGCCAATATCCACTTTGGCAACGAGAAATTCATGGTCAACCAATTCGGTAATTTGTCCGGGGATGCCGAGGCACATGCTGCTCTCCTTGCTTAACTGAAATTGAGATCAACCGTCAGCGGATCAGGCATCGCTTCAAACGCACCTTGCACATCATCCGCCGTCACACCATCCGGCAAACCCAGCTTAAGGTGGGCGTAAAACATTAACTCGCTGGACATGGGCGCGGCGCGTTGTTCGCTTTCCAGCTCTTCGATATTGACGTTCAAGGCGGCGAGTTGGCGGGTAATGTCGTGAATAATGCCGGGGCGGTCGTGACCTAAAAGCTCCAAGGTCAGCGGTGTGATATTACGCGGAGCGCCAACTTCGCTGTCCGTTACCAAGATTTGCAGACCGTCGTTTTGCAAGGCTTGTAGGGCTTGTTTGAGATTGGCGACGTGTTCTTGCGGCAGGGTGACGTGAGCAAGACCGGCAAATTGTCCTGCGAGGTGAACCATGCGGCTTTCCTGCCAGTTGCCGTGATGGGCGGTAACGGCTTCAGCAAGGGATTTGACCAGACCAGCGCGGTCAGAGCCAAGAACAGTCAGTACCAGTGAGGATTGCATGGGAACTCCTTATTGCGGTTGTAATGGTTCGATTGTAGCAGGTCAGTGCGCCGGACATAAAAAAACGGCGGCACAATCGCTTGCGCCGCCGTCTTTATCAATCAGTGGTTACTCGGCTGGCTTATTTGCCGACCATTGCTTCGCATTCAACGATCAAATCATCCAGAACTTTCACCGCTGTTTTGGCTTCTGCTTTGATTTCTTTCAGGAAATCCAGCTCGCTTTTGCTTACCGCGCCGTCTTTCAGCACCAGTTCACGCAGCATATCGACTTCTTTGATGCTAATATGACCGTCAGCCAGTACGAAGCCTTTAGCCACTTTACGCCATTCTGCCATGATCTATTCTCCTTTTTAACATTGATTTCATAGAGTTTAGATTATGCTGGAACTGGCGGTTTGACACAAATTAACCAGTCAAGCCAGCCCCCTATTCCTACGCCGCTAGTGGCAGAAACATGCAAAATCTGGATGGTGGGGTTAACACGGCGGGCGTATTCTTCACATTTTGCCACATCGAATTTCAGATACGGCAACAAGTCAATCTTATTGAGGATCATTAAATCCGCCGCGTGGAACATGTCGGGGTATTTGATCGGCTTGTCTTCGCCTTCGGTGACAGAGAGAATCACCACTTTGTGCGCTTCGCCCAAATCGAAGGCAGCGGGACAAACCAAATTGCCAACATTTTCGATGAATAAAATGCCGCCGTTGGCGATGGGTAACGATTCGAGCGCCTGCCCGACCATGTGCGCATCCAAGTGACAGCCTTTGCCGGTATTGATTTGCAGCGCGGGAACGCCCGTGGCGCGAATGCGGTCAGCGTCATTGCTGGTTTGCTGGTCGCCTTCGATCACCGCCATTGGCAGGTTGCCCTGCAAGCGGGTCAGGGTTTCGGTCAGCAAGGTGGTTTTGCCCGAACCGGGGCTGGATACCAAATTGAGAGCCAGTATGCCACGTTCAGCCAACCACTGACGGTTTTGCGCCGCGTATTGATTGTTTTTGCCGAGAATGTCTTGCTCGATTTGCACCATCCGTGCATTGTTCAAGCCCGCCGCGTGGCTATGACTATGCCCACGAATCAGGGAATGCTCCGCCGAGTCTGTTCCACATCCACATACGGTACACATCACGTCACCTCCAGTTCTTTAATGCGCATTTCATCCCCCTGTGTCACCTGTAGTTGGTAACTGCCGCAGTGCGGGCAAGCATCATAACGTTGTTGTATGGCAACTGTTTGCGCACAATCCAAACACCATGCTTGCGCGGGGATTTCAATGATTTCCAGTGTAGCCCCATCTGCCAAGGTATTTCGCACGATTACGTCAAAACAGAAGCGCATGGCCTCGATTTCTACACCGGACATTGCCCCGATTTCAAGCCACACCGCCTTCACTTGGCTAAAGTGCTGGCGTTTAGCTTCATTTTCCAACACTTGCAAGACACTTTCGCATAGGGACATTTCATGCATGGCGAACCTCCGCTTAAATGATACACCGCTAATAGCGACTCTCAGTAGCAACAAACGCCACTTTTCCCGTTTCCCTTGCACGATAATCATGTAAACCGTTATCGTGCAATCCTATAAACAGCAACATTTACATAATGATTCATGAGGAGGAAGCCGATGTTGCCAGCCACACGCATCCACGGATTACGGGTTTTTCTGACAGCGCTCATTGCCGTCCCCATCCTACAACAGTGGATGAGCAAACCCGTGGCGACGTTAATCAGTATGCTGCCCTTAATCTTGTTGAGTGTCGTGCAATACCGGCAGGCTGCTTGCAACCGACACGATTGGCAAGCAGTACGTCACCACCCTGATCTGTGGCTCACAATCATGGGTAAAGCGGTATTCTGGGGGATATTGCTGGTATTACTTGCCATTTATCCGGTGCATTGGGCGCTACACGCCCTCACAGCAGTGGGTTTACTGATTGGAATGCTGATTGCACAGCGTATGTCGACCACGCATATTGAAACCGGGTTAATTCCCGTCGGTGCGCTGGGTATTATGGGCAGCATTATCGTGCTCGGCCTTCCCTCAACGCTCTTGCTGCAAATGGCTCTATTACTGTTTTTAGGGGTAATGGGGGGATTCTTTGTTAGCCCCTTGCACGCGCTGTTGCGTTATCACGTCCCCTCGGAACAACTGCCTAAAACCATTCCGCTTGACCATGTAACCCAAAGCGCGGTCATGCTGACGTTTGTGGGCATTACCGCGTTACTCGCATGGCAAGGTGTCACTAATCCGCTGTTAATGACGGTGTTAACCGCAACCACGGTGGCGGGGGCGCTGTATACGCTGTATCACATGCCGCAATCCTTGCTGCGTTTTGTCTTCAGCCGCCTGTTTAGGGCGCGTTACCGCTTGAAAGTATTGGGCTTTGAACACCTGCCTGCCACTGGTGGCGTATTATTGCTGGGCAATCACATCAGCTTCATCGACTGGGCATTGGTACAAATGGCATCCCCGCGTCAACTGCATTTTGTGATCGAAAAAGGCTATTACGAACGTTGGTATCTGAAAGGTTTCCTCAACTGGTTTGGGGTAATCCCGATCAGCAGCGGGGCGAGTGCGGATTCACTGGAAAAAGTCACCGAGATGCTGAAAGCGGGTGAAGTGGTGTGTTTGTTCCCCGAAGGCACGATTAGCCGTACCGGGCAGTTGTCCGAATTCAAGCGCGGCTACGAAAAAGCGGTGAAAGGCACAGGTGCGGTGATTGTGCCGTTTTACCTGCACGGCTTGTGGGGCAGCCGCTTTTCACGTTCCAGTGGCTTTTTGCGCGAAAACCGTCAGTCAGGGTTTAAGCGTGACATCGTGGTGTCATTTGGCAAAGCCTTGCCGGAAAGCATTCCTGCGCACGAGTTGAAACAGAAGGTGTTTGATTTGTCGTTTGCGTCGTGGGAAGCGTATTCACACCTGATCGACCCGATTCCAGTCAACTGGTTACGGGCGGCAAAACGCATGAGCTTCCGCATGGCGGCGGCGGATGTGATCGGCGAACCCTTGAGCCATCACCGCTTTATGACGGCGGTATTTCGCTTCGCGGCGCTGATCAAAAAACTTAGCCCCGAACAGAATATCGGTTTGCTGTTACCCACCAGCGCGGGCGGTGCAATTGCCAATATGGCGGTGCTGACGCTGGGTAAGACCATTGTGAATCTGAACTACACTGCCAGCAGCGAGGCGATGCAGAGCGCCGTGCAACAAGCGGGTTTAGCACGGGTTTACACCTCTAAGCGTTTCCTCGACAAACTGAAAGAACGCGGGATTGATATTGCCGCTATCCTGCCCAATACCCCATTGACGTTTTTGGAAGATCTGAAGGCGGAAATCCCCAAACACCAACTCCTCACCACCTTACTGCTGGTAATGCTGTTGCCGACCCGCGTACTGCAATGGCTGTACATTCCGAAAATCGACTTGGATGCAACCGCAGCGATCCTGTTTTCCAGTGGCAGCGAAGGTGCGCCTAAAGGCATTGAACTGTCGCACCGTAACCTTGCAGTGAATGCGCGGCAGGTGGCGGATGCGCTGAATACGCTGGATAACGACGTGATCATGGGGACATTGCCGACCTTCCACGCCTTCGGCTTGCTGGCGAGTACGCTCATGCCGTTATCGGAGGGCATTCCGATTGTGTGCCACCCCGACCCGACCGATGCGGTGAATATCGCTAAGGGTGTGGCGCGTTACGAAGCGACTTTGCTGTTTGGAACGGGGACGTTTTTGCGTTTGTATGCGAAAAATTCCCGCGTGCATCCGCTGATGTTCCAGTCGTTGCGCTATGTGGTGGCGGGTGCAGAAAAACTTGCGCCGGAAGTGCGTCGCCTGTTCCTCGACCGTTTCGGCAAGAAATTGCTGGAAGGTTATGGCGCAACCGAAACCTCACCCGTTGCCAGCGTAAATTTGCCCGATCAGCTCGATACGCGCTATTGGAAGGTGCAAGCGGCAAACCGTGAAGGCACAGTCGGTTTGCCTTTACCGGGAACGAGTTTCCGCATTGTTGACCCCGATACGCTGGAAACCTTGCCGACAGGCGCGGATGGTTTAATCCTCATCGGTGGCCCCCAAGTCATGAAAGGCTATCTGGATGCGCCCGAAAAAACTGCGCAAGCGATTGCTGAAATCGACGGGCAACGCTGGTACAAAACCGGCGACAAGGGGCATGTGGATGAGGATGGCTTCCTCACTATCGTTGACCGTTATTCGCGCTTTGCGAAGCTGGGCGGGGAAATGGTCAGCCTGACAGCCGTGGAGCAACAGGTACGGCAAATCCTCGGCGAGGCAGAACTGGAATTGGTCGCGGTCAATTTGCCGGATGACAAAAAGGGCGAGAAGATTGTGTTGCTGATGGCGGGAACCTATGACGAAGCAGCGGTGAAGCGTAAGTTATTGGACAGTGGCATGAATCCACTGATGATTCCGGCAACGATCCGCAGCCTAGCGGAAATTCCGAAGCTGGGGAGTGGCAAAACGGACTTTGGGTCAGCGCGAAAGGTGGCGTTGAGTTTATAAGAGAGATTCTTTATCCAAGCAAACAGCATAAATATAATCTAATTATGACTAACCGCCCCACCAATCATTTGCTAGAATCGACCGCTAGTTCCTTTTTTACAGTATTTCGGTGACAGAGTGCAAAACAAGCAAAACCAAATCGTGACGCAATTTACGTTTGCCGTCGCGCTATTGAGTATATCCAGTCAGGGTATCGCGGGTTCATGTGATCAACAACATCCGAATGTACTCAGACAAAAAGCCCACCCTTACCATCATGAGATTACCCAAGCAGCGATTAAATACCGTGTCAGCCCCGCATTGATTAAAGCAGTGATTACGGCTGAAAGTTGCTTTCGCAATGAAGCCAAATCGCATAAAGGTGCGGGTGGACTCATGCAACTGATCCCCGCAACCGCAAGACGTTTTGGGGTAAATGACCGCTTCAATCCAGCGGAAAATATTGATGGCGGAACACGCTATTTACGTTGGTTATTAAACCGCTATCACGGCAGTATCCCGCACGCCATCGCCGCTTATAACGCCGGGGAAGGCAGAGTCGATCAATACGGCGCAAACGTTCCCATCACAGAAACAGCGGTTTATACCAAGCGGGTATTAAATGCCTACGGTAAACTTGCCAGCAACGGAATGCGCTACCCCGCCTCACGCCCCACACAACCGCAACTCATCAAGGTAAATTATCGCGTACCCGCCAAACCCAAAGCAGATGAGCGCTTTAAGTGGGATGAATACAGCGACTAAAGCGGCTCAGCACGTCGCCGCAGCCAACCGGTCAGGCTAAAGCGCTCCCGTGTTGCCGGGCGCACCTCATGCCAGAACACCTCACTGCGAAACAATGCTAACTGCCCCGCATGGGGGAATATATCCACGTATTCCCCCGCTGTATCCTCACCGGTATACAAACGCAACTGCCCGCCGTCCGCCTCATCCCACGCCTCATTCAAGTACAGCACAGCACTGATGATACGCGCCGAGGTTCCCCTAAAATTATCAAGATGTTGCTGATAACGCGCCCCCGGCGGATACACCGCAAAATGCGCCTCAAACTCAACCAACCCCAAATACAACGCCTGATTCAAACTCACTCGTAAGCTGTCGATGAATGCCTGATAGTCTGCCAACGCGCCCGTTTCCGCCTGCTCCAGCCACAGTACCTGATCACCACGGATCGACTCGTTCACATTCAAGCCGTGTCCGCGCCCGATACCTGCTGCATGAAACGCCCCTGCCGCCTGATTCACCAGTGCCTGCTCACGCAATTCACAGCACTGCGCCAATGACAAGAAATCAGGCAACACGATCCAGCCGTGCTCGACCAAGCCATCCACCACCGTCTCCATCATACGTGTAACCCCAAACCACGCGATAACCGCGCTTGCCGATGATTCAAGCCCATGCTTTGGCGCGTAATCCAATGGCGCAAGGCTGGCACACGATCCACCGCCAACAAACCGCCCGCCCGCGCATGTCCCAACGGCGCAAAATCATTAGAAAACACCCGTACCAGCGTGTCGGTATACTGCATCACGGCGGCATAATCCGCTTGCCGTTGCTGTTCATACGCGCTCAGCAGAGCCTCACTACCAGGGTCTGCGCCTGTTTGTGCCGCTGCTGCCAGCAAATCCGCTAACGTTGCCACATCACGCAACCCAAGATTCAACCCTTGCCCCGCAACAGGATGCAACGCATGGGACGCATTGCCGATCACAACGGCACGCCCTGCCACTTCGCACACCGATTTCTGCAACACCAACGGATAAGCGGCACGTTGCCCTACACGGGTGAATTCACCTTGCCGATAGCCAAACTCCGCCTGCAACTTGCGCAGGAAGGCGACATCACCCAGTTGCATGGTAGCCGCCACCTCCGCATCCTGATGCGTCCACACCAGTGAATAACGCCCTTGCGTCAACGGTAACAGCGCCAAGGGGCCATTGGGCGTAAAGCGTTCGTAAGCAGTGCTGCGATGGGGGTCAGCCGTAGTGACATTCGCAATCACCGCAGTTTGGTGGTATTCACGCCGCGTCACAGCAATGCCCAGCATCTCGCGCACCTTGGAATTCACCCCATCTGACACCACTAACAAGCGGGTTTGCAGTGACTCCACCACCCCATCACGCTCGATACTCACGGTCACGCCATCCGCATCCTGCTGCACCGCAAACACGGTTGCCGGAACATATTGTGCAATCTCACCGGACGCCAATTCAGCATACAACAGCTTACCCAGCACCCGACTTTCCACCACATAACCCAGCGCGGGTACGTGCTCTTGTGTCGCTGCCAAACGGGTTGCGCCGAAATGCCCCCGGTCAGAAATATGTATATGTTGAATGGCCTCCACCCCGAAATGCAGCTTGTTCCACAAGCCCATACCCTGATAGATACGGCTGGAACCATACGCCAAGGCAATCGAACGGTCGTCGTAACTCGGCTGTTCTGCTGCTCCAAAATGAAAGGCTTCGATCAAGCCAACCTGCAACTTCAGGGGCTTGAGTGCCACGGCTAAACTTGTTCCTACCATCCCGCCGCCGACGATCAAAATATCAAACATAGTGCTGCTCACTGGCTAAAATCATGCTGTCATCCTTGAACAAAGCAGACACGCTGTCAAGCAACCCCCAACTTACCCAAAATCGCCTATACTCTAAGCAAAGGGGCAACACGATAAGCTCTCCTATCCCAGCAGAGGGGCTGCGGAAAATACCTTGTTCAAGTGATTACTGGCTTACGTGTGGATACGTAAGCTCCAGTTTGTACCGCAATCACGTAATCAACCTAAAGAGCGAGAGGAAATACACCATGACCACTAAACCTATGGGCATGTTATTGCAAGACCCATCCTTACCTGATTTGTACCAAGACTACGAATTCCCCATCGACAGCGATTTTCTCGCGGGCATGGGGTCAAGCAAATTTACCATCCGCGATAACGACCTGTATGACATGCCACTTTACCAAGGGTTAGATTGGGCAAATGCCGATCTCTCCTTTGCCGCACTCAATAGAAAAGGCAATTTCATTGACAACCCACAGTTCCACCAAGTCAACACCTTCGCCGTCGCCGCTTACTCGCTGGATCTGGTAGAAGCCGCTATCGGGCGCGAAATGAAATGGAAACACGGCGCTCCCTTGGTGTTGCGTCCCCATGCCTTCGGCGATGCGAATGCGTTTTACGACCCGATGTCACCGTCACTCAATTTTGGGTCGTTCACCTCCCCATTCCGCCGCGCCCCGGTGTGGACATGTTTATCCCACGACATCGTGTCCCATGAATTGGGTCACGCGATCCTCGATTCCTTCCGCCCCCTGTATGTGTATTCCGAAGAAGTCGATACCGGCGCGTTACACGAATCGGTCGGCGATTTAATGGCGATGTTTACCTCGCTCAGTCACAAACCGGTAGTAGAACAATTATTCCGCGAATCCGGCGGCGATATGATGAACCCCAGCCTTGCCAGCGGCTTGGCAGAAGAATTCGGCATCGGCTTGTGGGGGGTCAGCTTCCCCTTCCTGCGTTCTGCCCTGAATGGCCCCAGCTACGACATGGCACCATTTGAAATTCATGATCGCTCCACAGTATGGACTGCTGCCATTTATGAAATCCTCGCCACTCTGGTTTCCGAAGCGCTGCCCCCCACAGTGAAAGCCACCTTGGAGAATGCACCTGTCACGCATAAACCCCAGGCGCAAATGCGTTCAATGCGCCAGATGACGATTCAGCAACAAGACCCGGCGTTCGAGGACTACTACACCGAATCCGCTAATCGCAGTGATTTCGACGCCTTTTTCGAGGCCATCGTCTCTGCGAGTACCCGCGTCAAAGGCATGATGTTACGGGCGCTGCAAGACATCCCACCCACTGGCGTGACGCTGCTGACCTTGGCACGGGTACTGTACAACGCCGACGCTCGCCTGTTCCCGGATGACCCACACCCGCGTGAACTGGCTAAAGAAGTATTCCAACGCCGCATGATGTGGCAGGAAGAAATCGACATCAACGCCCCCGGCATTGGCTCTAGTTTCGAGGAAGCTTTCCATACCGGCAATACCGCACTGATGAAAGCCGTGTATGAAAACGCCGATGCCCTGCGCATTCCCATGAGTGAAGGCGCACGCATTCTCAGCCCCCGCATCAGCACCGTCACCCGCACCATTGACGCGGCGAAGGAACAACGCGGCACCGGCAGCAAAACCGTGACCGAGCGTTACCTGTATTACACCTATGAAATGCAGTACGAATCCTGCTACATCACCCCAGATGGCGAAATCGCCATGGGCATGGTGTCAATTTACAAGGGAGGCACCTTGGTTATGGACGAAAACTGGAATGACATCCAACTCACCACCGACACGGATTTGTGGATTTACCCCGAAGAACCCAGCGAAGGCGACGTGCCGCCCGCAGAACCCGTTGGTATCCGGGCGATTAAAATGGCGAAACAGCGTTTCATCAAAACCCACCGCCAATCCCTGCGGGCATTCCGTGACGGTCTGGTGCGGCCTGATGGAACTTTACCCAGCGGGCAAGTGGCGCTGCCATTCAAGGTAACACGTCAGTCTAGCGGCGCGAATGTCCTCATCCGCAACCGCTGCAACTTGGGTGAGCACCTGATGGGCGTGGCGGGTAAGCACGCACACTTCCCGTTTGATGTGGATTAACGCTGCATCAATGCCTCAATGTCGTCAACTTCTTTGACAACTGCCGCCGACAGCACCTCGTTGCCGTCGGCGGTGATTAGCACGTCATCCTCAATCCGAATCCCGATATTCCACCATTGCGGATCGACATTATCGGCGGGGGAAATATACAGCCCCGGTTCCACCGTCAACACCATGCCCGGTTGTAAGGTGCGCCATTCTTCACCGTGCTTGTAATCCCCCACATCGTGGACATCCATCCCCAGCCAATGCCCGGTTTTGTGCATGTAAAACTGGCGGTAAGGCTCTTCGGGAGCAGGTTCTTCGAGATTCGTCACCTCAGGCTTTTTCAACACCTCTTCCAGTGTGCCGCTCAATATGCCCAAATCGAGTAACCCTTGCGCCAACACCTTCACTGCCGCTTGGTGCGGGTCATCCCACGTATTGCCTGGAATCGCGACAGCAATCGCCGCCTGTTGCGCATCCAGCACCAACTGATACAAGGCCCGTTGTGCGGGGCTAAATTTGCCATTCACCGGAAAGGTGCGGGTAATATCGCTGGCGTAGCATTCGTGTTCTGCCCCCGCATCAATCAGCAGCAAATCACCGTCTTGCAACACGTCACGGTTTTCAATGTAGTGCAAAATGCAGGCATTTTTACCGCCGCCCACAATCGAGGTATACGCGGGTTCCATCCCCATGCGCCGGAATTCGTGCAGCAATTCGGCTTCGACTTCGTACTCGTATGTCCCCGGCTGGCACAGTTGCATCGCACGGGTATGCGCCCGTGCTGCGGTTTGCGCGGCATAACGCATGACTGCCACTTCCGCTGCTGATTTGAACAGGCGCATTTCGTGCAGAATCCGATCCAGCATCACAATGCTGTGCGGCGCACGTATCCCCGCCCTCGCTCTGGCACGCAAGTGATTCACCCAACGAATCAGGTGCAAATCAAACTCAGGGTTCGCGCCCAAATCGTAATGCACTTGATCACGCCCGATCAGCAATTCCGGCATCAGCTTGTTTAAGTCGCTAATCGGGTGTGCATCATCCGCGCCATGCCAATGTTTTGCGCCCTCCAAACCGGCACGAGTGCCTGACCAGCGTTCCGCTAATTCGTTTTTTTCGCGGCAAAACAACACGTATTCGCCCTCATCGCGCCCCGGCACAAATACCGCCACTGCCTCCGGCTCGTTGAAGCCAGTGAGGTAATGAAAATCGCTGTCTTGGCGAAACGGGTATTCCGCATCACGGTTACGCACTTTCAAGCCGCCAGAAGGCACGACTGCCACCGCATCATTACCCAATTGCGCCAACAACTGCCGCCGCCGTGCGGCGTACTCTTCCTTCGGAATTATCGGTTTTTGCATGGTGTTCTCCTCAATGAATGTGTGGCGCTGCTTTCATCGGTTGCAGTTCTTCGTTCATCATCAACACCCCGACGCGCAGGTACTCGATAATTTCCGCGAGTGATTCTTCACCCTCTTCTTCATCTTCCATTTCCAGCTCGCCGGAACTGCCGATACGCACCACATCTTCCGCCCATTCACGCGAATCGTCCGGCAAAGTGCGCATGTCTTTCACCCCCGCCAGTGCCAACCCGAAACTGAAGCCCTGACACCAATCTTGCATCGCTTCCACGCGGGTTTCCAAGGCATCATCTTCGGGCAAAAATAGTTCAAACGCCATCTCTGAATCATTTAATTGCTGGCGAGTCGCGCTAAACAAATCTTTCAACAAGCTGCGAGCTTCTTGCACATGAAAATCCTGCGGGTTGCCTTCCAACGCCTGCGCCAACCAGGTTTCTGGTGCAGTTGCCTGATCAACCACCAACAAACCGCACGCCATGCCATGAATTTCTGCACTCGAAAAATCCACATTGGCACGCCCTAACGCCCGCTCTACGCCTACATAATCCGGTAATTCACTCTTCAAAATTATCTTCTCCCTGACAAAGCACTATTATGAGATGATTGACGTGGTTTCGCACTCTTTACTACCATTAGCGTATGAATACAAAAGCCCCCGACCTGACACTGCAAACTCAACTCGACGCCATCGAACAACGCATGGAACGTTTGTTGGGTCTCATTGAAAAATTGGCGACTGAAAATGCTGATCTGAAAAAGCAAGAAAAAACTCTTGCTCAGGAATGTCAGGCATTACGCAGCCGCCATGACAAAGCCAGCAGTCAACTGGAAGCCCTGATACAGCGCCTAAAAACTCAGCCAACCGCAACCGGGGCATAAATCACATGGAAAAAACTATCCAACCCGTCAGTGTGCGTATTCTCGACAAAGACTATATGGTCGCCTGCCCGCTGGGTGAACAGGATGCCTTGATTGCTTCTTCACGCCGCGTCGATCGCGAAATGCGCAAAATCCGTGATTCCGGCAAAGTATTGAGCAGTGACCGCATTGCCGTCATGGTTGCCCTCAATCTTGCCCATGAATTAATGCACGGCAAACAGCACCACAACCCATCAGCCGACCCTGCAACGCTGGAACACCTGCAAAAAATGCAGCAACGTTTGGATGCCACGCTTGATAAGCACAAAGCTTGAGCATTTGTCAATTCTTCCCCTCACCCGATAATTGTAATAGTATGATCACAAGAGCACCTCTGGGGGACGCGTGAGAAGATGGGTATTATCCTTGAGCCTAATTTCTTACCCCGGGAGTGGCTGTAATGATTTGGTGTGCATGACCGCCCGACGGTAAGCCTGAAAAACATTCGCCGCACCCACTTGAACCACTGGTTCAAGGTCGAAGTCTTCCACGATTTTCTGGAGTGTGCTCCTACTTTTCCGCCCGCCATTTTTTACCCCCCTATTCATCGCTATTTTGAGTTTTCTCAAACGCTGCATTACGCCATTTGTTATAGTGGGCAAACCGTTAGGAGGAAATTAAAACATGAGAGTAAACCCGTTTTTTGCTGCCAGCATGGTGGCAATTGCTTTATTGAGCGTCCCTTTTTCAGCCGTCACCGCTGCCGATGCTGTTACCGAAAAAACCA
Source organism: Candidatus Thiothrix putei (assembly GCA_029972225.1). Lineage (NCBI taxonomy): Bacteria > Pseudomonadati > Pseudomonadota > Gammaproteobacteria > Thiotrichales > Thiotrichaceae > Thiothrix > Candidatus Thiothrix putei. The sequence continues at coordinate 3,396,856 of CP124756.1, forward strand.
GTGAAAGTGAAGCCACTGGTGATGAAACCCATCGCTTGGTGATTCAGGTCAACAAGCGTGAAGAAGACTTTCAAGATCACGTCTTAGCCAATATCGTCAATCTGCAAAAGCATTACGGCATGGATAATATCGAAATGGAAGTGGTCGCCTATGGCCCCGGCATTTGGTTAGTCACCGACAAAAGTGCGTTTCTCAAGCGGGTCGAAAGCTTGATGATGCAAAACGTCACCTTCACCGCTTGTGGTAACACCCTCGATACCGTGGAAGAAACCAGTGGCACACGTCCCACACTCATTGACGGCGTCGAGGAAACCCAAGCGGGCATTGCTCGGATTATTGCCTTGCAAGAACAAGGCTGGAGTTACCTTAGCCCGTAATGCACGCGGGATAAGTGCAGTTAGCTCCATTGCACTCACACGCTGTTTGCGCTGACTGCAAAATCAAGCTCGGCATTAAACCCGATACCCCCAAGTAAGGCGCCATACGAATCTTTACTTGGGGGTTTTCACGTTGTTTCGCTTGTACCAATTCAGGCACATCCGTTACCACATGCCGACCGGCTGATAGAAAAAATGGCATAATGGTGATTGCCGTTGCGCCTTGATCAATGCATTGCTGGATACCATCGGGAATCGACGGCTCTGCCAATTCCAGAAACGCACTGCCCACGTAAGCGTAATCCGCACCAGACTGCTCCCCGACTTTGGCAGCAAGGGCACGAATTTCATCATTCGATTGCACGCGGCGACTGCCGTGCGCCACAATAAGTAAAGCTTGCATCATGAATCCTTGGGTAAACCCTATATCAATAAAGGGCGAATGTAGTAGAGTATCCACTGTCACAACAGAGGAGAGGTAAATAGTATGGGTTTACTCGCAGAACTCAGCGCCTGGCAACTGGTGCTGGTCGCACTGGGCTTAACACACATTACCATCGCGGCAGTCACGATCTTTTTACACCGCGCCCAAGCACATCGGGCGTTGGATTTAGGGGCTATCCCCGCGCATTTTTTCCGTCTCTGGTTGTGGCTAACCACCGGCATGGTAACACGCGAATGGGTGGCGATTCACCGCAAACACCACGCCAAATGTGAAACCCCCGAAGACCCGCACAGCCCGCAAACCCGTGGGGTGAACACCGTCCTCTGGAAAGGTGCGTGGCTGTACCGCCAAGAAGCCAAAAATCAGGAAACCCTCGAAAAATACGGCAAAGGTACCCCCGATGACTGGCTGGAACGCCACGTATACGCGCCCTACCCTTGGCTAGGTGTCAGCACCATGCTGGTGATTGATCTGGTGCTGTTTGGCTTGCCCGGCATACTCATCTGGGCGGTACAAATGGTGTGGATTCCGTTTTGGGCAGCGGGTGTTATCAACGGTTTAGCGCACTTCTGGGGTTATCGCAATTGGAACACTACCGACGCCTCCACCAATATTTCCCCGATTGGCATTTTAATTGGCGGCGAAGAATTGCATAACAACCACCATGCATTTGCCGCATCCGCACGGCTTTCCAGTCGCTGGTATGAATTCGATATTGGCTGGTTCTACATTCGTATTTTAGAAATACTGGGCATGGCAAAAGTGCGTAAAGTTGCCCCGCGCATTCGCATTAACCCTAACAAACTGGCGGCGGATTTTGACACAGTGACCGCAGTCCTCGGCAATCGCTTGCAAGTCCTCTCGCACTTTGCCCAGCAAGTCATCAAACCGGTGACGAAATCGGAATTGCGCCACCAAACCGTACTCGCGGAAAGCCAAGCCTTACAAACCGTGTATTTGTACCAGCAACGCCTGCATCAATTGTGGGAACGCACCACGGTTAGCCAAGAAGCACGGTTAGAAGCGGTACAAGAATGGATCAGCAACGCGGAAAAAACCGGTATTGCGGCACTGGAACAATTTGCACACCGCCTGCGCGGGTATTCGGTCAGCGCCTAAGGCAGCCAGCACCATGAACGCCATTGACCAACTGACCCCAACCGACATTATGCAACGCTTACAACAACGTAGCGCAGCGACGCACGATGTCGCGTTGGATGCGTGTCGCGAAGCCGGGGTGTTAGTACCGTTTGTGCGCATGGATAATGCTTGGCATTTGCTGTTTATTCGCCGCCCTAAGTCAGTGCGCGACTATCACAGTGGGCAAGTCGCTTTTGCTGGGGGCAAGCGTGACCCGGAAGATGCCGACCTGACCGCCACCGCCTTGCGCGAGGCACACGAAGAAATCGGTATTTTACCGCAAGATGTAGAGATTTTAGGGCAACTCAGCCCGCACCATAGCGTGAGCCGCTTTCAAATTGTGCCAACCGTTGCCAGTGTCCCTTGGCCTTATGAACTGATACTCAGCCCGCAAGAAGTCGCCCGCGCCTTCACCATTCCGCTGCATTGGCTGGCACAGCCGCAACACCACGAAATACGCTACCGGCAATTAACCGACGTACCCGAACCGATACCGATTGTGTACTTTCAGGAATACGATGGAGAAATCTTGTGGGGGGCAACGGCGCGAATTACGCTGTCATTGCTGGCTTGCTTGCAGTAAGCCGCTTAGAAAAATACGCCCACAGCAAGAACACGAGGAGAGAGAGGAGGAGGAGAGAATCCCTCAATGTCCGTGCGCTGTGGGCGCTTGCAAATGATTCAGAAGCCAGGAGGAGGAGGAGGAGGAGGAGGAGAGAGACTCTGAATCATTCATATTGCAATGCAGCAAATGATAGGGATTTATCCCCAAACACACAAGCTACTATTTCTCAACTTTATGGTTAGGAAAACTTACCTTAAGCGCTCAAATCATTGTGTGCCTGAGCTTCTGCTAACAACCACTCCACAAACACATCACTGGCGTGTTGGTTCACTTGTATTTGCTGGGGGCGAAATACGTAGTAGGCATGTTCTAACGGCATAGGTAAATCGAAAGGAATACACAGCCTACCCGTTTCTATATCCGATTGTGCAAGGAGCTTAATCCCAAGCAACACCCCCTGCCCGTCAACAGCAGCATCCAAAGCGAGAGACACATGGTTAAAATGCAGCCCACGATTAGCATTAACACCGGTAACTCCTTGTAATTTCAGCCACTTTTCCCATCTAGGGTGTCCAACATAATTGGTATCATCATGCAGCAACGTGTGAAAGGCCAAATCCTCCGGCACACGTAACGGGTGCGGATGCTCAGCATTAACCAAAACCGGGCTGCATACAGGTACAGCAGATACCGCAAACAGCCTCTCAACGCGATCCCCCGCATACAGACCTGCACCAAAACCAATGACGACATCGACCTGATTTTGACGGAAAAACGTATCCATCACGCCCCCGCCTTGCTGAAGATCTGCATCCACCAAACCAACATTACTATTGATTTGCATATCAATTTCAGGGTGTTGGCGAGAAAAACGGTGTAAGCGCGGAATGAGCCATTTAGATGCGAACGACGGTGCAGCACACACCGTAATGCGTTCACTGTGAGCTTCACTGCGCATCAGGTGTACCGCATCAGCGAGACAGTCAAAACCTTGACGTAATTTAGGCAATGCAGCTTCCGCCCCCTTGCTGAGAATAATGGTACGATTTTTACGTTCCAACAAAGCAAAGCCGAGGTAATCCTCCAGAAACTTAATCTGATGGCTAATCGCTGCGCGAGTCACATTAAGCTCTGCCGCCGCCTTGGTAAAACTCAAGTGACGGGCAACAGCTTCAAACGCTCGCAAGGCATTCAGTGGGGGGAGTTGTTGTGACATGCTATGATTATGCCTTATTCACTTAAGAAGAACACACAAACCAATGCCCGATTATCGCACTCATCTATTAGAAATTTATGCCGCAGGGCTTGCTGCGGTACAAGGCGAACAAGTTGTTTATCAGGCTCTCAACAAACGCGGCAAGCGGCAACCCTGTCATGTCATCGCCATTGGTAAAGCAGCCGAGGCAATGTTATTAGGCGCACAACGGTATTTACAGCAACATCTACACAGTGCGCTGCTGATTACCAAACAGGGGCATGTCACCGCTTCACACCCCAGTCATGTCAGCATTATCGAAGCAGCTCACCCCGTTCCTGATGAATCATCCTTAGCGGCGGGCGCAACACTTCTAACATACCTGCAAAATCTTCCCACAAATGAGCCCGTGTTATTCCTCATTTCCGGCGGCACATCCAGTTTAGTCGAAGTATTAAATACCGACTGGACGCTGGCAAAACTTCAACAAACCACTCAGGAAATGTTAGCCAATGGTGCCGTCATCAGCGAAATCAACGCCATGCGTCGCACCCAATCACTGATCAAAGGTGGCAAGCTGTGGCACTATATCGGCGAACGCCCTGTCTCCTGCCTACTCATCTCTGACGTACCCGGTGATGACCCAACGGTGATTGGCTCCGGTTTATTATTTCCTGCACCGCACGACGATTTTGACTGGGAAATTATCGCCAGCAACCGTCAAATGTTAGAAGCCATTGCCGCCTCAGCCACGACCAACGCAGCGCAAGGCTGGACACAGGTTCGCCTCATGCCTGATTTTCTCGAAGGTGATGCGGAAGTTGTCGCGCACTGCTGTATCGAGCATTTACGAGAAAACCCGCCCGGCCTCTATATATGGGGGGCGGAAACCACCGTACAGCTCCCGCTTAACCCCGGACATGGTGGACGCAATCAACACTTAGCCCTTGCTGCCGCTCTCTATTTACGCCCCAACGATACTATTTTTCTGCTAGCGGCCGGTACAGATGGTACCGATGGCGTCACGCCCGACACCGGCGCATTGGTGGATGCTGGCACAATCATGCGTGGCAAATACAATACACTTGACCCATTAGCTTGTTTACAAGCAGCAGATGCCGGTACATTCCTTGCTGCCAGTGGCGACCTGATTTATACAGGGCCAACCGGCACCAATGTGATGGATATTATTCTTGGCTTAAAATTCTAAAGTGATCATGCAAAATCTCTACAACGCCGCACATGCCTGCTTAATGCAAACCGATGTTGACCAAAAGCTAAGCTGTGCCCAACAGCTTTATAGCGCATGGAAAAATGGTGAATTGTCGCGTGATAATGCTAACGCCCCCCTAGTGGAAACCATTTTAATTCCGGGGCGACCTGCAAAGCCTGAACTTGTACATCCCAAACAAGTCAAACAACGCAAGCTCAATACGCCAGAAGGACAACGTGCCTTATTGCACGCTGTTGCCCATATTGAATTTAACGCCATTAATTTAGCACTGGATGCGGTATACCGGTTCCGCGACTTACCGGATGATTACTACGGTGATTGGTTACAAGTGGCGGCGGAAGAAGCCTACCATTTCAGCCTGTTGCAGCAGCGCTTAATGGAGGTTGGGTGTGCGTATGGCGATTTGCCTGCACATAACGGCTTATGGGAACAAGCCTGTAAAACTGAGCATGATGCATTAATACGCATGGCGCTGGTTCCAAGAGTGCTGGAAGCGCGGGGGCTGGATGTTACCCCCGGCATGATGCAGCGCCTACGCGAAGCAGGGGATACGCAAACCCTTGCTATCCTTGAAATTATTCTGCGTGATGAAATTGGGCATGTGCGGATTGGCTCGCACTGGTTTCATTATTGTTGTGCACAACGCGGCTTAGAACCAGAAGCCACGTTTCGTCAACTCTTGCGTGACGCTTTACCTGCTCCTTTAAGAGGGCCGTTCTATACAGAGGCACGTTTACAAGCAGGCTTTAGTGCCACAGAACTGGAACAATTAATCGAAATGGAAAAAAACTGGTTTGAGAACACCGCTTGTCGGAGGGAATAGCCATTACCTGACGGGATACAAGCATTCATTGGTATTTTCCGGCAGAATTCGTGACATTGGCCTACATTAATTGTAGGGTTATTCAAAGAGTGTCTTATCATCATGAAAAAAATAGATCGCAAATGGTGGGGCGTCTTACTAGCAGGTAGTCTGCTCGCTTCGCCGATTAATTTATATGCAGGGGATGCACCACGTTGCCTTAACGACAGTTCTAAGGTATTAAATAGAGAGGCTGATCTTTATCATACTGCTATAAAAAAAGCAGCCAATCGCTACAGTGTCAGCCCCGCATTGATAAAAGCTGTCATCGCAACCGGTAGTTGTTTTGAGCACAGTCAGGTCTCGCCGGAAGGCAGAATTGGGCTGATGCAACTTATGCCAAATACCGCCAAACGTTTTGGGGCTATGGATGTATTTGACCCAGAAGCCAATATTGATGCCGGGACGCGGTATCTCAGTTATCTATTACGGCGCTATCAAGGTAGTTTAGCGGAAGTGTTTGCCGCGTATGCTGCGGATAGAGGCACTGTTTGGCAAGATACCACCCCGCAAACACCTTTTGCGCAAATTCAGGAACCCGTTAAGCAATTACTGACGATGTTATTAAAATTTGAGAGCAATAAAAAAGCGAATCGTCAGGCACAAACACTGGTGAAACAGTGGTCTAAGAATCCTCAAGATTACCAAACAGCGTTGTTAGCCCTACCGCAGCCTGATACCAAAGTGGCTAAAACATGGTTTAAATCACGTTTGGCAGCCGTACATTATCCCCGTACTCCTGAAGCCAGAGGGTGTGGTGGCTTTAGTGCCAAGACATTACAAGCCAAAGCAGCTCCCTATGAAACGATTATTCAACAGGCCGCTAAACGGCATGGCGTGAACCCTGCCCTGGTCAAATCGGTCATTGCAGCGGAAAGCTGTTATCGGGAAATGGTCGTATCGTACAAGGGAGCATCAGGATTAATGCAGCTCATGCCGGAAACCGCCGCAGAATTGGGTGTACTGGATATTTTTGACCCGCAAGAAAATATCAATGCCGGGACTCGCTATCTGAGTTGGTTGCTTAAACGTTATAACGGCAGTGCCACCCATGCGATTGCGGCCTACAACGCAGGAGCAGGCAGAATACCGCAAGGTGAGCCTGTCACGATCTCATTTACCGAAACCCGTGGCTATATCCGCAATGTCTTAACCAACCTCACAAAGTTAGAAAAAGGCAAGCAACCTATCGCCCATGCTCAATTTCTACTGGCTGGTTGGGAACAAGCCGATTTGGAATACCGCGCAGCATTACGGGGTGAAACCCTAACGGTTGCTCAAACAGACCAAGCTCCCGTTGCTACGGATTCTTTACAGCCTAACAATCTCGCTACACCAACGTTAGAACCCACACCGGATATGGCGGCGACTGTAGTACCCAATGAACAGATTTCACTGGCTGCGATGCCAACCGACACCCCCCCCAACGTGCAACTGATCTCAGCGATTGACCAAGGCATTGTCAGGGTGAAACACATCAATACCGTCGCTATTCTACCGGCAGACAACCCCGCCACTCCTGAGCATGAGACAATGGATATAATCGCACCAGTTGAGTTCATTCCTAGCAATGAGCCAGCGCCCCAACTACAACCCAGCGCCCCAGCATTGCCAAACTGTGACGTGTTACCACCTGCGCTATTTTCACAAACTGAGCAGCGTGGCAGCGGGCGCTATGCTGCTTTCTTCTACCCTGTCCAGACAGACGAAACGCTGCAACAAATTGTGGTTAAACTAGGTATTAGTCCAGAAGAGGTTACACGCCTGAATAAAATCCCTGACACGGGAATCCTTAACCCCGGCAGTCAGTTAAAAGTTGCCGAGTGCACCAGGAGTTTGTAGGCCATTGAGGCGAAATTTTCAGTGCATTTCGCCATGTTTTGGTAGAATGCACTGATGGAAGAAAGTCTATCATTTGTTGTCACGCTCGAAGGTGGTGCGCCCTCAATGCAACTTGTTGTGCTTGAGGGCTACAGCCACCCTGATCGTATTATGGAGATCCCGTTTGGATTGCTGGATTTCCGTGCCCTCGTGCGCAGTGCTCAAGCCACTGGCGACTACTGGATTGTCAATACCACACCGGATTTACCAGAATTCCAAGTCGAATCTGCTATCTTTGTGCGTCATCGCGATGGCAAAATTCTCTGGGATATCGTGTTTGAACACTACGAACCCTTTCTCGATATTGAACTAGCGGCTGACGATGAAGAAGAACCGCTGGAAGAATTTGATGAAAATGTCATTACACTGAGTTTCGACCCATTTCAGTATGTCAGTGCACTGTACCAGTTTTGCCAGCTTTATCCGCAATTCAAACCTGTTACCTTCCAAGCGAAAGCATCGGATGAACACTTACGCCTAGAACAATTCTTGCCTCAGTTGCACATCCTCTGGCGACGTTATGGCGAAGAACATGGCGCGGTTAGTTCCGATGGGCTCTTAATCAGTGAAACCGACACTTTTGCTAAATATGCAGAAGAACAATGGACAGATGAGGTTCTCCGCGCCTTACTCGAAATGCGGTTTGGTAAGATTCTGGGCAATATTGATGACTATTTGAATTCATTACCCAGCGATGTACTGGCTAAACTGGAAGCAGATAGTGCCAGCATTGAACAAGCACTGAATGAACGTTGGGAAAAACTGGCTAACTCACTGACAGAAGAAGAAGCCGAAGCATTAGAAAACGACCAAAGCCAAAGCAAATTCCCTAACAGTTTGAAATTGCGTTTAATGCGCGAGTTTCTGGCGGGGAACCCGTCGGTATTACTGGGACACGCACACGTGGCAGGAAAGCACAGCGACACCCCGGATAAGGTCATTAGCCTAGAGTCTTGGAAAAAAGATAAAGATTCGCTTACTAACCAGCAACAATCAACTCATGACGAATAGCGAGAAACTGCACCTCAATTTGTGGTGCAGTCCCTGCTTGATGGGTTTTTAGCGCTTACGTGCTCTCAACCCAACGGCAACCATCAGTCCCAGTAATAATGAAACCAGTGGGAAACTACCACCACCGCCACCGCTGCTGGTCGGCAGTGTAACTGTCGTACTCGTACTTGCACCAGCATCTGTTGTCCGGCTTTTTAAACGGTTAATGACATTTTTAGTGATACGTCCAACAATCTGGTCATTTTGTATATATTCGCCCCAGTCAATTGTCGGCGCAACAAACACTGTGCCACTATTTGCAGAAGGTTTGAAAATCCCCAGCGTTCCCCACCCCTGACCTTCGTGATTACTAGGCACTATCCCCGGCACACCTGTAGGAGAATCAATAGCAAACGCAGGTGTTGTGGCCAAAATCTGGAAATTAGTTGGCGTACCATCTTCGCCAGTCACCACCGGTTTACCATTAACCATTTTGAATAAAGCACCATCAACTTCATAACCAATAACGCCTGAATCACGCCCGAAGATACTGCCATTACCCAGACCTGTACCCTCGAAAATCCAGTGGGAAGCATCTGTTACGGTAAATCCGTCATTACGATAATTAACGCCCCCTTCGGTATAGTCAGCATATCCCCCATGGCGGAAACTAACCCCCGTCGAGAGATTCTCAGGCCGGTTAACCGGGCTATTAAACCAGTTAACCGTCACCCGACTGTTGTCATTCTTCAATGGATCATTACTAGCATTTTTGTAACAAATCATGTGCTTGTTGTCAGCGCTGAAACGCACCTGCCACCACATGGTATTGCCACTGAGGTTTGCCGCATTACCACCAGCAGCTAAATAACTGTCCCAGTTATCCCGCATTTCTTTTGACCAGTACTCATTGTGACCGACCAAAATCACCAGATTATAATTGTGCAATAGTGAAGGATCTCGGTGCAAATCCATCATCGAAGCGGCTTCGTAAGCAATACCTTCTTTATCAAGCCAAGAAACAAATCCCACATGCTCCGCCCATTGTCCACGCCCTGTAGGGCGTTCCATGGAGACTTCCGTAGCCCATTGACCATTGTCGGAGTTAAATACATACATGGATTTTCCACCGATAGGCGAGTAAGCAATCTTAGTCGGCAAGCTATCGAGCACTAACACTTTGGAATGGCTGCCGGGCTGTGCCGATTTAATCGTAAAGAAATCCGTGTAACTGCCCCCTTGAGCATTGACCAAATTAAGCTCGTAAATACCACTTTGCCAAGTGGCGGGGATACCAACAGAGAAAGCTCCCCCCCAATTTAAGCCGTTATGGCTCCCTACCGTAGGATTGTAATTACCCGCCCCACTGAATGGAGCCGTTTGCAAGGTAGGGTTAGCGTAACCTGCACGCCTGAGGCGTACTTCAAAATTACTGGTCTTACTGGCAACATGTACCTTCACTTGCCCGCCTGTCTGCACAACGCCAGCTTCAAGGTAGCCGCAAATATCCGTAAAATTGTCACCGTTTTTAAAATCACAAGACACTGCCATAGCGTTGCTAGACACTAGGAGGGAAAATAAGCCTGCAATACCCACTAATATGGTAGAGGATTGGCAAGGTGTGCTGCGAACGTGGCTGGATAAGCGCTGAATCATAATTATTGTCTCCAAGATCACTCTTATAGAGCAATCTTTGCTTTACTTGGGGTTATAAACGTATTTATTGTATTACAACCTCATAAATTTGCACGTCATTAAGACAATATTCAGATAGCAGGAGGGGCTTTTGTGATAAAGAGCAAAAATAGAAGCGCTATTATGATGCGAATGGTGATAAATCGTTCAGTGTTAAAATAACGTTTAACACTACCAAGGCAGTCATAATTGCCATTGCAACATATAGATTTTTAATTGATCGTTCCATAATAAATATACCAAATAATAGAAAGCGCTAAGAGCGCGAAGTAGACCTCATCTTACAAGTATCCTCAAGTGAATCTGAGAACTCAGATACTGGGGTTTTCCCTTGAAAATCCAATATTTGCGGAATTTTTTTACATTATGGGGTTTAACGCGCCAATGATTTTCTCAATTGTGGTGCAAGGTGTATCAAGAAATCCCGATTTAGTGCAACCCAGATAATTAATGGTGCAATCATCGGCAATAACAATGTCCCTACTTGATACCCTAAAGCAATGAGGTCGGCAGTTGCGGGGGAGAGGCTTTGTTGTGCTTGAAAGGCGGCTCCGACATCAAACGTCAAGGTTTTTAGTATGCTAAATGTCATACTGAAAATTTCAGTCGGCAGCATCACGAGCATCCCCCAGAACAGATTTTGCCACTTATACGGGCTGGGTGTCGCCAGTATCAACGCCGCCAATAACGGCAAACTGTAGCTATAAATCAGCGGATTCAAGTGAAACCCCAACACATCATCGCCCACTGGCGGAGACACGACGGCACCACTGACATCATGCCCAAAGTTAGATGCCAGCACCAACATATGCCCATCTAACCGTAACCACATCAACGCATCAGGCACTAACCACCCCAGCAATTTGCCAGTGATCAGCGTAACAGGCGCAAGGTGAAAGCCTGCGGTCACGTACCAAATAAAGAATGTTAACGGAAAGAAAATCAAAACGCTCAACATGAAGCGCTGCAAAGGTTTACCCATCATGCCATGGCCTCTACAGGTTGGTGTGGCGGTGTGGTCTGCCCCGGCAAATAACGAATCCAGATCAAAAATACCACCAAGGCATCCAACATGATCAAAGCTTGCCAGATATACAAGTGTGCCCAATCAAATAATGCCTGGCTCCATTGACCCAAGTAAAACAGGCTAATGATGCGCAATAAATTCATGCCTTGAATAGCAATGAAGCCCCAAAACAGACCAGCCAGTTTGTACAGTAACGGCGCAGGAAAAGCGATAATGGCAGCCAGCAACACGATCATGGCCTCAACCCCATTACACCCCGGCTCAATCGACACGGCAAAACCGTTCAGGGTACTACGCACCACCTTACCCGCAGTGGCAACATTCGGATCAAACGCTGACATCAACCAACCACTTATATCGGCCAACAAACCAGTCCAAGGGAGAATAATGGCTGCCTGCACCGCTTGAAGCATTTCAACCCCAAACAAAATGCCTTGCACTAACAGGAAAAACAGAAGGAAACGTAGCATAACCTGCTTTCTTTTAATTTTTATAAAGGCATCATTTTAACTGATATTCATATAAATGGGTAGCCTACCCTACCTGCTTGCACATCTGACTTGGAAAAGGCTCAAACCTGGCGAATGGTGATGCCGCCAACTATCGTTGATTTGTTACAAGTACCACAACGCTTGCGCGTAGCACATTCACTTTTCATGATGCAATGCCCAATCCAAAATAAACCAACGCCACAAACGATACAGACAGAAACAAACATCCAATTGATGTCTTGATGACGTTGAAATTGGAGTAGCGCTCCCATACCGCCGATGCCCACTAGCAATAAAAAAGCCACCCATCTGGCAACACGCATGAAATAAAACACGACTGACTGTTCGCATTCCAGGGCTTTTGAATTAATGCATTGTGCTTGTTTTTTCATAATGTGGAACTCCCAACCTTAATCGGTTAAAACAACGCCTTTCCCAAATTTATTATTGCTGTGTTAGTTGCGTTATATTCTGCAATAATCGTACCACGGCTTCTGCCGACTCTAACCTGTTTTCAGGAAACTTTGCCAATAAACCATTTATCAATGGCTGATAAGCAGACAATGCCTCAGGCAAGCATGGAATGGGGGCAAGCGCATGTTTTTTCAAGAGTTCTGCCAAAGAACTTGACTCGTAAGGTTTATGACCAACCAATAACTCATACAGTATTACCCCTAGGGCATATAAGTCTGTCCGCTCATCGGGTGGGTCGCCCATAATTCGCTCAGGGCTAATATAGTAAGGTGTGCAATAAATTTCATCCTCTCGCAGAAAACCGGCGGCAACTAGCAAACGTGTTTCCAAGCCAAAATCCAACAATGCTAGGGAATTATCAGTACGTACCAGGATATTAGAGGTTTTAAGGTCTTGGTGCAGCAGCCCAATACTGTGTATCACGCCCAGAGCCACCGCGATTTCCTCAAACCAAAACAATGCTTGTTGCAGAGAAGGCAATGGCATTTGTGCCAAGCATCGCCGCAATGTTTCGCCCTGCACATATTCCATCACCATATACAGTGTACCGGACGACATACCTGCATCCAACGGCCTCACCAAGCCACGATGCGCTAACAAACTTAGGGCTTTACTTTCCATGAGAAATTCATCTACTAAGTCTGGAGCCAGCCCAGTCGCATCAAATTTAAAACGCTTGATAGCGACCGGCAATCCACCAGGACTATTTGCCAGCAAAATGATGGCGTTTTCGCTTTCATGCAATACGTTTAAATATTGATAGCCCGGCAACGCTAGCGGATACCGTTCCAACCCTCGGTGCTTCACGCAGCTATTCCTCTGTTGTGGCTCATCAGCCCTCGCTCATTATGATTTTTGACAAACATCTATCTTAAGAACAGTGTAGGACATTGATAAGCGATATGCCGTTCTACCTGATTGCAGCAGGGGAATCGCAGCCAAAATGAATTGACAAATTACCCTCCGCACTTGATAATTTCGCGCTTTTCTATGGGCAATTGCCTTAGATCCTTGCCTCACCGTTAGTGGGAGGCTGTTTAACCCGAAAGGAAATCGTCATGAGACATTATGAAATTGTCTTTCTGGTCCACCCGGATCAGAGCGAACAAGTACCTGCGATGGTAGAACGCTACCGTAGCATGGTGCAAGAAAGCGGTGGTGCCATCCACCGTTTGGAAGACTGGGGCCGCCGTCAACTGGCTTACCCCATCAACAAGCTGCATAAAGCACATTACGTGCTGATGAATATCGAATGCGGCGCGGAAACACTGGCTGAACTGGAAAGCATTTTCCGCTTCAACGACGCGGTTATCCGTAACGTCACCATGCGTATGGATGCGGCAGTCACTGAACCTTCTCCTTTGAGAAAAGACGGTGAAGCACGCCCACCTAAGCGTATGCGTGAAGAAGTCCTGTCTGATGATGACGATTCATCTGACGACGAATAATTACGGTTGATCTGGAGATAGTTTATGTCACGTCAATTCCGCCGCAAAAAATACTGCCGTTTCACGGCTGAAGGCATCACCGAGATTGATTACAAAGATCTCGACATCCTGAAAAGCTTTATTACCGAAACCGGTAAAATCGTACCTAGCCGCATTACAGGTACTAAAGCGATTTATCAGCGTCAACTGGCAACCGCTATCAAGCGTGCGCGTTTCCTCGCGTTGCTGCCATACACTGATCAGCACAAGTAAAAGGTGAGTACGATGCAAGTCATTCTTCTGAAAAAAGTGGAAAACCTCGGCGCATTAGGCAACGTTGTGTCTGTACGCCCTGGTTATGCCCGTAACTTCTTGATCCCGCAAGGCAAAGCCAAAATGGCAACCAAGGCCAACATGGAAGCATTTGAAGCTCGCCGTGCTGAACTGGAAGCCGAGGCTGAAGCGATTTTGGCGGCTGCACAAGCACGTCGTGACCAATTGGCAGACATGGTTCTGACCATCAAAGGCAAAGCAGGTAACGAAGGCAAACTGTTCGGATCTGTATCCAACATCGAAATCGCCGAGGCTATCCAAGCTGCGGGTATCGAGATTGAACGTCGTGAAATCCGTATGCCGGATGGCGCTATCCGTCACTTAGGTGAATTTGAAATCGGTATTCACTTACACGCTGAAGTGGATACTGCCATCAAGGTTGTCGTTGAAGCAGAGTAATTCCTGCATTCATTACGCTTTGTGATCAATGCCCCGTCATGCTTGAATGTGTGACGGGGCATTTTTATTTATCCACAGCTTTCCCACTATTCTATCCCTAACGCTTGCCGCCGATTTTCGTTAAACTGAGCCAATGGCAGACTCATACGAATCACTCAAAATCCCCCCGCACTCTATCGAAGCTGAACAATCTGTATTGGGCGGCTTATTGCTGAGCGGGTTAGCAAACGACAGTACCGCTTGGGATACCATTGCGGATAAAATCACCGAGGGCGATTTTTATCGACAAGATCACCGCCTGATTTTCCGCGCTATTGCCGATTTAGTGGAAGATAATAAACCACTCGATTTGGTCACGGTGTCCGAATGGCTAAAACAACGTAATGAACTGGAAAATGCCGGTGGATTCGCTTACTTAGCAACCATGGCAAAAGATACCCCCAGTGCGGCCAACATCCGTGCCTATGCTGAAATTGTGCGCGAAAAGTCGGTACTGCGTCAGTTAATCAGCGTAGGAACAGGCATTGCGGATTCCGCTTTCACTGCACAAGGTCGCCCCAGCAAAGAGCTATTGGATGAAGCCGAACAAAAAGTCTTTAAAATCGCCGAGCAAGGAACCAAGCAAGGCCAGGTATTTAAGCCGCTAAAAGGGCTGTTGAAAGTGACGCTGGCGCATATCGAAGAGCTGAGCAAACTTGATAGCAATATCACTGGCGTTTCGACCGGCTATACACAGCTTGATGAAATGACCTCTGGCCTGCAAAAAGGCGACTTGATTATTGTGGCAGGCAGACCATCCATGGGCAAATGCATTGTTACTGGTAGCCGCGTACTGGATCCGATCACGGGTCGATTGGAAAAGATTGATGATTTGGTTGCCCGACAACAAGGCTCGTTGGCGACGCTAAACGCACAGTTACGTTTGCAAATCACACAACCCTCGCAATATGTTGATGATGGTATCAAACCCGTTTTCCGGGTACGCACAGCACTTGGACGTGAAATTACCACGACACTGACGCATCCTTTTCTTACGATTGAAGGTTGGAAACCATTAGCTGAGATCAATGTCGGCAAACGGATTGCAGTGCCACGTATTTTGCCTTTTTTTGGGAAAAGTTCACTATCAGAGCAACGTACCAAACTCATTGCTTATTTCTTGACAGACGGTGGTTTGACACAAAGTTGTCCACAGTTTACCAATATTAATCCCCAGATACGGCAAGATTTTATTGCCGCACTCGACGATTTTCCAAGTGTGCAATGGCGTCTGGAAGACAGTAAAGGGCAACGTACCCCCAGTATTCGTGTGGCAACAGACACGGTATTCCAACACGAGGCAAGGCAAGATTTTGCGGTACGTTTCAAGCAACGCTTGCAAGAACTTTCCCTAAGTTTGAATGCATTAGCGCGACAATTAGGCGTTGCCGTTGCAACGGTACACTATTGGTCAGTAGGTAAAGCAGTACCTGCTGGGGATATGTTCGGTATTTTGTGTCGGGAACTTCAGGTAGAACCATCAGCATTAATGCCACATGGCAGTGCTGCAACTACCCGTTCCGCACCAAACCCGGTGACAGAATGGTTACAAACGTTGGGCTTGATGGGCAAGAGTGCTCATGAGAAGCGCATACCTGCGCCTGTATATGAATTGCCGCGTGCATTGATGGCGGTTTTCTTGAACCGGGCGTTTGCGTGTGATGGCAGTGTCTACGTCCAGAATGGTGTCCAAGCGGGTATTTCCTATAGCACGGTTAGCTATGCATTAGCACGGGATATGCAGCATTTATTGGTACGTTTTGGCATTCTTGCGAAATTACGCCATCGGCAAGTACGGTATCAGGGCGAGTATCGCGCCGCCTATGAATTGCGCATTACGCATCAGCAACATGTGCGCCAATTTTTAGAAGAAATTGGTGTGTACGGTAAAGAAGAAGCCGTTCAAAAAGCCTTGATGGTCAACCAAGAAAAAACACCAAACGTCATTTTAGATACTTTGCCAAGCGAAACATGGGAAATTATCACTGAATACAAAGGCAAGCTGACTTGGGCGGAATTAGCTCAACGCATGGGACGTAACCCCGGACATAATTTCCATGTAGGTAAGCGCGGAATAGGTCGTGAGTTATTGGCAGAAATGGCAGAAGCTTTATCATCTGAGGCACTTGCTACGCTTGCCCATAGCGATCTTTACTGGGATGAAATTCAATCCATTGATTATTTAGGTAAACAGCAAGTCTATGATCTAAGCGTACCTGATACGCATAATTTTGTTGCTGATGATGTTCTGGTGCATAACACCACCTTTTCGATGAATATTGCCGAATACGCTGCTGCGCACAAAAAACTCCCGACTGCCGTATTCAGCATGGAGATGCCTGCCGAACAACTTACGTTGCGTCTGCTGTCTTCGATGGGGCGGGTTGACCAACATCGTATTCGGACGGGGAAACTGACTGACGAAGATTGGCCCCGTATTGCTACAGCAGTCAAGATTTTCGCGGATGTTCCCATGTTCATTGACGACAGCCCCGCGCTTTCCCCTACTGAAGTGCGTGCTCGCGCCCGTCGCCTGATGCGTGAACACGGGCAACTCGGCCTGATTGTGTTGGACTATTTGCAATTAATGCAAACAGGCACCAGTTCGGATAACCGTACTGCTGAAATTTCCGAAATTTCCCGTGGTCTCAAGTCCTTGGCAAAAGAACTCTCTGTGCCTGTTATTGCCCTTTCGCAGCTCAACCGCAGCTTGGAGCAACGCCCCAATAAGCGCCCAGTAATGTCAGATTTACGTGAATCGGGAGCAATTGAACAGGATGCTGACTTAATCATCTTTATCTACCGCGATGAAGTCTACAATCCCGAATCCCCCGACAAAGGAACCGCAGAAATTATTATCGCCAAGCAACGTAATGGCCCGATTGGGACTGCGCGTTTAACATTCCTCGGTAAATACACCCGTTTCGAGAATTTTACCCCTGACATTTATACCCCAGGATTTGAATAATTGGCATAAACCGCTACACTGCCCACATGAAACGATCTGCACGCGCCATTATTGATACCGCCGCCCTGCGGCATAACCTTGCCCGCTGCCGTGAGGCTGCGCCCAATAGTTTGGCAATGGCAGTGATTAAAGCCAATGCTTACGGGCATAACATGCTTAAAACGGCTGAATCGCTGAGTAATGCCAATGGCTTTGCGGTGTCATGCCTGCAAGAAGCCGTAGAGTTGCGGCAAGCACGCTTTATCCATCCCATTTTGGTATTACAGGGGTTTAGCAATCTGCAAGGCATGAAAGCCGCCGCAGAACACCGTTTTCGCGTGGTACTTCACGACCTTTCCCAACTTGAACTATTGGATAGTGCGCCGAGTTCGGTCAAATTAGACGTGGCGCTAAAACTCGATACCGGTATGCACCGCTTAGGCTTTCCCGTCGAACAAGCCCCTCACCTGTTCGAGCGTTTAAGTAAGCACCACAATGTCAAACCCACCCCTTGGTTAATGACCCACATGGCATGTGCCGATGAGTTGGATAATCCCAAAACCTCACAACAATTGGAAAGCTTTGCCAAATATACGACTGGCTTGCAAGCACCTCGCAGCGTGGGCAATTCCGCCAGCATCCTAGGGTGGCCGCAGACACATGTGAATTGGGTACGCCCCGGTATTATGCTGTACGGTTCATCACCATTCGTGAACGGTGATGCCAAACGTGACGGTTTGCAAGCCGTCATGACCTTGGTTGCACCCCTGATTTCGATTCATACTATCCCCAAAGGTGAGAGCATAGGCTACGGCGCAAGCTGGACATGCCCAGAAGACACCCGCACCGGCGTAGTCGCAATTGGCTATGCAGACGGCTACCCGCGCCATGCGCCTACCGGCACACCTGTCTGGGTCAATGGTAAGCAAACCCGTATTTTAGGGCGGGTGTCGATGGATATGATTGTGATTGATTTAACGGCTATTGAAGCACGGGTGGGGGATCAAGTTGAATTGTGGGGTAAAAACCTTTCAGTTGATCGTGTTGCACAAGCAGCCGGAACCATCAGCTATGAACTTCTCTGCAATGCAGGCAAGCTATGCAATCATGAATATCTTTAATTAAATAAATCTTTTCTTGTTACTGATAATTAAATAAGAATTTGCTATCCTATTTTTTATTCAAATCAATCTAAATCATGGATGGGCTTAGCATGACAACAGCAAGATACACCGTCAACAGTGGTCGTCGCGAACAAATGAAACGTGAACTAATAGGGCTAGTCATTGGTACAACCTTATTAATGACTGGGATGGCCTTCCTCTTTTCTCAGAATATTGGCGCAACCAATAATGACAACAATCTATTAACCGAAACAGCTACCAAACCTGCTGCCACACCAGCAACATCAGAGGAAACAAAATCGGATACTACACCAACTTTAGCGGCATTAGACGTCACCCCACACGATACGACCAAAATCACACCTGATGCCTCTCCTGCTCCAGCAATGTCAGACATCAAAGCCACAACGCTAAACTTAGCTGAAATCACACCCGATGCTAAACCTGATGATAAAGTTGAAGAAATTACACCCGAAGTCAAGTCTGATGAGACTGCCGCTCCCGCTGCTGAGGTAAGCACCGGCTGGATTTATGCCGGACAATTTGTTAACGGCAAATGGTCAGAAGCAGGTTTAAAAATTGGTGCTGAGCTACCGACAAATGCTAAGAAATATACCTTAAGCTGGGGCGCAACCGTGCGAGAACATCCTCCCCGTAGCTCAAGCAGTAACAAACTCGGCAAAACCCTCGGTAATCTTGCTGCTGGGCAAGAAATTGAGATTGTCCAAGTCAAAAAATCGGGTAGCAAAGGCCATGTTTGGCTGGAAATTAAATACCCTCAATAGCCGGTGTCGATATGTATGGTGCTAGACTTGCAACTATTCCTAAATTGCTGTTGTCTACAAACGCATCATGATTTTAAGTATCCGAACTAAACTGTTTATTGCCATTTTCCTTGCCTGCCTACTAATTGCTGGCGGTTTAGCCGGTATGTTGCAATATCGGCTAAACCGCAGTTTTTTAGACTACCTGAATGAACAGGAAAATCGATCCCTAGCCCAACTGGAAAATCGCTTAATCGAGGTCTACGAAGCGCGTGGTAGCTGGGAAGAACTGGAACAAAATCCTCATCTATGGATTTCCATTCTCGATTCTGCGGTGCGCAGCAGTTTTTTGCGTATCAACGACAATGAACCGGGAAGAGTCCCTCCTCCTCCCATAAGACCACCTGTTCGCCCTAATCAAGACCCAGCAATGGGTGATATGCGCCCTCCACCGCCGCGAACCAACGTTGCACAGCGTATGGAACGTTTCATCGGACGTATAGTGCTATTAGACGCTCAACGCGCAGTGGTCAAGGGCAGCATTCGCATGGATATTCCCGAAAATTTACTAGAACTCAAATCTGACAATACAACCATTGGTTATCTCGGTATGTATCCGCGCCAACGCGTGACAGAGAAAGTGGATATGGACTTTGCCGAACGCCTGCAACGTACTTTGTGGTTAGTAGTACTCTTTATGGCACTTCCCATGGCTGGCTTACTCTCATTTTTATTAGCACGGCATTTAGGCAAACCCATCCAAGCGTTACGTAACGGCACACGCCAACTGACCGATGGGAATTATAGTTTGCGAATGCCTTCCCAAGGGCATGATGAACTAGGCTTATTGACACGGGATTTCAACCAACTGGCCGAGCGTTTACAGCAGAACGAAGCCTCCCGCAAGCAGTGGATTGCCGATATAGCACACGAATTGCGTACTCCCCTAGCCATTTTGCGCGGAGAAATTGAAGCACTACAAGATGGTATTAATCAACCGGATGTAGCCACTTTGGCATCATTGCATCAAGAAGTCAGCCATTTACAACGCTTAGTCAACGACCTTTATGACCTTTCCATGTCTGATAGTGGGGCACTCAGTTACCGTAAAGAAACGGTAAATCTCATCACTTTGTTACAGGAAACCCTCGCATTACACAGCACAACATTACAAGAACAAGGCTTACAAATGCAGGCGACAGGGCTACATCAGCACCCCGTATTGATTCAAGGTGACCCACAACGCTTGCAGCAATTATTCAAGAACCTGCTAGAAAACAGCTTACGTTACACCGACAAACCGGGACAATTACAGATCCATACGCAGATACAGGCTGGCTGGGTGGATATTCTGTTTGAAGATTCGTCACCAGATGTGCCTGATGACGCCTTACCACACTTGTTTGAACGCTTATTTCGCGTCGAAAGCTCACGCAATCGCGCAACCGGTGGCGCAGGTATTGGTTTAAGCATTTGCCGCAACATCGTGGATGCTCACGGGGGAACCATTAGTGCAGCGCATTCAGCACTGGGTGGGCTACAAATCCGTATCCACTTGCCCTTGCAACAGTAACGGACAGACGCATGGAACACATCCTGATTGTTGAAGACGAACCCAAAATTGCTGATTTACTGCAAAAATACCTGCAAAATGCCAATTACCGCACACACTGGCTAAACAATGGTTCGAAGGTTGGCGAGTGGGTACGCCAAACACCACCCAACCTTATCGTGCTCGACCTGATGCTACCGGGTAAAGATGGCCTAGAAGTGTGCAAGGAAATTCGTCAATTTTCCCCCATCCCCATCATTATGCTCACCGCACGTGCAGAAGAAATCGACCGTTTACTCGGATTGGAACTTGGCGCAGATGACTACATTTGCAAACCTTTTAGCCCGCGTGAAGTGGTTGCACGTGTGAAAGCGGTGTTGCGGCGCGTACCGCTCATCGCCGCCGATCAAACTCAACATCCTCCCTCCCCTAATGCACGCTTATTGGAACTTGATCGTGATCGTTTACTGGTCAGAGCAGGTGAACATGAAGCGCTCCTGACGCTGGTAGAGTTCGAGTTACTCGCCACCTTAAAACAACAGCCCGGCAGAATCTTCGGTCGTGACCAACTGATGACCAAGGTATACACCGACAACCGTATTGTATCTGACCGTACTATCGACAGTCATATCAAAAAACTACGCAAAAAACTGTCTGAAATCTTGCCGGATCAGGAACTGATTCACTCCGTATACTCGGTTGGCTACAAGTTCGAAGCGTAGATTCCTCTGCACACTTCCTCATTGTTTGCACAATTGCAGCAAATTTCGTGCGCAATCTGCGCGTAGCATGTCCCTCATCAACCAAGTTACACAAGAGGAACACAACATGAAAAAAGCATTAATTGCAACAGCATTGATTGGCGTAATGGGCATGTCCGTTGCACTTGCTGACCACGGTTTCGGTGGTGGCAAAGGCGTTTGCGGCGGCAAAGCAGGGCATGGTGGCTTTGGCGGACGTAGTGCGATGATGGGCGAAATGTTGGCCGAAAAGCTGAAATTAAATGACGCACAAAAAGCCCAACTTGATACCATCAAACAAGAACAAAGCGCCAAAATGGAAACAATGCGCACCCAAATGCAAGAGCAAATGAAAGCACTGCATACCGAAAACGAAGCTAAAATTGCCGCCATTCTGACACCAGAACAAGCTACAACTTTTAAGCAAATGCAAGATGAACGTCAAAAACGTCAACAAGAGCGCTTAGAATCCGTCAAAAAGCGTCTTGAAAACAACACGTTCTAAACAACTCAAAACAATTAACAATAGGAAACACTACTCATGAAAAAAGCATTAATCATTACTTCGCTGGTTGCCATGTTAGGCGCATCTGCTGTTATGGCTGATTACGGTTTTGGCGGCGGCAAAGGCATGGATCGCATGAAAACATTCCTTGGCTTAAGTGACACGCAAGCCGCACAAGTAGACAGTATCATGCAAGAACAACACGCCAGAATGCAGGCATTACATGATGAAACCAATCAACGTATTCAGGCATTGCTGACACCTGATCAAGCCGCCAAATTCCAACAAATGGAACAGCAACGCGGTGAACGCAAAGGTAATCGCATGGGAGGTGCTTCCCAAAGCAATCTGCAACCACCAGCTACCAATAATTGGGGCAACTTTTAAGCTAACTTGATTTTCACGTCTGGTATTATTTGAGTCATATTTCACCTCGCTTAGGGCAGTCTATCGACTGCCCATTTTTTTGCCATCAAAAAATTTACTTATTTTTAATTATTTATATAAAAAATTTAATTAAGAAAATATTTAAAACATTGATAAGCAGCCATGTTACATCAATTAAATTTAGTTAAAAAAATCTGTCCATTTGAAAAAATTGACTAGAATTAGCGTAAAGCATTTCAGAGTAAGCAACAGGGAAGGTGAATATGTTGGACAGTACTTCGGATAATGATGACCTGACACCGATGCAAGAATACATGATTGCCGGTGGGGTAATCCTAATGTTTGGGTTGCTTTATTGGTTTTTGAATCATAGCGAAAGTGACGACACTGCGTTGATGTCCGCTAATACGTCAGCACCTCAAGTGGTAATGATGGCAGCGGAGCAAACACCTGTTGAAACAGCGACGGCAGACATCAATGACGCAAACGTAGTGATGGATTCAACAAAAACTGACAGTGGCAACGCTGCGTTAACCGTTAAATCAGCACAAGAATTGACTCAAAACACCCCAGAACCCGTGCCAAATGTACCTGTAGCACCTGCTCTCATCACCACTACTGCACCCAAAATAGCCACATTGGAAGCTGGCCCTGTTGGCTCCGCGAGTTCCAATACTATCACCAGCACACCAGTCACTCCGGTAGCACCACAACCCACGCTATATACACTTCCTGACGGTCGTCAGATCGACATAGCGCCCAGCCATTTTGGGTTGGCGTTCCGTGATGCGATTGCAAAACGTGAAGTTGATAAGCCGATTATTTTCGACGAAATTAAATTCGATTCTGGCTCTAGCAAACCGAATTATCAATCTACCACGCAAATTCAGCAGGTGGCGGCATTACTGAACGCGCACCCCGACATCAAATTATTGATTCGTGGGCATACCGATGAGGTAGGTGCTGCCAAAGATAATACCGAACTATCGTTAATTCGCGCCAACGAAGTAGGCGTTGCCTTAGTGCAAGCAGGCATTGACCGCAAACGTTTACGCATTATGGGCATGGGAAGTTCAGAACCCATCAGTATTGATAATACCAATGAGGCACGTGAGCGCAACCGGCGCATTGATGCCTTAATTCTTAAATAATCGAAATAGTTACACAGTAAACTCATTTAATTGACAGGAGTAATCACTATGGATGGACTTTCATCATCTCTCGCTAACATATTAGGGGAACTGGCTTCCGGCAAACTAGGACATGCTTTGATTGGCTTGGCAATCTTGATTGTAGGGCTGATTGTGGTCAGCTTTATTGCAGGCTTCATCAAGCGTATGTTGGGAAAAGTAGGTTTCTTGGAACGCACTAAATTAGCTAAGCCACTGGCTTCCTTAATCAAAGCATTGCTAACCATTTTTGTCTTGATGGCAGTCTTACAGCACTTTGGGTTAACGGATGTGTTAGCACCGCTGAAAACCATGCTGAATAAGTTCCTGGCAGCTATCCCCAATATTATCGGTGCAGGTGTCATTGGTTATGCTGGCTGGGTCATTGCAAAGATTGTTTCAGAACTAACCGCCGTTGCACTTGGTAAAGTTGATCGTCAATTGGCCCTTAAAATGGGTGACCAAAGCACGCAAGGCATGAAGATCTCCAAAATTGGCAGTTCTTTCATTTTTGCTGCCATCTTAATCCCTATCGCGGTAAGCGCCTTAGGGGTATTAAATATTCCTTCCATTACTCAACCTGCTTCTGACATGCTGAATAAGCTACTAGCGGCTATTCCAAATATTATTGGTGCAGGTATTATCCTAGCGGTAACCTATTTTGTTGCTAAGTTTGTGGTATCCATGCTAACCAGTGTCTTGGATGGCATCAATATCAACGGTATGCCACAAAAATTGGGGTTGACCGGCGTCTTTAATGACTCATTCACACCGACTAAATTAGTTAGCAATGTCATTATGTTCTTTGCCATGTTGACGGCTGCGACGGCAGCAGTGAATACCTTGGGTATTGAAATCATTTCCAATATCTTTGCAAAAGTGTTGGAGTTTGGTGGCGGTATTCTGGTCGGTGGCGTTATTCTGCTGGTTGGTTATTTCCTAAGTACTTTGGCGTATAACAAACTGAGTCAATATGGCAGCTCTGGCATCGCCAGTATTGCCCGTTTCGCTATTTTAGGCTTGGTGTTGGCAATGGGGCTGCGGGCAATGGGATTGGCAGATAATATCGTGAATATGGCATTTGGTTTCACGTTGGGTGCAGTAGCGATTGCAGCAGCTTTAGCCTTTGGTTTAGGCGGGCGTGAAGCCGCTAAACGCATTGCAAATGGCTGGGCTGACAAAATCAAGTAATGCTGATTGGGTTAATACCCATAATACTCAAAATAAATGGGAGTGTATGACACACTCCCATTTTTCTATCACGCTAATAATGCCGCTACTTTCTTTCGATCTGCTCGCTTCATGGCCTTCCCTGTAACCGGACTAATCGGCGCACTCGCAAACCGGTCATCATGTGGGAATACCATCAATTCCACCTCCACATCATCCACGTAAAAGCGTAGCAACGGAAAATATTCCTGCTTTTTATTGCCTAAACGCGTGCGACGTTCGTGAACTTGGAATGGAATATGCTGATCTTCTAGAAAAAACATCACCTCTTCTACGCCATCGGCTGATAAATACAGGGTCACAGCGGAGTGTGGGCTAGACGTTCCTTCTAAAGCTGCTCCCGTCAAATAGGGGTTGTAGGCTTGCAGGAAATCCATGGCTTCTAAGGCAACCTCACGGTGATGCCGCAACACAGCAGGTTGAGTATCTGCATCGAATAACTGAATGCGCTGGTGAATCGCTGCCTCGATTTCTTCATTGGTAGGCTGAGCGCTACCATGTGCTGAAACCCCCAGTTGCTCGGCTGCCCGCAACTTAGCCAAACGATAGTCACGCATCCCCTCCTCATAAATCAGACGGGCTGCTTCCTCTGCTACCCAATGGCGTACTTCATCGCGGGTATTACGCATCAGAACAATTGCTCAGGAATTTCGACCCGTTCAGGTGTACGTTGTGGTGCTGGTGCTCGTGGTGCTGAGCCACCGGCAGGAGCTGCCTGACGGGGTGCAAGATCACGCTCGCTTTTGTACTGAAAGCCAACCCCTGAATTTTCCGCACGAGCAGTACTGCGACGGCGCGGTTTATCTTCAGTATCCAGATCCAAATCGGCCTCTTTAAGATCAACTGGCTTTTCCCATTCTTTAGACGGCTCACCTTTAAGCACACGATGCATAAAATCAATCCACATGGGCAAAGCCACATTAGTAGCAGTTTCACCCTCGCCTAATTTAGACATATCATCGAAACCAACCCAAGCAACAGTTACCACATTAGGGGAAAAACCACAGAACCATGCATCTTTTTGATCATTCGTTGTACCGGTTTTACCCGCAATATCTTTACGATTTAAGCTACGCCCCGCACGGGCAGCAGTGCCAGACTGGGTAACATCTTGCATCATGCTAACAATCTGATAATGCGTTCTATTGTCCAGAATACGTTTAGCCGCAGGGTAAGCCCCATTCTCACCGATTTTCGGACGCTCAACCGCCGCAGTCTCCCAAATGGGTTTATCCGATGCTACAGAATCCACGCTTTTCTTATCCGACTTATCCGCGCCTGCTGTGTTTTTACCATCCTTGCCTTCATAAGCATCGGCTGGCTGATCAGTCTGCTTTTCAATAACACACACATCTGTCTCACCCGCACAAACCCTAGGCGAGGTCTCTTCAAACAACACTTTATGATTACGGTCTTCAATCTTGGTAATAAAGTAACTATCGACTTTGTAACCACCGTTCGCAAACACGGCATAAGCCGTCGCCATTTCTATCGGCGTCGTCATGGCCGTTCCCAACGCAAGGGTTAAATTAGGCGGCAAATTTTCTCTGGGAAACCCAAACTCGGTGGCAAAATCAATCGCGTAATTCACACCAATGCTACGCAATAAACGGATCGAAACCAGATTACGGGATTTCGACAATGCCTCCCGCAAAGTCGTAGGGCCGATGTACCTCCCCCCAAAGTTTTCTGGCTTCCATGTACTGCCAGGAATGTCAATCGGTGCATCATTCACAATACTGGCTGGCGTGAAACCTTTCGCCAACGCAGCCGCATACACAATAGGTTTGAAGCTAGAACCGGGTTGACGCAGGGCTTGCGTAGCACGATTAAATTTAGAATGTTGGAAATCAAATCCACCCATGACAGCACGTACCGCGCCATCACTAGGGTCTAGGGATACCAAAGCCCCCCCTACCGTCGGCACCTGGGAAAGCACCCACGTATTTTTTTCTTTATCGGTCTGGCGAACCCGAACCACATCCCCAGCTTTCAACACATCACTGACACGTTTAGGTGCAGCCCCTCGACGGTCTTCGCTTTTGAATTCACGCGCCCATTTGACGGCCTCGAATGTCAAGGTCACGCGAGTTTCACCCACCAATAACTCCGCCGCGCTAGCGTCTGTTGTTAACACCAATGCAGGATACAGCTCCCCTAATACGGGGTAAGAAGAGAGCTTGTCACGCATCTCATCTTCTGTTTTCAAATCACTGAGCACTAGTTTGTCTTCTGGCCCACGATAACCGTGGCGCTGGTCATACGCTAACAATGATTTACGTAATGACTCAGCGGCTTCTTTCTGGATGTCGGAATTTAGTGTGGTATAAACATGGTAGCCTTGGGTATAGGCATTCGCTTCACCAAAGCGCTTTACAATATCAGCACGCACCATTTCAGCTAAATAAGGCGCATCAGCATCAAGCTCTGTTTTATGCCGTTGAGCGGTATTCGGCTCATTTAACGCGGTTTGGTATTCCAGTGAGGTAATGTGCTGTAACTCCAGCATCCGCTTAAGAATGTAATTGCGGCGGATCATGGCACGCTCAGGATTCGCCAAGGGGTTATACCGCGAAGGTGCTTTAGGCAAACCTGCAATCATGGCACTTTGCGCTAACGTCAACTCTCCCAAAGTTTTGCCATAGTACGTTTCCGCAGCAGAGGCAATACCATAAGCCCGATTACCCAGGTAAATCTTGTTAAGGTATAGCTCCAGAATTTGGTTTTTACTTAGCGTTTGTTCCATTTTAATGGCTAATAAGGTTTCCTTTAGCTTACGTTCCAGATTTTTACCTGAATCCAAGAAGGAATTTCGCGCCAACTGCATGGTAATTGTACTAGCACCCTGACTAGCGGAACCTGTTGATGCCACACTCCGCAAGGCACGTAACACGCCTTTTATATCAACCCCTTGGTGATCATAAAACCGCGCATCCTCAATATCCAGAAAGGCCAGTTTTAACTTTTCAGGCACATCCTCCAGATTAACGGGGCGGCTACGGTGTTCACCGTATTCAGCCAGTAATTCACCATCACGGGTATAGATACGCAACGGCACTTGAATGTCGATCTTGCGTAACTCTGCCTCATCAGGCAACTGGGGAGCATAGTGAGAATATAAGGCAAACAATGCTAACGCCCCTAAAGTAAGGAGTGCAAAAAAAGCGCCTAAAACAAGCTGAAAGAACTTATAGATGAACCGCATGACTACATTGGACTTTTATTCATTTACGCACGGCTCCCGTTTATCTGAAAGCACGCCACCCAAGACGGGCAGAGTAGACTATTTTAGGATTCGACGCTACCATTGACCTGAAAATAATTAAAAGACACGTCACACAACGTTTAATAATAACAATAACTTCGGAATTGCCTGTGTTTTCAATATATCCTCGTAAAGAAAGCTTACTCGGTCTGGACATCAGCTCTTCCGCCATAAAACTGGTGGAAATGACCCGCAAGGGACGCGACTACCGGATCGAAAGTTACTCCGTCGCCCCACTGCCGGAGGGTGTTGCCAATGAAAAAGACATCGTGGAACCGGAACCCGTAGGAGAAGCCATCCGCAAAGCTTTGCGTGATAGCCGTTCCAAACTGAAGCATTGTGCCTTGGCTATTCCCACTTCCATGGCGATCAGCAAAATCATTGCCATGCCCGCTTCTATTCCTCAAGCGGAGTTGGAAGCACAAATGTCAATGGAGGCTGAGCAACACATCCCCTACCCTATGAACGAGGTCAATTACGACTTTGAAATTCTAGGCCCTTCCGCCAATTCACCAGAAACAGTCGACGTATTGTTAGCTGCAACACGCTCTGAAAATGTCGAAGTCCGGGTAGCGGCTGCCGAAATGGCTGGCCTAACCGTGGATATTGTGGATACCGAAACCCACGCGCTGGAAAAAGTGCTGCGCCACTTAACCAACGAATTAGAGCAACATGACTCGTTAGCCATTGTCGACTTTGGCGCAACCATGACCGGCATTAGTGTATTCGAGCGTAGCCGCCTAACTTTTTCTCGCGAACAAACTTTCGGCGGGCGACAATTAACCGAAGAAATCATGCACCGCTATGGCCTCACTTGGCAGGAAGCCGGTTTGGCAAAAAAAGAAGGCAACCTACCGGAAAACTACGTTTCAGAAGTGTTAGAACCCTTCAAAGACAGCATGGTGCGCCAATTACACCGTTTCCTTCAGTTTTATTACGCGTCCAGTCAGAAAGACAGTGTATCGCAAATCCTCATTTGCGGCGGCTGCGCCCGCATTCCTGGTGTAGATGAACAAATCCAATCCACTATCGGGATTCCGGTCAGGGTCATAAACCCTTTCACACGGGTTGCCTTAGGGTCGCGCGTCAGTCCGGTTAGATTTACCAATGACATGCAAGCCCTGCTGATTGCAGCAGGGCTATCACTACGAGGGTTAGAATAATGGCGGGTCTAAACCTCCTTCCTTGGCGGGAAAAAGCGCGTGAAGAAAAGAAAAAGCAGTTTTTCACTCTTGTAGGAGGCAGTGCAACACTAGCCGCTGGGATTATCTTTGGCGCACACCAATACATGCAATACGCCATCGGTTATCAGGAGCAACGCAACCAATTGTTAAGCACTGAAATTACTGAGCTGGATAAACAAATCAAGGAAATTGAAGCGCTAGACGCTACCCGTCAAGCCTTATTAGACAGGATGCAAGTCATTGAAGACTTACAAAGTACCCGTCCCGCTATCGTGCACCTATTTGATGAAATGGTAAATGCACTTCCCAAAGGTATGTACTTACTGCATCTTCAGCAAGAAGCCACCAAGGTACAACTGGAAGGCAAAGCAGAGTCCTATGCACGTGTTTCCAGCTACATGAACCGCTTGGATGCCTCTCCTTGGTTAAGTTCATCTAACTTAAATGTCATTTCCACTCAAAAAGATGCAACCGATGAGGAAATGGTACTGCGTGACTTTAAATTGGATGTCACCCAATTGCTACGTCAAACGCAGGATGATACTAATTCCAACCAAACCACACCCCAAAAGAGTGGTACGCCTCCCAACGTGAAAAAACTCACTAAAACTCAGGAGGATGGCAAATGAACCTGCATGAGCTGAATAATTTAGCAGACGATCCGGGTAGTGTGTCTTGGTCAATCAAGTCAGTGGCTCTAGCATTCATCATGCTGATTATTTTGTTATTGGGCTACCAACTTATCATTGTTGATGAGATAGAGGCACTGACTAACGTAGAAACGAAAGAACAGCAGTTACGCGCTGATTTAGAAACCAAGCAAAAACGTGCCAGCCAGCTTCCACAATACAAAGCTCAAATGGAAGAAATGCAACGTTCTTTCAGTATTTTATTACGTCAACTACCTAGTGATACTGAAATCCCAGGATTGATTCTGGATATTTCTGAAAAAGGCTTATCCAATGGTCTGGAATTAGAACGCTTTGAACCACAAAATGAAGTGCAAATGGAGTTTTATGCCGAGAAGCCTATCAAAATCATCGCAAAAGGCTCATACCGTGAACTAGCAACCTTTGTCAGTGATATTTCTGGGCTGTCACGTATTGTGACCATCAATAATATCGACCTCAAACCAGAAGAAAAGAGCGGACGGCTGCGATTAGAAGCCACCCTTAAAACCTATCGTTACCTAGAAGAAGATAGCGGCGATGCTCCGAGCAAACCGAGCAACAAAGTAGCCAGTGGCAATAAGGGGAAAAAAGGATGAGCAGTATTAAGTTATTGGCAGGATTGGGGTTGTTAGCATCCCTAACAGCCTGTAACAGTGACATGAGTGACCTGGAACAATACGTACAAAGTGTTAAGGCAAAACCGGCCAGCCCTATTGACCCGATTCCCGAAATCAAACCCTATGTGCGTTTCATTTACCCTGGACACGAATTGGATCCGTTTGATTCCAAGATTCTCGCACCCGATACCGTGGCAGACCCCGGCAATGCCATCATGCCAGACCCCAATCGCGTACCCGAATTTCTGGAAAGTTTCCCCTTGGACAGTCTACGCATGGTGGGTACGCTCAACCAAAATAGCGCACTGTGGGCGCTTATCCGTATCCCGGATGGTGCCATTCACCGCGCCCGTGCAGGCAATTACCTCGGTAAAAATCACGGCAAGATCACTAAAGTTGAAGAAACCAAAGTAATGCTTCAGGAAATTGTGGAAAATGGTTTTGGTGGTTTCAAAGAGCGGGAAAATGCCATTGCCCTCTCTGACCTTAAAGATGTAAAAAAATAATACACAGGACTAGCAACAAAATGAAAACAATAAAGCAAAGTGTTGCTTTGGCAATTCTCATGGCCTGCACCCCTGCCAGCAGCTTGGTATTCGCTGCCGACAAGCAACTGCAAAATATTACAGCACAATCTGCGGGCAATAAAACTGAAATCCAATTGCAATTCAGCTCCCCAGTAGAATTGCCAAAAGGTTTTCTCATGGAAAATCCTTCACGGCTAGTCTTTGATTTTCCCGCTACCGAAGTTGCGCCCAATACCCGCAGCAAAGCCGTTAACTTAGGGCAAGTGCAAACGATAGACGCAGCCAATAACAAAGGCAAAGCACGGGTGGTCGTGCATTTAAATGGGCTGGTTGACCATACCGTTGAGTCACGTGGTAACACCGTTGTCATGTTGTTTGACAACACAGGCAACAAGCATGACCAAAAGACGCCTGCTCCCGCGATGCAACGTAGCGGTAAAGCCGCATCCGATACCTTCACGCCAGCACCAAAAACTGAAATAGCGGCAGCCCCCCCCACTTTTGTGATCCCACCACAACCACAAACAGCGGCAAAACCATCCGTCGTAGAGACGCAAAATCTTGCGTCTCTACCTTCAGCCAACAAACCTTTGCCATTGCCAGAACTGCCTATTCCTCAGGCATTACCAACTGATTACGCTTGGTATACACCACCCGATACAACAGCGCCGGTAACAACTCCCGCACCCGCGCCACTCAATAAAACTGTAGCCGTAGCCCCTAAAGCAACGGCTCCCGTTGTAGCCAACCCCGTCATAGCAAAGGCTCCAACAGCTACGCCATTACCCCCTGTTCAAGCATCTACAGCGGTTAATGCAGCGTCACAGTTGCAAGGTGTTGACTTCCGACGTGAACCTGACGGTGGCGGACGAGTCATCATTAACCTACCCTCAGCCAATACCCAAGTTAGCGACAGTAAAAGCGGCAACACCATCACCGTTACATTGGCTGATGTTGATGTCCCCAGCGATCTGCAAAAGCGTATGGATGTCATGGATTTTGGTACACCCGTCAGCGGCATTGACGTAGCACAACGCAATGACGGCGCACGAATTCGTATTTCCAGTCACGAAGGGTTTGAACACCGTACCAAACGTAATGGCAATGAGTACACCGTCTATATCGACAAACTCAAAGTATCAGCAGAAGAAAAATTGGCTGGAGAACAGAAAAAGAAAAACTTTACCGGCGAAAAACTCTCGCTCAACTTCCAAGACATCGAAGTACGGGCGGTACTGCAATTACTGGCCGATTTCACCGACAAAAATATCGTGGTCAGCGATACCGTAGCGGGCAACATTACGGTGCGCCTCAAAGATGTACCGTGGGATCAAGCCCTCGACATCGTGCTCGAATCCAAAAATCTGGCAATGCGCGAAAACGGCAACGTCATCTGGGTCGCACCTGCTGCCGAATTGACCGCGAAAGAACAGCAAGAGCTGCAATCCATCAAAGCCAAGCAAGAGCTGGAACCGTTGGTAACGGAATACATTGCCATCAACTTCGCCAAAGCAACTGAACTATCGGCGTTGATTGAAAAATCCAAAGGCGAAGACAAACAGTCCCTGCTCTCGCCGCGCGGCAAAGTGTCGGTGGACGAACGTACCAATACCCTGTTGGTGCAAGACACGGCAACGCAAGTCAAAGCCATTCGCGATTTAGTGAAAGCACTCGACGTTCCGGTCGAACAAGTCCTAATCGAATCACGCATTGTCATTGCCAATGACACCTTTGGCAAAGAACTCGGCGCACGTTTCGGCGTCACGCCCATGTGGGTGAATCAAGACAGTATCGGCATGGGAACCGGCCATCTTGGCGCTGGCACTGACAAGTACTGGGAAAGTGCCACCAAAGCCCTTGCCGACACAACAGGTAAAAGCACTGTTACCATCCCCGGTCTCAATGACCGCCTCAGTGTCAACTTACCGGTGACTGGCGCGATTGGCAGTTACGGCTTCTCCATTTTGAGTAAGGACTTCTTGGTCGATCTCGAACTCTCTGCCTCACAAGCCGAAAGTAAGAGCGAGACCATTTCTAGCCCACGGGTGATCACCTCCAACCAAACCAAAGCGCTGATCGAACAAGGTGTAGAAATTCCTTACCTGCAAGCGTCTTCCAGCGGTGCGGCGAACGTAGCCTTCAAAAAAGCGGTGTTAAGCCTTGAAGTCACGCCACAAATTACCCCGGACGAACACATTTCAATGGACTTGAAAGTGAATCAGGACACCGTAGGGCAAATCTTCTCCGGCGTCCCCAGCATCAACACCCGTGAAGTGCAAACCAAAGTGCTGGTAGAAAACGGTCAAACGGTAGTACTTGGTGGTGTGCATGAAGAAGAAACCCTCAGTGGCACAACCAAAGTACCCGTATTGGGTGACGTGCCCGTGTTAGGCCGACTGTTCCGCACCGACAACAACAGCAACAAGAATCGTGAGCTACTGATCTTTGTTACCCCGAAAATTGTGGACAGTAAACGCTAAAGCAGTCCACAAGCTGCTTGATTCCCGCGCCCAGTGCTGGCATAAATCCCCCATGCAAAACAGTATCATTCTGGTGGGATTGATGGGCGCGGGAAAATCCACCATAGGCCGACAACTTGCGCGACGACTGAACCTAACCTTCTACGATTCCGACCGGGTGATCGAAGAGCGCACGGGTGTCAGCATCCCCACCATCTTTGAACTTGAAGGAGAGGCTGGCTTTCGCGAGCGTGAAGAACAAATCATTGCCGAACTCACGACTTTACCCGACATCTTACTCGCCACTGGCGGCGGCAGTGTTTTGCGCGAGACTAACCGCGAACACATTAAAGCGGGCGGTTGCGTGATCTACTTAAAAGCGTCCGCCGATCAGCTCTTTCAGCGCATCAAACACGACCGCAGCCGC
This sequence comes from Candidatus Thiothrix putei, assembly GCA_029972225.1. NCBI lineage: Bacteria > Pseudomonadati > Pseudomonadota > Gammaproteobacteria > Thiotrichales > Thiotrichaceae > Thiothrix > Candidatus Thiothrix putei. The sequence continues at coordinate 3,430,998 of CP124756.1, forward strand.
CCGTTGATGCAAACCGAAAACCCGTTGCAAACCTTGCGCAACTTGCTCAAAACCCGCGAACCGTATTACCTGGAAGTCGCTGATTTAGTCGTGCCAACGGGCAAACAAAAAGTGAATGTCATTCTGCGCGAAATTCAAAACAAACTCAAACAATTACAGGAAGTTACCCATGCAAACCCTTAACCTCGACCTTGGCGAGCGCAGTTACCCAATCCACATCGGGCAAGGCTTGCTGCAACAGGCCGAGCTGGTCACACCGCACATCAAAGGCAAAAGCGCGGTAGTCGTGTCCAACACCACCGTTGCCCCGCTGTATCTGGAAGCCACGCAACGCTTGCTCACGGGTTTGAAACACTCTGCCGTTATCCTTCCCGATGGTGAAGGCTACAAAAATCTCGATGTCCTCAACCAGATTTACACCCACTTACTGGAACACAAAGCCGACCGTAAAACCACGCTGATTGCGCTGGGCGGCGGTGTGGTGGGCGACATGACGGGGTATGCGGCGGCAAGTTACCAGCGTGGCATCAACTTCATCCAAATCCCCACCACCTTGCTGGCAATGGTCGATTCATCCGTCGGCGGCAAAACGGGCGTAAACCACCCACTCGGCAAGAACATGATTGGCGCATTCCACCAGCCACAATGCGTGCTGATCGACACCGACAGTTTGAATACACTCGCTGATCGCGAACTCAGTGCAGGCATTGCGGAAGTGGTGAAATACGGTCTGATCCGTGATCCTGCCTTCCTGCAATGGCTGGATGCCAATATGGATAAGCTGTTGGCGCGTGATCCCGACGCATTGACCTACGCGATTTTTCGTTCCTGTGAACACAAAGCCGAAGTCGTGGCAGCAGATGAACGCGAATCAGGGCAACGTGCTTTACTGAACTTAGGGCATACCTTCGGGCACGCGATTGAAGCGGCAATGGGTTACGGCAACTGGCTACACGGCGAAGCCGTTGCAACCGGCATGGTGATGGCAGCGGAATTATCGCAGCAAATGGGCTGGTTAACGGCAGATGACGTGGCTTACACGCGCCACATTTTGCAACGGGCTAACTTACCCGTTGACCCACCTGCACAAATGACGGGCGAAGACTTCACCCGCTATATGTCGGTGGATAAGAAAGTGCTGGATGGCACATTGCGCCTTATCCTCATGAAATCACTGGGTGAATCCATCGTCACCGCCGACTTTGATCCGGCGGCACTCAAGCGCGTGTTAAACCGAACCCTGTAGGTCGGGCTTCAGCCCGACTTGTCGGACTAAAGTCCGACCTACCACGGTGTTATTTTCCTAACTTCATCAGCTTACCACCCTGCTTATACGCCAACGCCTCCAAGATGATGCCGTTGGTGTTGGCGGTAATTGCTTTGTTCGGCTGACCACTAACTTCATACAAACCGGAATACCAACCGCGTTCGGGGTCAGCCAATGTCGCCGCCTTCTCCACCAATTTCTTGGTGTAATCGGTTTCATACAGCACGTGCCAGCCAAATGCCGCCTTGGTACTCAAGGTTTTAAACTGGCTCGCATCTTCGCCTTTTTCCGAAATCGCGTTCCAGATTTTGCCATCGGTAAACACGGTGTTGTAAACGAAGTACGGCGGCTGGTCGATATTGTCTTCGGACACAGCGGTGAGAATACCCGTCTCAGCAAAGCGCTTTTCCTGTGCCTTATACACGCGCCATGCCAATTCTTGCGACAGATGATCCCAACCGAATTCCACACCATCCAGAATGTACGGTTCACTCACCACGTAGTTGTGCGCCCCGTATTGCTGCGCACTGCGGCTATCGGTCGCCACTTGAATGCCACCAATGTCCACAAACTTGAGAAAATCGGTGTAACGCAACGAGTTCGAGACATCCAAGCCCATCAGATTGAAGGATTTCGCCGCGTATTCTTCATAGCCCAAACGCCCTTCCTGTAGGTATTCGGTTTTGCCATCATCATTGACCACAGCACCCTGCAACACACCGTTGACCAGCATCGGCTGCGTATCCCAACGTTCCATCACTTTTTTAACGGAAGCGGTGTGTTGCGGGTAATGCCATGCCAATACGTTGAGCGGCACGAGCACCCGCCCGATGTCGATTGCCGACCAACCAATGCCTTTCTCGCTCGGCTGATTGTTGTAATCGACCATTTGCAAGGAAATCGTGTTGTAGGACTTGTTCGGCAACTTGCCTTCAAACAGCGCCATTTTCGTCAGAGAATCAAGGGCTTTGAAAATACGCGCATCGAATTCAACCTGATCAATAATCCCCAAGCGTTGCGCCGCTATCACTGCCATCAGATAGGACGAAGTATCCCACAACGTCGACGCATTGTAGTTATCGACCGAATTCACCAAGCCGGTTTCAGAAATCGTATTGTTCTGGAAATACTTCCACGCCGTTTTTGCCCACGCCATTTCCTCCGCCGTCGACGGGCGAGGCGGGGCAATATTCACATCCGTGCTGGCTTCAATGATCGCCTCAGGCGTATTCGCATTGCCCACACTGAGTCCCTCCAACCAGCCCACCAAACCAAACGCGGTGACTAACCCTGTCAAAAAAATCAAATGGCTACGCGCACGCACCAAGCCCTGCTTAAAACTCATACTGTCACCTCGTTATTATTATACTGTTGGGGTTGAGCCACTTCCTCAGCAACCTCGTCTGTCTCCGGCTGCCAAAACGCCGCCATGACAATCCCACTCAACGCCAAAATATTATTCAGCCCCCAAAACAGGTTGGTCAAAATCCCACCTATCGAATAATCGCTATTGCCCAGCACAAAAAACTGCACACTGGCATACGCAATCCCCAGCACCGTCAACACAATCACCGCAAATTGCGGCAGCACCAGATGGAAAAAATTACCTTCTTGCCGGTCTTTCGGTGTCACCGGAAACTTAATCTGCTCCCCCTTCAACACCGTCCAAATTGCCTGAAGATTCACCGGGAAAAACGACAAGTAACTGGCTTTGGAACGGTAGCCCGCTATCCCCCACGTCCCCACCATAAACGCCAATTCCATCGCAATCAGGAACGGCAAAATGTGCAGGAAGAAATCGCCGGTATACGCACTCACAGGCGCAATCCCACTAAACAAATAAATCAACGGCGCTGCCAAAAACAGCATATTCCAGATACCGCCAAGGTATGACCACGCGGTTGCACCGTACATCAAGCGTTGCGCCCAACTCATGCCTTTGCGCGTCATCGGGTTGTCGTGCATGACAATATCCAACGTGCCACCTGCATATTTGAAGCGTTGCACCGTCCAACTCAATAAGTCTTGCGGCGACAACATTTTGGATTCAACCGCCGGATGCAGTACCGATTTCCAATGCCGATCTTCATCCGAATGCAGCACAATCGAGGTGTAAATATCTTCGGAAACGTGGAAACGGTACGGGGTAAATTCCTCCTCGCCCGCTACCTGATGGCGCATTTCCTGCACCAAACCGCTATCGAGTGCTTCACCACCCATCAGCTTTTGCAACTGTTTGGACTGCTTACCGACCTGCTTTTCGATGGTATCGGAATAGGTTTTGAGTGCCGCTTCCATCACTGCTTCACGCCGATGAATCGAGCCTGCCCCGCAACAAAACGACGCATTCGCCCAATTGCGGCGGCGTTGGATAATGTCGTAAAACATCTTCGGCTCATTAACGAACGGGTCTTCACCGACGCGCATTTCGCCGATCACTGCTTCCACGCCTTTACCCAGCCAACGACCAGGGGCTTTCAGATATTTACCCAATACATCGGGCAAACGCTTACCTTCCGGCAAATCGAAGAACCATTGCGGGGTTTGCACCCACGCCACATCCGGGTCACGGAAATAGCCGAGCGTGTGTTCCAAAATCGTCGGGAATGGGCGCGTATCGGCATCGCAAATCACGATGAAATCACCGTGAGTTTGCTCCATTGCATTGCGCAAATTGCCCGCTTTGAAACCGATATTGCTGGTGCGGGTAATGTAACCCACACCTTCCTCTTCGGCGACGTGGCGCATTTCCGCACGCTTGCCATCATCCAGCACGAAAATTTTCAGCTCAATCGAATGCGGATACGTGACCTTTTTGGCATCGCGGATACTCAAACGTACCAGCTCCACGTCTTCGTTGTAGCTGGGGAAAAACACATCCACTTTCAGCGGGCGTTCTTCGCCATGATCAGGGCGCACTACTTCACTCAAGCTGGCAGGTGGTGGTAATTGCGCGTAATCCTGCACTTTCCACAAGTTGAACACGAACAAGCCCAAGCCGAAGTAGGAGGCGGTTTCCGCAAATGCTAGTGGAATCGCATACCACAGCGCATCCGGGTTAAGCGAAGCCGTCCACCGCCACCACAAATACCACGCCCCCAAGGTCAGGGCGATGACGGCGAGAAATTGCCAAATACTTTCCGTCACCGCTGAATATTCCAACGGCGGTTCGGGTTTGCGGTCTTCAAATTTGTCGAAATAGAATCCCATAACTGTGCATTCTTATTGTTGTGGTTGAACGGTGAAACGGTATTCGTTGCTGCTTAACAGCTTGCCTTGCGCATCGTGGATAGCGGCTTCCAGACGGTATTCGCCCGCATCCAATGCAGGTGCGGTGTAATCCCGCAAGTGCTGGTGCATATCCGCCGTCAGGTTGAATGCCCATGTTTGCGTATCCAGTGTTTGCTTGCCGCGTAACAGCTTGATGTCATAACGTGCGTTGGAATAATTCGCGGTGCTGTCATTCAACGCCCACGCACCAAACGTAATGGTTTCACCGACGGCGTAATCCACCTTGCTCCACGCCAGACTCGGCAAAATGGGCTGGTAGGCACGTTGCAACGCGTAATACCCCGGCTTGGGTTTGCGCCAAAAATCCACCATGCCCCAGTTCATCGACGGCCAGTCTTCCACCAGCATGAACTGGAACAACGCCCCAACCGGACGATACGCTTGGCGACGGTACGATTCGGCAGCAAGCTGGTTTAAGCGGGCTTGGTATTGCTGGGTATTATTGATGAATTCATCCAGCGTTTTGCCTTGCGGGACTTTGGCAATTTCCAAGGTTTCCTTGCGCTGGAAGTTATGGAACGCCCATTCCTCCCATGTCACATCCGTGGTGGGCAATTCTGCTTCATGCCCCAGAATCTTGCGCAAGGTTGTCTTATCCGGCAAGGCTTGCGCACCGAATTCAGCAATGGTGGCGGGCTTGGTCGGCTTGGCGTAATCGAGCCAATGACCAGAATACCAACCCAACCACGGGTGTTCTTTGGTGGAAGAAATCATGCTGATCGGGCGAGTTTTTTCCAACGCCAGTGCTGCATGATGCAACTTGTTATCCAGCACTTTGTTTTGCTGCGGGTTGTAATCTTTGTACTTCCACTTCATCCAATCCGCATCCCACGGTGGTTCATTGTGCAACGTCCACTGGATGATGGAAGTGTATTGCCCGAACTGGCGGATCATATCACCCACTTGCGATACAGCTTGTTGGTGGAATTCAGGTGTGTCCTGATAACCCCATTGCAGCGGGAAATCTTGCCAAACCATCAAGCCCATTTCATCGCACAAACGGTAAAATTCGGGGGCAGTGACGTGGGCATGGACGCGCACGGTGTTGATATTCGCATCCAGCATCAATTGAATATCGCGGCGAAAATCAGCCGCTGACATCTCACTGAGCCACTGGTTAGCGATGTAATTCGTGCCTTTGAGCTGGATACGCTGGTCATTGATGCTCCAGATTTCTTGCGGCGAACGGCGGATTTTGCGGAAGCCAATGGTGCGTTCGAAGGAATCGAGTATTTTGCCATCGTGTACCGCGCTGACGGTTAGCGTGTGGAGGTTGGGGTCGCCGTAGCCGTGCGGATTCCAGAGTTTGGGGTGGGCGATGGGGAAAAAAACCCCTCCCAACCTCCCCTTATCAGGGGAGGAGCGAAGAGTACCGCTGAATGTTTTCTTGCTCCCTTCCCTGATAAGGGGAGGGTTGGGGAGGGGTTTCTCTTCCAGCGTCCATTGAAGCTGGCTTCCCTGCGGCAACTCCCCCAACACATCTAAATCCACCAACACCTGCCACTGCTCCAGTCCCTGCACTGGCTGCACCTGCACACGTTGCGGCGCAAGCTGTACCTGCTGAGATTGCTGCAAACGCACCTCACCCCAAATGCCGCCGGTATTCTGTTCCTGCCCCCGATCCGACCAAGCCCCACCGGGGCGCGTATCGTGGTGAGCGAAAATGCCTTTAATCAGTCGTTTACGCAGTGAATAATCTTCCGCCTTTTCCTGCGGACTGTTCACCCGTACCAACAAACTATTTTCGCCAGCCTTCAAATACTGCGAAACATCAAAGGCAAAGGCTTGAAAATAACCTTCGTGCGAACCGAGCTTTTGCCCGTTCAACCACACAGCGGCAAAGTAGTCCACCCCGTCAAAATGCAGGGTAGACACGGTTTCAGGGGACGTATTCGCGTTAAACTTGAGCCGATACCATGCCACGCCGTGATGGTCATAGCCTTGCGTGTACCAGTTGCCGGGAACATTGATGGTTTGCCATACGGCTTTGGCAGCGGGCATCGCTTCCGAACCGGAGGGCAGAAATTCCCACTGCCCCGCCAACGAACCCGTTTTGCTGACAACATCCGGTTGACTGGACGGCATGACACTGCACCCCTGCAAGAACAGCAGCCACACCATCATTACTGCCCAGACCAGCCGTTTCATGTTCAAGCCAATTGTTTGCTGACGTGCAGGTGGTTGCCCTTGGCATCACGGATATAGCGAATGGAATCTGCCAGCAAATGGATCAATCCCATGCCCCAACCGCCTTCCGGTAAATCTTCTGGGTCAGGCATCTCATGCGCCTCGGAATGCACTGCCTCTGGCATGGTGCGACCGCTGTCAGAAATGATCAGATTCACCACTTCAGGGTTATATTCCACCCGCACCCGCACATCATTACCGCCCTGCATTTCATAAGCATGTTCGATGACGTTATTGACGGCTTCCACCATCATCAATTCGAGTTGCCCTAGTTGATCGTCGGAAAGTTCAAGTTCCTTACCGATACCGCGTAACGCACCAGACAGCACACGTACTTGTTCCAAGCGACTGTCGATAGACAGCCGAATGTCATAATGTTGATACTTCGTTTCCATTAGGCTGTCTCCGTTTCCGGCAACAGTTCACTGTAGAAACTGTGCATATTGCTAAACAACATCATGTCGTGAATGTCACTTGGGTTCAGCACCCGACGTCGATCATCGACTAACCAACGAATTTGCGCGTCACTAACATTTAGTACATCGCCATCTGGGGAAATGCAGTCCCCACCGAAAATCAGTTTGTGATCAAGCGCAGCCATACCGCCAATACGGGTGTAATCGCTAATCAGGCATTCTCGAATTTCCGCACCAGACTCGACTAAGCAATTCGCGCCAATCATGCACGGCCCGGTAATCTTGCTGCCTGCTTCAATTTTGGTGCTACTGCCGATATACACAGGCGGGGTAATTTTGACGCGTTCCCAATTCACGCTGACATTGATTCCCGTCCATACGCCGGGGCGCACTTCTTTGCCCGGCATTTGAAAACCGTGAATCTCACCTTGCAAGGCTTGGCGCGTGGCTGCCCACACATCCGGCACTGAACCAATGTCTACCCATTGAAAATCCATCTTGATACCGAAAAACTCTTCACCTGCCGCCACTAATGCAGGGAATAGCTGACTGCCAATGTCATATTCCACCCCAGCGGGAATGTAATCAAAAATTTCTGGCTCGAATAGATAAATGCCAGTATTGATCAGGTTAGAAACAGCCTCTTCCGGCTGAGGTTTTTCTTGGAATTGCACAATACGTTGACGGTCATCCAACTTCACAACCCCGTACTTGTGGACTTCAGCCTGCGGCACTTCCTGCAAGATAATGGTCGCAACCCCCCCCCTCTCTCGGTGTTGGCGCAGTGCTTCACTGAGATCAAGATCAATCCACGCATCGCCACACAACACAATGAAGGTCTCATCGAAAAAGCCAGAAAAGGCTTGGATACGCTTCATGCCACCAGCAGAGCCAAGCGCCTTACCCTCCAACCCCTCCTCTGTCATATAGCCTTCGTAGGAATAAGCTAGGTGTACACCTAACTGATGACCATCACGAAAATAGTTTTCGATCACAGGCGCAAGATGGCTGGTATTCACCACAATATCTTGTACACCATGAGTACGTAGTAACTCGACAATGGACTCCATCACGGGCTTGCGTAGAATCGGGATCATGGGTTTTGGCATTTCATTGGTGATAGGGCGTACCCGCGTACCTTTACCCGCTGCCAGAATCATTGCCTTCATAGAAAGCACCTCCTCAGATGTGAAACGCTATCAATTAGGCAACAACAGCACCCAGTGCCGCCTCAACACTATCTGCCATGCGGAACACGCGATCCATGCGGGTCAGCTTAAAGAGGTCAGCCACAATACCTTTTGCACCTGCAATGATCAGATCGCCACGATTACCCACCATTTTCAATAAGCTAACTAATGCACCGAGGCTGCTACTGTCCATGAATTGGACTTGGCTAAGATCCAACACAATACGCGTAGTGCCATCGGTGAGCAGTTGGCTAATTTGGTGTTTAAGTTCAGGAGCGATGGCGGCGTCCATACGAGCTTCGCCGATGGTAGCGACGGTGAATTCACCTTGAACATGAGTAGAGAGTTTCATTCTTGTTGTCCTCGTTGTTTTTAAGAACCAATCCGGCTTATTTTTTTATAAATATATTGTATACGCCAATTAGTCCAAACGGCAATAATTGTCTCCTGAACGGTCGATCCTTCTTACAAAATATGATAATCCTTTTTTATGTGTGGCAAACCTCATATAATCAAACAATAGATTTCATGAAAACAATAAGTAAGTACAGGAAACCACATCATGTGTGCTCACCATCTACCTGCCCGGCTATTCGTTGACCAAAGTGGAACACCTGAAGGCTTATTTCAATTATTGGATAACGCCTTGGCAGCAGGTGCACAGAGTGTATTTGTGCTGGCTGCTGATGCCAATGGATTCACCCCCTCACAATTGGATAAGCACTTACAAACGTTCCCTATTCCCATTTTTGGCGGTATATTCCCGGAAATCATTGCCAACGGCGAGATACTTCAACGTGGTAGCATTGTATGCGGCTTACCGATGCTCAGTGAGGTTTATCATATTGAGCACTTATCCGACCCTGACGAAGATTATTTTCAGGCAGCCGAAGCGCTGTCTGCATTGATTCCCCCGCACTCAACCCTAGTGACCTTAGTCGATGGCCTTAGCAAGCGGATTGCAGCACTATTAGAAGGTATCTATGAAGTCTTCGGTGATAGTTGCCAGTACATCGGTGGTGGAGCCGGTTCCTTAAGTTTTAAGCCAAAACCTTGTTTATTTAGCAACCAAGGTTTACGGGTTGATTGTGCACAAATTATCGCCATTCAACAACCATTGAACCTTGGTATTGAACATGGCTGGCATAAGTTTGCAGGGCCTTTTTTCGTTACGGGAGCTTACGAAAACACCATTACCACAATCGACTACCAACCCGCTTTCGAGGTTTACCGACAAGTAGTGGAAGCAGACAGCGGCAAACGTTTTCAAGATGTTGAATTTTTCGATCTGGCAAAAAGTTATCCATTTGGCTTAGAGCGTCTGAACGGCGATGTTGTGGTACGTGACCCGCTCTTTAACAATGACAATAAACTTACCTGTGTCGGGGAGGTTCCTGCCAATCATATTATCTACATCCTCAAGGGGGAGGCCGATGACCTGCTGGCAGCTTCCCGTACCTGTGCAGCCACCGCGATGCAGGTACAAGCGCCCCCGCTACTGGCTTTACTGTTTGACTGCATCAGTCGCACCCTCTTTTTAGAAACGCGTTTTGCCGAAGAGATTAACAATATTCACGCCCCCCTACCTAACAACGTACCACTAGTGGGCGCTTTATCATTGGGTGAAATCGCGGATGCAGGTCACACTTGCCTAGAATTTTTCAATAAAACCATTGTGCTAGGCATCATCACGCAAACAGAGAGCACACTGGCATGAACCCAACTCTAGAACTGGTTTCTGTTCAATACGCCCTCGCCCTACTGATTGGGCAGGATTTGGATTTGCGCATCATGTTACGCAAGTTTCTGCCCCCTGCTTTGAAGCTATTGAATTGCCGCAGCGGCTATATCTGGCTGCACCAAAGCATTGCTCAAAAAAATCAAGACAATGCATCTGCTCCGCCACCCTGTTACAGCTCCCCCTCCTTACGCGGAACCTTAGAAACAGACCTGCCACACTTAGCTACACAGGTACAACACTTTGCTAAACAGGACTGGTTCATTAAAAAACCGGGGGAAATCATTTCAATACAAGGTTCCTACTACCACTTTATGCCAATTGGTGACAATGGCCTACTCGTCTTAGTGCGCGACCCACCACTGCCAAACACATACATGCTGGCATTAGGTTTAGTACTCAAGCGCCTCGAAACAGCTTGCCTAGCCTGCCTACAACATGCTTATTTAGAAGAGGCTCGCAAAGAAGCACTCCAAGCCAAGGAAATGGCCGAAAAAGCCAGTAAAGCCAAAAGCGAGTTTCTGGCGATGATTAGCCACGAAATCCGCACGCCCATGAATGGCATTATCGGCTTGACGGACTTGATGCTGTATAGTGAAGTTTCCGCCTCCCAACGCGAACACCTAGGCATGATCAAATCATCGTCCAACGCCTTGCTCGACATCATTAATGAAATCCTCGACTTTTCACGCATTGAAGCTGGAACGCTAACACTCAGCAATACTCCCTTTCAGTTACGCCCCTTATTGCAGGACACTTTTACACCACTTGCCTTGCGGGCAAAGGGTAAGCACCTCACGTTCCAATGGGAAATAGCGGCTGATATACCCGACACTCTCGAAGGTGATGAAGGACGCTTGCGCCAAGTCATGATTAATCTGGTCGGCAATGCCATCAAATTCACCGAGCGCGGGGAAGTAAACGTCACCATCAGCTTGCAAAGTGGTGCGCCAAACGGTCAAGTCTGTGTGCAATTTGCCGTGCGTGATACGGGTATTGGCATTCCCCCTGACAAACAAGCCAACATTTTTCAGCCCTTCCAACAAGCAGATAGCTCGATCACTAGGCGTTATGGTGGCACAGGTTTAGGCTTAACGATTTCGTCACAACTCATCACCATGATGGGCGGACGTTTACGGTTAGCAAGTGATGCCGGTGAAGGCAGTATTTTTTATTTTAGTGTACCGTTCACCATCTCCACACAGCTCACCCCCAGCGCGAAACCAACACAGCAATCCCTGCAACGTACCGAACGCCCCCTCAATATTCTCCTTGCAGAGGACAACGCCATTAACAGGATGCTGGCTGTGCGCCTGTTAAACAAAGCAGGGCATCACGTCAAAGTTGCAGAAAACGGGCAAGAAGCGCTACATGCATGGGAACAGACCCGCCCTGATGTCATCCTCATGGATGTGCAAATGCCGATTATGGATGGATTGGAAGCCACCACCCGAATTCGCTCACAAGAACAAAGCCAGCAATTAACGCATACACCAATCATTGCTTTGACCGCGAATGCCATGAACAGCGACCGGGAACAATGCCTGGCAGCGGGAATGGATAATTTTCTCAGCAAACCCTTTAATGTACAGGACTTGCTGGAAGTCTTAGCACACTCATGTCCTTCAACATAAATCAATCATTAACAAAGAAATATCATCTGGCTTTTCTGTGCTTGTGCTATTCAACCCTAACTTCAGTGCTAATTGCTGAATCACCTGACTGGCAGGCTGCTGCATCAGCGGTTGCAGGCATCTTTTTAGCGTTGCCTCGGTAATCATCTCACCATTAGCTTCTTGCAACTCCAGCAACCCATCCGAATACAAAATAAAGCGGCTGCCAGCGGGAAACGGCAAATGAATGGTTTCATACGCCATATCGGGCAACAACCCAATGGGAAAGCCAGTGCAATCAATCTGCTCCAATTGCGCTGTCATGGGGCTATACAAAAACGGCTGCGGATGCCCCGCCTGCACAAAATACAGTTGCTCCTGACGCGTATCGACCACCCCCATAATCAAGGTGAGATAATGATCGCCCGTATCCAAACGATAATGTAAATGATGATTCAGACGTTCAGCTAAACGTGACGGAAAAGTTGCAACGGTACGTGCATCCAACTCCTCCAAACAATGCAACTCACTGGTAGCACTGAGTAACGTTTGCAAACACATCGACAATAAAGCGGATGCAATCCCATGCCCAGAGACATCAATAGAGTAGAAAAACAACAGATCATCATTAATGGGAAAATAGTTAAACGTATCCCCACCAATATACTGTGCGGGCTGGAAAAACCAATCCACAGCAATGCGCCCAAACGCTTTCTGGCTAGGCAACACGCCTGCTTGCAACACCGCTGCCCGTTCCAAATCACTTTGAATCAATTGCTGTGCTGCCGATAACGAATGATTCACGCTTTCCAAATGACGGTTTTTATCTTCCAACGAATGTTCTAAATCCAATACTCTTTGTGCAGCACGCAAACGCACTTCTAATTCTTCACGCACAATCGGCTTGGTGGCAAAATCATCTGCACCCGCTTCCATCCCCTGAATCAGGTTTTGCTTACCGGACATACCCGTGAGCAAAATAATGTACACGTAATACGGCAACTCAGCCGTGCGCACAGTACGGCATAATGTTGGACCATCCATGATCGGCATGACCCAATCACTGATGACCAATTGAAAATGATGTCGCTGAATCAACTGCCAAGCAGTCTCACCGTTTTCCGCCAGCATTACCTGGTGTCCCATCAGGGTAAGAATACGGCGCAGAATCAACTGCATATCTCTGGCATCATCGACGACTAAGATGTTCATTAGCTATATCTTGTTTTTATGATGTTATTAACACTCGGATAGAGATATGCTATCATTAAAACACAAGATGTCCATATAGATAAAAATGATAAAAAATACAATTCCGGCAAATGGCATCCTTTACGTTTGTCGGATCATCATAACCAACAGGTTAAGGTATAAAAATGACTCATATCACTCCTGTCGATGAAGAAACCTATGCACTGTTGCAGGAAATCATGGCTGACGAATTCACCGAACTGGTAGAATTTTTTCTCACGGATACCGAACAGTCACTGGTTCTGCTCCAACACTGTGTCGCCACGCAAGACAGTACACAAGTAGGCACACTCTGCCACAAACTCAAATCCAGCAGTAAGTTGATTGGTGCATTCCAGTTAGCAGAATTCACCAACTTACTCGAAGACTACAAAGATCATCATGATCAGCAAATCGCCCGAACACACCTAAACCACTTGTGTGCGGAATTTACCCAAGTTGTCGGTTGGCTCAAACAGCAACCAGCTATTGCTTAAAAATAAACGAACAATCATAACAACAGGAATAGTACATGAAAGGCTTAGTGTTTACGGAATTTCTGGAAATGGTGGAACAAACGTTTTCGGCTGATATGGTGGATGACATTATTGAAGCATCCGACTTACCCTCTGGCGGTGCTTATACAGCAGTAGGTACTTATCCCCATTCCGAAATGGTCACGCTGGTGCAAAACCTTTCCAAACAAACCGGAATGCCAGTACCCGATCTGATCAAAGCATTTGGGCGTTATTTGTTCAGCCGATTTGTCGCGCTTTACCCTAGCTTTTTTGAATCAACACCGGATGCCTTTGATTTTCTGGACTCCATCGAAAATTATGTCCACGTTGAAGTACGTAAACTCTATCCAGATGCTGAACTGCCGACTTTTTATACGGCACGCGAAGGCACGCAAAAATTAACCATGATTTACCGCTCCAAGCACCCATTTGCTACCTTAGCAGAAGGCTTGATCGAAGGCTGTTTGACGCACTATCAAGTCAATGCGCACATCGAAATGATTGACCGCTCTGCGGGTCAAGGTACACATGTTGAATTTCACATCACCCGGTTGGATGTGTGATGAATGACGAAATAACTCGCCTGCAACGCCGCCTAGAACGTGAGCGCAGCGCTCGCAAACAGGCAGAACAATTGCTGGAAAGTAAAAGCCTCGCCTTATACCAAGCTAACCAAGAACTCCGGGCGCAAGCTGATTCACTCGAACAAATGATCATCGAGCGTACCCGCGAGTTAGTCGAAGCGCGTGATCAAGCACTTTCTGCGAGTCGTTCCAAAAGCGCTTTTTTAGCCGCCATGAGTCATGAAATTCGTACCCCCATGAATGGCATCATCGGCATGACGACCTTGTTGCAGGACACGCCCTTGGATCCCAATCAACGCCGTCAAGTTGAAATGACGCTGCAATCGGCACAATCATTACTGGGTATTATCAACGACGTTCTTGACATCTCACGGCTAGATGCAGGCAAACTCGAATTGCTAGCAGAAGATTTCAAATTAAGTGAAACCCTCCCCAGTATTATCGAAACCATGGGAATTATCGCCAGCCAAAAACATCTGGAACTGTTTACGATTGTGGATAAGCGCGTCTCCAATTGTTTACACGGTGATGCATTACGTCTGCGCCAAATATTAATGAACCTGCTCGGTAACGCCATCAAGTTTACCCAGCAAGGGCAGATTATCCTGCGTATTTTGCCAGCCACTCACACTACAATCGGTATCCGTGTTGAAATACAAGATTCTGGAGTGGGTATTCCACAAAACAAACAATCCGCACTCTTTCACGCCTTCAGCCAAATCAACCGTTACGATCAACACAATGGCAGCGGTACAGGCTTAGGACTGGCAATAAGCCGTAAATTGGTGCAATTAATGAGCGGTACAATTGGCGTTAACAGCGAATTGGGGCAAGGCAGCACCTTCTGGTTTGAAATACCTTTCGCAGCCAGTAACAATCAGGCAACCTGCGGTTCACTACTAACTACTCGCTGCCTGGTATTGTTATACCCTGAACTACACGCCCAACTGACCGCAGAACAATTATACAATACGGGAGCTGACTGCGTCGTTGCCAGCGATATAGACGCGGCTAATAAACTACTCGACAGGCAATCATTTGACTGGTTAATCACCGACTATAAAAGTTACCCGCTTCCGCAGCGGGCTAAGTTAAACCAGTTACTAGAACGTTTAAACACACTGCCCCATCCTGTGCGTCTGTGCAATATTTCCCCCCAAACCAGCAGTTGCAAGCAGTGTGGCGTAATAGATTTGCAGCAACATTGTAGCTGTTTATTGAAACCGGTGACCCAAAGCAAATTGCTCGGTTTACTCACAACGGCATCACGGCCTACCTCGGAGTCGGCGCTCTTGGCCACCGAAACCCCTCAAGTCATGCAGGCTCGCCAAAATAAAGCCGATGTCATTCAAATGGGGACACACATTCTCGTGGTAGAAGATCACAAAGTTAACCAACTCGTTGCCAAAGGCATGTTAGCCAAACTAGGCTATCGCGTGACCTTAGCTGAAGATGGCTTTCAAGCACTTGATAAAATACGTAGCCAAACTTTCGACCTGATCCTGATGGATATTCAGATGCCCGGCATGAGTGGTGTGGAAACCACCCGGCACATCCGTGCAGAATTTCCTGACAACTCCGTGCCGATTATTGCCCTCACCGCCAATGCTATGAAAGGCGATGAGAAGGAATACCTAGCAGCCGGAATGAACGCCTGCCTGACCAAACCGATTCAATTGGATACGCTGGCAGTTACCCTCAGGGAATGGTGTCCGGCCACTGTCTAATACCCATACAATAACAATAAGGGGAAAACCACCGATGAATCACGTTCAGCATGTCTTGCTTAGTATGTTGCTGGTGCTCGTCTGTTATCTAACCTTCCAGAATCAACAACTCCGCACCGAACTTGCCGCATTGAATACCTTGCAGCAAGATTCAGCCGTGGCACTAACAGAAACCCTTGCGCCGCTCACTGCCCAACTCGAAGCGATTCATGCTATCACCAGTAAACTGGGGCAAGAAGCAGATGAGGCATCCAAGAAAAAACTGACCACCCTACAACAGCGTATCGACTTGTACCAACTCCTCGGCACAGTCAATCAAGCAAACCAATTGCGGGCAGCAGGCAAAGGCACAGAAGCCGCTGAAAAACTTGGCAGCACCAAGAAACCTATTTGGCAAGCAGGCGATACCTTCAACGCCCACAAAGCACGTCTGCAAGGGCTAATGGGTACGATTGATAAACTGGTCACAGCGTGGAAAAGCGGCGACACCACTACAGCACCGGATACGGTACGTAAAGAACTGGAAACCGTTCTGGGGGAACTCAATAATGAACAAAAATAATCTCAATATTGCATTCGCCTGGCTGGCAGGCTTATTACTGGCAGGCATTATCATCTTTTTCGTGAGTCATACCGCACCGCCTGTGCAAAGCGGCGTTAACCATGCATCATCCCAAAGCCAAAGCTTACTCTCACTGCTGGGGGCGCGAACCAATCCCACACGTTCTGATACGTTTTGTGCCTTGTCTACAGCGCCAGATAATAGTTGCTTAGGTGAATCCCAAGCACTGTGCAGTAAAGACTTGGAAATGGCGCAAATTGCCTGGCAATACTTTGAAAACAATTACAACCCCGAAACAGGACTGTATAACGCAGCAGATAAATACCCCTCCACCACCATGTGGGATACCGGTTCGGCATTAGCCGCCACCATTGCCGCCCACGATTTCGGCATCATCGACGACAAAACCTTCGATGAGCGCATCCGAACCATGTTCAAAACCCTTAACAGCATGGAGCTGTTTAATAAGGAAGCACCCAACAAGGTTTACCATACCATTAAAGGTGAGATGGTGGATTATCGAAATCAGCCTACCCCTGACGGTATCGGAGTTTCCACGCTGGATCTGGCACGCCTAATTTCATGGTTGAATACCTTAAGTTGTATGCACCCTAAATACGCCTACCCCGCTCAACAAGTCATTAAACGTTGGGATATGACACGCTTAATCAGTAAAGGGCAAATGTACGGCTTATATCGCGACCCGGTATCCAAAAATATCAGCGTGGTGCAAGAAGGTCGTTTAGGTTACGAACAATACGCAGGGAAAATTTTCCGTGAATTAGGCTACGATCAGCGTGTGTCTGCGGTTTATGACAATGAATACCGGGAAACTATCAATATTTATGATGTACCGATTGCCTATGACCGCCGCGATCCCCGTGATCTGGGTGCTTACAATTACGTCGTAACCGAATCGTATGCGATGGATGCCATTGAAAATGGTATTGATGCCGAAAACCGACCCTTACTGGATAATATTTACAAGGTGCAAAAACGCCGCTGGGAAGAAACGGGTATTGTCACCGCCGTTTCCGAAGACAATATCGACCAAAAGCCGTACTTCTTGTACAACACGATTTTCACCGCCGGGTTGCCGTGGAACACCACCACGGATAAAGGCGTGCGTTACGATAACCTCAAAACCACCTCAATCAAAGCGGCTATGTCCATGGCATTGCTATACCCTGATGACCCTTATAGTAAAGAGCTGGCTTACACCATCAGTTCCGCTTACGACCCTGAGCGCGGCTGGTATTCCGGTATTTATGAAAGTGGCGGCGGTTACAATAAAGCCATCACCGCGAATACCAACGGAATTATCATGAGCTTGTTGCTGTACAAAAAATACGGCGAGTTTGCCCCAGTGTGCAAGCGGTGTCAGCGTAGTTTGAAAATGGATGTCAGTACACCGCAAACATGTGATGTCTGTACGACTGAATAACCCGCTTTTGCTATTAGTAGCTGCTGGTAGTTTCACCTACCCAGCGACGCTCATGGCACACCCCCCTTTGCTACAACGCTTGGAAGACCTCTCATGTGCTGCCAATAGTGACAAGGCAGCGCAGCACCTCGAAACACTGTTCAACATCTCTCCACCCGGTCAACACTGGCCGGATGAGTGGTTAGGCACACAACCACAACAAGCCAGCCTACACGCAGGCACACTGGATATTGCACTGCATACCTTGCAACAAACCATCGAACGCTTTCCGAAACTACGCGAAACCGCAGAGCGCGTGGCTTTGCAATGGGATTACTGCCAAGTCTTAGAAGAACAGCGTTTTTACGATGTGCAGTGGCAACATTCCGAACTAAAAAAATACCCGGCCGCCGACAAAGTGCCATTGAATTGGCGTGGCTTCAGAACATGGGGATTTTTAACACCTGATCCACCTGCACGCTTTGTACCGCTCTTGCTGGATGAAATTCGTCTCAGCCCTAATGCCTACCACTTATTTTTACACCGGCTTTACCGCAAACAGTGTTTTCCTCACCCAGAAACAGGGTTATTGGCAAGCGAAGCAGAAGCCCCACGTCTCGTGGATCAGCATCGCGCCGTAGTCATGTTAGAAACCTTAACAAAACCACAAGCGTACCCTTTTGCATGGCATCCCTCTTGTGAAGCTACCCCACACACCGATACAACAACCTCGATAAAAAAAACACCGCCCGACATCAAAATGCCACTCGCATCACCTGTGACACCAGCAAAAACAGCAGCGACCGCCCTAGCAAAAAAACCGGAAAAGGCTAAAAAGTCAACTAAACAGATGCTTCCGGCCCTACCGCGTACAACACGCTTCCCAACCATTGTTGCGGTCAACCAACAAGCACAACCCAGTGATCGACCAACATTAAAACTTGAACAAGCACTTGAACCATTGGTCATACCGGTCATTGCAACACCTGAGATACCTATCCCACATCTGCCTTTAAGACAAAAAGTCGCAGAAGGTGCAAGAGGAGACCAAGGAAAAACAGTCGCACCTACTCGCGCAGTCGCTAGTGAAATCACTTTACCTGCGATTGTGCCAATAACCGCAGGTGGTGATATTCCCATGTACATGGAGGAATACACTTCAGAAACCCAGGCACACAGCACAACAGGTATCGTTGATCCCCAAAAGAAAAAGAAATTGCGCTTGGCTGGTAACTTTGCTGATTCAATCTCATTGAAAGAGGGTAATCATACGATCTCTGCCAGTGCTACTTGGTCGCCCAAACCCAATTGGTTTGTCAGCGGTAATGCCTCCCTCAAACAAGAGAAGCTTGGGTATTCGTGGAGTGCTGGCTATGCCGATAACAAACCGGGTGGATGGTCTGCTCAAGTCAATAACTGGGGGCCACTCAAACCCGGCGACGGCTTAGCATTGGACAAAGCAGTCGCCAATATCGGCTATAAAGTTAAATCTGAGACACTGAAAAAACGCAACCTAGCTGCGGCCGCCAACGTGAGCGCCCCTCTCAAAGGCAAACCTAGTCTTAGTGGTACACTACAGTGGAATCCAACACCCAAGGTATATGCCCGCACTACTGCCAACGTGCCACTAGAGGGTGACAAACCTAACTGGAATTATGCTGTTGGTTATTCCAACCCAAAACCAGGCTCATGGAAGATCGAATACGCCAACTACGGTAAAAACGATTTTCCCGGTGATAACCTAAAAGATGGGGCAATCACGGTTAGTCGAAGTTGGCAATTTTAACGAAACCGCCCCTCTGCCAAACACTGTCGCTTATTTTGATTGATACGGAGAAATGCTTCAGACAATTTAACGCCCTTACCGCACCGGTCACATTGGCGGTTCAGTGAGCCGTACAGCTTATGCAGCAACACTGACAAAATAACGCCATTGGTATTCGCGGTGGTTGCCTTGTTGAACCCTTTAACAGGGTCTTCGTAAATGCCTGAATACCAACCACCTTTCGGGTTACGCGCATCCTTCACTGCATTCAACAGTACCTTGCTGTACTCGCGCTCCGGAAACAAATAAGCCATCGACACTGCCGCTTTCACTGATAGGCTTCTCAAATCCGACATATCCTCACCTTTATCCGTGATTGCAGCCCAAGGTATGTCATCGCTGAAAATCGTGTTATAGACGAAATAAGGTTTGCGATCGAGATTATCTTCAGACACAGCCGTAACCCTGCCGGTTTGCTCCCAACGGCGCTGTTGTACCGTGTAAATCGCCTCCAGCAGTGGTTTGTTTTCTTCATCCAGCCCATGCTCTAGCACATCCATCGCATAAGATTCGGATACCACGTAATTGTGTGCGCCGAGTGTGGATGCATCGCGGGAATCTACCAACAATTCCACACCCGATACCTCCGCCTGAGTCGCATACTGATTGTGATAGCGTGCGGAAAGACTCATATCAAAACCCAACTGTTGGAAGGCTTTGCCTGCATATTGCTCATACCCCAGACGCCCCTCCTGCTGCACTTCCACCTTGCCAGACTCATCTTTGAAGGCCAGACCATACATTTGGTTATGTTCCAGCAAACGACAGAAACTCCAGCTTTCCAGTAATTGTTGCGCCTTGGCTTGGTGTTGAGGGTGTAAACAACTCAGGATATTTAACCACGACACCAAACGCCCCAAATCCAAAGTAGAAACCCCAATACCCTGCGCTGATGGCTGGTTACGGTAATCCACTTTTTGCGCCGTCTTGGTGTTATAGACTTTGTTGGGTGCTTCCCCATTAAACAAATCCAGATGCCGTAAGGTATCCAGCATCTGACTGGTCATGCGATCAAAACGTTCACGCGGGATAATGCCCAGCTTTTCTGCCGCAATAAACGCAGCAAGTGTTGAGCCGACATCCCATAAAGTAGTAGATGGGTATTGATCAGCGGCATTTACCAAACCCGTTTCTGCTTGCAAGTTATTCTCGAAATACTGCCAAGCGATTCGCGCCATTGCTTTATCGCGCTCGTTTAACTCACCGGCACGAGCTGGGCAATACGTGGGTTTACTGGGTTGCGCAGCGTCAGCAATGGCAGGGTTCAGCCAGAGTCCGCCACACGCATTGATAATCAAGGCTAAGGTTAAGCTAAGGCGCAGCATGGTTTTATGATTGTTCCTGCACTGGGGACTTTGATTTTTACCGTGCAGTCGTCGGAAGTCAATTGCCGTCAGACAAACGTAGCCCTATTATCGAATCTAGCAATCATAACAATAAAGGTGATGCCCATGTTCCCAAAACGCCCGCTGCAAGTGGCAATATTGTGCGCGATGGCAGGGTTAGCCGTGCCACACACACACGCCGATACCCCCAAATCTGCTGCCCTTTACCCGGTCTGCGACACGCCAGCCGTACCCATCGGCAAAGAAGACTACCAACCCAGCAGCCTCGCGTTGCACGGTTTAACCGCACTTTACATCAATATTGACGATGTAATCAGCAGTGCCAAACCCAAAAATGTCAAGTTGCAAAAAGACCTCAAAGAAGCCGTCAAACAACGCTTAAGCACCGCCGGAATGCGCTTATTAAGCAAAGAAGAAATGGAAACCACAGCGGGGCAACCCGAAATGAGCATGTTCCCCTCCTACCCCAAACACTTAGGTCCCTTCAAACCCGGCGAACCGCGCATCGAATACAACGCCGCCTGTTGCACCGCCGGTATCTGGACATCGTTCTCCCAAGGAGCGATGACCCTACGTGACCCGCTGTTGCACCACAAACTGGCAACGTGGGGCGAAGGTCACAACACCACGGACTGCAACAATGTGGGCAAATGGCTCAGCGAAGTCGTGTTAAAAACCGTCGATGATTTCATCGCAGCCAAGCAAAAAGCTGACAAAGATTACCAAGCCTGGCAGAAAAAATCGGGGCAGACACCAGCAAAACCCGACAGAGATACCCCAGCTATCAGCACTGATAAGCCCGCAAAAGATACTCCACCCGCCAACACTGCCAAACCTGTAGAATTGCGCGAAACCAACGATGCTGAAGCCTTAGCCTGCGATACCGCGATTTTGTTGTATGCCGAAATTTTCCCAACCGCCGCCGTTGACATCAGTGATGCGAAGGGTGGGATTTTAGGCAAAATCGCCGACAATATGAAAGCCTGCCCACAATACCGTTACCGCATCGAAACGCACGCCGACCAACGTTCCAGCCATGAATACAATGATGTACTCTCAGCACGGCGGGCGGTGGCTATTCGCAATTATTTGGTCGATAACGGGGTCGATGAAGAACAGTTTGACCTACGCTTTTACGGCAAGCGCAAGCCCTTAGTAGACGGTGATAATGAAACTGCGTGGGCAGCTAATCGGCGTGTCATGATCACACCGATTAAACCAAAATAAAGCGCATCAGGCAGTATGCAAAAGTCTTTTGAGATGTAATTTGGCGATAGCAGGTTGCTGCACATGGAGGATATCTGCCTAATGCTTTTTGCGATAATCCACGGGCGCGGCGTAAGCATTTTCTGCTTTCAGGTGTACTAATTCGCTAACTCTTTTAGCGATTTCAGCCTTAGATTGCCGCAGCAATTTTATCTCGGAGTGTCATGATCACACCGATTAAACCAAAATAAAGCGCATCAGGCAGTATGCAAAAGTCTTTTGAGATGTAATTTGGCGATAGCAGGTTGCTGCACATGGAGGATATCTGCCTAATGCTTTTTGCGATAATCCACGGGCGCGGCGTAAGCATTTTCTGCTTTCAGGTGTACTAATTCGCTAACTCTTTTAGCGATTTCAGCCTTAGATTGCCGCAGCAATTTTATCTCGGATACGGTCAACATTCGGGGTATTAAACAATTAACGCGCTTCATCACGCTGCTTTCATCGCTGCAAACAAGCTATCGACCGTATAATTTTGCTGCCATGCCTGACGGTCAATGGTGTAGTTGCCATAGCCTTTGTCGTATTGCTGCATGAAGCGAATTAGACCAACCACGCCGAGACTGCTGCGTAACGCTTGCAATGCCTGACGCTGGATTTCGTGTTCTGTTTGGTAACTTCTTACGCCGCTCATGGTAAAACCTCTTCTAGCCATTGCAGGGGATTCAACACTTTGACCTGTAAACCAGGAATTTGCTGTGCTTTTTTCAAAAATTTGTCATCGGTAGTTAGAAAAATATCCACTTGCCCCACTGCGCTTGCCAAATGGAAGGCATCAAATGCTTGTATGCCAGCGGATTGGTAGAGGGTTGCCTGTTGCTTAATTGCTTCGGTCAGGGGAATGGTTTCACTGGCGAGTTGCGCCATCAATTGTAAAATGTTGCTGCGCTGAACCTCTGGGGCATTATTGATTTCAAACAGCAGTACGTCGCTACTCACCAACATCCAACTGTCGTCCTCACACAAGGAAAGGATCGTTTTCACCGCTTCAGCTTCCAAATGAATACGCGGGTTAGACTGGTCATCAAATGGGCGGTTTAAGCAACAGTTGTCAAGGTATATTCTCATAGACGTTAGTATATCAAAGAAAAAGCCGAAACACGTCCGGCTTTTTCGTCTCAGGGCAAGCAGCCGCCTACTGGCGCGATACGCTTACTCTAACTGTGTGAGCGCAATTCCTGTTGAATCGTCTGCCTGACGACATCTTCCAGCCCTTGCCCTTGGATAAACTGCTTCAACGCTTCGTTCATCATGTTCTGGTAGCTGCCGCCTGTGATTGCCGCACGCGCTTTGAAGGCTGCCAAGATGCTGTTGTCAACACGCATGGTAATACGGCTTTTGCCGCCAGATTCCGCCTGTAATTTTGCCAAAGCAGGTATTTTTGCTACGGGTTTAGCATCAGCGAAATCGTAATCTTTGAATTTGTCGTACATATCATCTGAATTGGTTTGCATAAATCCTCCGTTGTGGTTGGTTGGCTTTCCACGCCGAAATTAGACGGATACGCTCACCGCGTAACGTCCATACGACCACCAACACCCGATGTTTTGCCCCGACACCCAAGCTCACAAACCGCTGTTCGCCGAAAGTATCGCCATCTTCACGGGTCAACGCGAAAGGGTCAAGTAACACGACTTGCGCTTCCTCAAAGGTCACGCCTTCGTGGTTGATCGGGTTAATGGCTGCTTTTTCGGGGTCGAATTCAATATCCATACGCTAATGATATGCACAAATATGCAGACATTCAAGGTAATGGGAAAGAAAAAGCCGGAACGCGTCCAGCCTCTTCCGCTCACTGCAACTGCTTGCCGCTTGCTGGCACGACCAATGCGTTAATCTTTATGCTTACTGCATATCCACATCTGCAAAATTGTTGATCCACTGCCCGATTTCCGTCAGGCAACTTTAGCCAATGGCATCCGTATCTCTACCGCAGTGAAAGGCACTAAGATATTGCCATTCTCAGCCCGTTCAACTAGCCCAATTTCTTCAAGCCGCGCAATATCAGTGTGTACGTTGGAGTAATTGCGGGCAGCGGCTTTGGCAAGTGCGTAAACGCTGCATGAACCCAGTTTGCTGAGAGTATCCAGCAGATCGAGCCGTGCGGGAGTCAGTTCCGTAAACAGAGTTCTGGCTGATTCAAACGAAAGCCAAAAATCAGGCGTTTGCCCTTGGCGGGAGGCGGCGAGTTGTCGCCGTGCCGTTTGGAGAGCAGAACCGCGTTTCGCGACTTCAATGATTGCTTTCATGATTCCCTCCAGTTTGTCATATCGTTTTCAAAATCATCGAGTAACTGGTCGATGGTGGTGAACGCATAGGCTATTTCATCAGTATTGATATGCTTATGGTCGCCTTTGCCTCGCTCATTGTCATATCTGACCCTGCACACACCGTCTGAGCCGAAATACAGACGGTATTTATAGGGATGCCCGCAGGGTGGAACAGGTTCAGAAAGCTGCCAGATAACGACTTCGACGATTGAACCGTCGTCATGAATTTCTTTGGATTTGGCGATGAGTGTTGCTTTCATGTATTGCATAATAGCAATATATCAGAATGGTTGTCGATGTTAGGATTCACGGAGTAATAGCAAGACAATTGAGATGCGCCCTCAATTTTCCACACATTAGCGGCCGATGGAAAAAGGCTGGACAAGTTCAGCCTTTTCCGCTCACTGCAACTGCCCGCTGTCTACTGGCACGACCCGCTTACCGGTTTCTGGCTATCCTCAGAGGTGAGGTGTGTGTAACTCATGAAGCTCTCCTGTCAGTGGTTTTTCGGGATGCTTTTTACCACATCTTGCCTCTGACCTTATGAGGAAAGACACATCCCGTCTCGATTAACGGGCTATGCACTTATGATACGAATTCACGCCTCCTTTTATTGTTATCCTCTTAATCTTGATCAGTGGTCAAGATCATTCTCCCCCTGCTCCCCAATTCATCAGGATAGGCATATTAGGGTTGGCGGGTGTAATTACTGAGCCATCAGGAGGCGTTTCAGTTCCCCCTGTTTCCCCAGGCATTCCTGATACGGAAGGTTCTGAATCCGTAGTTAAAGGAGCTAAATTAGCAGTATAAACTTCCTGCTCCACCTTAGATTTGATCTTAGTATTATTTAGATTTTCCAAGTCATACATTGTCAAATCAAGGCTAATGCTTTCAACGACCTTCCCCGGACTCAATCTAATTGAACCATATTGAGAATTCCCAACCTGATTTGCAGAAGATATAAATGAGCGACTTGCAAAATCCGACAAACTGAGTTGCTCAATTTTCAGCATTGACCGAACGCCGCATATTCAGCCGATTTTTTACTCAATTTGACCAACGAAACCTGAGCTTTTTCAGTTTTACCGTAACTTTTGCTAAATTTCACCCATACCGATGCGACTGCTCCTGTTTTTCAGTCAGTCTTCCCGTGTTTTTTCAAAACCAGTCGCCTTATAACAAGACACGCATCAGTTGATCAGCACTCAACACCAAAATCCCAAACATCAGGTGGCTGTAAACTTTTTGTGCGCCTTGCACCCACACATTCCGACCACCAAATTCATCCTTCAGGCGGGCATTGGTTCGTTCTACGGTGCTGCGAATTTTGTAACGCTCGGCATCAGCAGGTTCAAACGCTTCTTTCTGTCCGCCGCGAGGATTGTGATCAATCAGAGGGACATGCCCCAGATGACGGCTGTATTCGTGCAAATCAGCACTGCAATAGGCTGCATCCATCAGGTCGTAGAGACTGGTGACACGTTGGGCACTGATTTGAGAGAGTGGGATGGCTGCCCCGCTGTCGTGAAAGGAGGCGGAAGACAGAATGGCTGCTATCGGGACACCACAATCGGCGGTATCGATATGCAGTTTGTAGCCGTTCCAACTGTGCTTGTAGCCTTGGGCATTCTTCTTCGTCCCCCGGTTACACTGAACCGGTATCTCATCGAGTGCTTGCTGAAGTGACTGTTCCCGTTGGCGCTGAATCCGTGTTTGCCCTTGTTTTTTCTTTGGCTTTTCCTCGGCAACAGGCCGTTCACGTGCCTCAATGGCTGTTGAATCCCGACACAGGTGGCCGATCAGCGCATCGCCCAAATACGTTTTCACCAACGTTTCATGCACACGTTCCGCTAAACGCTGTTCAGCAAATTCAGCGAAGGCACGTGAAAAGGTGGATTCGGAAGGCAGTTTCTTGGTCAGGGGAAACCCGCAGATGCGTCGCAGGGAGCGATCGTTTTGCAGCCGGTCAATGAGTGCTCGCGTATTGACAATATTGAGCACGCTTTTGGCGACAAAAGCATTGGCAAACCAAGATCGCTCCGTCGCTGGCCGTCCAGACCCATCACGAAAAGAGCGCACAAAATCTTCAATGCGCGTCAGCTCCAGTACGTGAATGAGTTTTTCAAGCTTGGGGGTCAATGTGCCAAAGGCATCATTGAAGCAAGGTAGTATTTCAATTTGCAGCAAACTCCAGCGTTGTGCAATCAGGGCGCGTTCGGTAGAATTCATAGCGTGGGCTTAATGGTTGTTTTGACGCTTCTATTATCGCCGAAAACGGCAGCCCACACTTCTTTTTTCCTTCAGATGAAGGAAGGTTCACGCTGAAAATGTAATTTTGCAAGTGGCTCAAATGAAGGCAATACTGATCTATCAACTACTGAGGGTTGTGCAACTGTTTTTTGCATAGCATCTATCTTAGCAGCAGCCATAAAAAGTTTTGCATCATTAAGTTCCACATCAATCTTGGCTTGAAGCACCTGCTTTAATAGCCAAGCATCAACAACATCTGATGATATACTTACAGACTTATTTTTAGCTTTGTATTTATTCAAAAGTATATTGAGTGTGTTTGCTCTATCTTGCATGGCAAGATATTTATCTTTTCTAACAGGATCTAAATTACCATCAACATACCACCTTCTGATGAAGTTTGAATCCGGTTGGACATTTTCCACCATAGTATCACTAAAGACCTGAAGCCCTTTTATTAAACCATCAATTTCACGCATGTGATCTTGTTGTAGAACTTTTGCTTCCGCTAAAAACTTATCAGGATCATTTATTGCCATTAACTTTTTCATTCTATTTTGATAGCCCAGCATTCCATCTTTTGAAATCTTTGTCCATGCTGCGTTAACAGCATCCAGATATGCCATGTGCGCTTGGTCTTCAGTTTCTAATGTTTTGATAAGCTCCGCAGGTTTTCTCACAAAATCAGCCAAGTCATATTCAAGAATAATTTTTACGCGCTGTATAACTTCATCACTTGCATCCCATTCTGTTACAGGCTTTTTATCAATGGTAAGACTTGTAATTGCAGAAGCAATTGCTAATGGGTGAAAAAAGTCCGCAACTCCATCAACCGTCGTCAACACGCCTGTTTCTACAGCAGTAACAGTCCCATACTGTTTATAATCATCAGTAACATCCATACCTCTCACTGCTACGTCTGCTGCTGTACCTACAACTTTAAGAATTTTCCCTGAAGTTTTTAAGGTTTTTGCAAGTTCTTCACTCTTTGCAATATCTTTTGTAAGTTTCCCAATTTCACCAGCAGACTTACTTAGATACTGCGTATGCAAATCTGCCACCTTGGAGTTTTTTATTACATTCATCGTATGGTTAAGTGCATCAATTGTTTTTTGTGAATTTGCAGCAGATTGTTCAACTATAGCTGCCAATCCGCCAAAATCATCTGTATGAGCTATAAATTCTCCTACAGTTGCCGCATTCGCAAAGGTTGAAACATTGTTAGCAAATGCAGGGGATGTGAGACCGCAGATAATGGCAACTGTGAGCAGGTTAAGTTTTGCTTTCATTTTGGAGTCCTCTGGAATGGGGTGAAGCGTAAGGTGCATGGGTTAAAATGCCCAGTCGATGCCAGCCGAGATTTGTGTGCCTGTGTATTTGGTGTCAACTAAAGTGGCAGGCGTGGCTTTGTCTTTCATTTCAAATTGCTTTAGGTCGGTATAAAAGCGGGCTTTTTGGTTGATTTGGTAATCGTAGCCTAACCCGAATTGGGTTTTATTCCGCCCTGCGTTGTAGAGGTCATTTAACTGGTCATAGCTGTTGGCATCTATTTTTAGCTTGTCAGCATTGACCCGCACAGTATGTTGCCCACGCCATGTTTTGGCGTATTCGACGGAAGTGTAGAGGCTTTTGCCATTGACGTTGCGGCTTTCTTTGTCCAGATTACCCGTGATGCTGCTGATGTAATAGTCCGGGTCTTGTTTGGAATGACGAACCCCAACAGTAATACGCTGATCGTTAGGCAGTGCATGGACAACGGTAACATTGGTGTCGTAGCTATCGCCTTTGCGGTAATAATCGACGTTATCACGCTGCGTTTCATCGCTTTGGGTGTAATTCATGCCCCCAATCACCTGCGTATTCCCCTTGGCAAAATGCCCTTGCAGGGAAACCCGCGTTTCATCACCGGGGTCAAGCACGTCATTTTCAACATCACCATTCGGGTCAAACTTACCCTTGATGGTGCGACTCACCCCCACACCGATATTCGCATTCGGCGACACGACTTTGGTCACAACAATCCCCGGCGTGACATTCTCACCCTCACCAAAGCGAGTTTGCTGCACAAGACTGCCATCCATAATGGCATTCTTTTCGCTGCCGGAAAGCGTCTCCTTCCCAGTCGGGATGTTGTAATCAAGGTTGTAACGGATATTCCAATTATTACGCAACTCTTGGGCATACGCAGCACTCAACGCCGTATCACCTTGGGCGTTGACATGCCCTTCACGCCCCTCTGTTGTATTGCGCGAATCAATATTGGCAGTGCGCAAACCCACATCCAGGTTGTCCATTACCTTATAGGTAATAGTGACGGGTGTTACAGACTGCTCCCCACTGGTGTTGTTATCCCCCTCCCAGTCATACGTATACTGCTCCACGTGGATTGCCAGCCGATCCTTAACCTGAGGGGCATCCTGAAGCGCAAATAAAGGATTTCCACCCGCAACCGCTGTACCAGTGCAAATGGCAGATAAAACTAGAACGCTAGTAAAATTAAAATGCTGTGCTGTGCTGACCACAGCTTACCGCCTGACGGTATGGACTTCATGGCGCAATCCCCTGTTAAGCAATCAATAAATGCAATATCAAATAAACCCTACGCATGATACTAACAGATAAAATGTAACCGCCCATTTACTTATGAAGAATTTTTTATGCTTATTTTTGAATTAATTTCATAAATACAATCTATTTAATTGATAGATTAATTAACGATCCTGCTACCGCTCCCCACCGCTGGATTCGATTTAATGTGGAATCCAGCGGAACAAAAATTGCCGCTTCACCATCACCCACACCAACGCCAATAATCCGGCATGGATGCCCGTATTAATCCAGAAATTCTCATAACTCGGCAACGGCGTATTGGCGATCAATAGCAATAAAAACACATGAATAAAAAACACATACAAAGACGCCTGCCCTAAAGGAATAAAGAACCACCCCAATGCACGGTTAATCGGCTGCCAACAAACCGTCATCAGCGCATAAATGGCAATAAACAGCACGACCACATTCACCAAACGCCCAATACCCAAGGTATGTTTAGGAAAATAAGTGTTATACCAATACAAAAACGTATCCGCTGGCACAAAATGCAAACGCGCCCACTCAGGAAACTGGTCTAAGGGGTGATTCCACGTAAACACGATAAAACCTAATGACAACGCAATACACAGCGCCACTAAACGTTTACCCCATGCCGTTGCCGAGAAAAACTGCACCACTTCCTGTTTATAATAACCGGCTACCATTCCATGTACATAAAGCAACTGCCAAGAAAGAATAGGAAAAGCGTATTCAAACTGCGCATTCGTTGGCCGTAATGATGGCGTACTCCCCAGATTAATCAGGTATAACACCCAGCTTAGCCCTAATAACAAGCCTACCTGCCGCTTAGCCAACATAAAAAACACCAGTGGCGTAAACAGGATAAACATCACCACATACATGCCTACAATCTGGAATTGGTGTGGCCCGATCTGAAGCAATAAGGCTTTACTGATAATCTGAAAAATACTCGCGTCGATTGGCGGGTATAATTGGAAGGTTTTACCGCCATAAGGGTCGTGAAACGTGGTAATAATGGTGGTATCCAACCAAGGAATAAAACGCAGCGCCGCTATCGCTAATATCATCAAAACACTAATCCGGTATAGCGCCACCGAGCGGCTAATTAACCCCGGCATGGCGGCGGCAACACCGGCTTGTTTGACCTTTTTGCCATACACCATCCCGACCACAATTCCCGATAAAATCACGAAAATCTCGGCGGTGGAAATCACCCCAATGCGTTCCCAACCGATGAACATTAATGCTGAAAAGTATTCAAAATGCGACGCAAATAACAGCGGAATAACAAAGCCCCGCATAAAATCAAGGCGCAAATCACGGGTTGCCCCCGTTTCGGGATACGCCCAACTCGCCGGAATCCAATCGGAAAAAGTGCGCGAAGCACGGAGGGTGTCTGTTGTCATGTTGTACCGCCATTTATCGGTTTTTATATCGCGTTCGTCCATGCTATGCCGTAAGGTAAACCCAAGAGCCACTTGCAAAATTACATTTTCAGCGTGAACCTTCCTTCATCTGAAAGAAAAAAGAAGTGTGGGCTGCCGTTTTCGGCGATAATAGAAGCGTCAAAACAACCATTAAGCCCACGCTATGAATTCTACCGAACGCGCCCTGATTGCACAACGCTGGAGTTTGCTGCAAATTGAAATACTACCTTGCTTCAATGATGCCTTTGGCACATTGACCCCCAAGCTTGAAAAACTCATTCACGTACTGGAGCTGACGCGCATTGAAGATTTTGTGCGCTCTTTTCGTGATGGGTCTGGACGGCCAGCGACGGAGCGATCTTGGTTTGCCAATGCTTTTGTCGCCAAAAGCGTGCTCAATATTGTCAATACGCGAGCACTCATTGACCGGCTGCAAAACGATCGCTCCCTGCGACGCATCTGCGGGTTTCCCCTGACCAAGAAACTGCCTTTAAAGAGAGAAATCTCAACAAGATTCTGGGCACAGATTCATGGAAAACTGAACTTTACAAGAGGGAGCAAACACAGGATTTGTTTGGATCAACAGAAAAAGTTAGTCGTGTCAGCATGACAGATATGGAAAAGTGGGTAAAACAGCGATTGGAAAACTGCTTTCCTCGCGTTTCAAAACCACTGCCCCTACCACACGATAGAAAGCCTCAACAGTTTTCCCTGTTTTTCTGCATATCAAATCCAGACCCAAAAGCAATAGGGTTAGCTTTAAAGGTTGCCAATCATATCCTTAAATCTCCGCAGTAACAGGATAACTATCCCATATAGCACCATCCAGAGTTCGCCCATTAAGATGCTTGTTACGTTTTACGCCATCTGCTCCCCAGGTTCCCCATTGCTTAAAGAAGAAACTGGAACCTGAATTTTCACATTGTCTACGAATACTGGATACCCATTCTGGTTTCATTGGCCTTGCTTTAGGGCCACTTTCACCACCAACAATGACCCAATGAATATTCGACAGATCAATTAAACCCAAATGTTCCAGCAGCGGTTCAACCGACAAAAAACGTATTTTAGCTGGGATATGACGTAGCTCATCAATACGCGGAACGCTATATTCACGATCCTCAACCGTTACACCTAACCAAACATTCTCCGGCACATGCCGACCCATGCAGAATTCACGCATCCGTGTCGCTCGCTTGGTTAGAATTTGATAGGTATGGTGAGGTGTTTGTCTTATTACATCAAATACCTGCTCAAGGTACTGATCAGGAATGTCTTCGTGGAATAAATCTGACATGGAATTGACGAAATACATGGTCGGCTTCTTGCGTGTCAGTGGCTGTGACAAACGCTCAGGCATCAGCGATAGCTTAAAACCGTTATCGTAGCCCGGTGTTCCCATGGCTTGTAAACGTCTTGCCATCGTCTCAGCGTAACAATGCTTACATCCTGGCGATATTTTTGTACAGCCAGTTGCCGGATTCCATGTTTGTTCTGTCCACTCAATTTTGCTTTGCGTACTCATAACCATGCCCTCCGTATCTGGGCTGTCTCAATATCCTGTTGTTTGCTCACGAACACCCGTTGTAATACTTGCATGATAAACCGAACAAAGACCGAACAAAAGCATTTTCTGATTCTTCGGCATAATGCAGGTAACCTCATCAAGATTTCAAGTCTTGTCCCCCATCTAACACCCAACAACGTGGCATATGCGTATACCCAATCCGCCCGTAATACGCATTCGCCGCCGGAGCTGCAATCAGTATCAGCTTGCAATGCCTGCCCAATTGTTGCTGGGTGAGGATTTGCAATTGCTTGCCGATGCCCTGCCGCTGGTAGTTTTGGTCAACTGCCAGATCAGACAGGTAACAGGCGTAATGGAAGTTGGTCATGGAACGCGCCACGCCCACCAGTTTGTCGCAATCCCATGCTGTCACCAGCAAGTTGCTGTTGTTTACCATGCCTTCCATGCACTCGCGGTCGTCGATGGGGCGGCGTTCGCCCAAAGTGGAGCGGCGCAGCACGTCGATGAACTGCTCTGCCGAAATGGGGGCGTTGACCTCGTAGCGGATCATGCCCGCTTCAACCACGCTGGTGTTTCTCGCCAATCAACTCAATCTGATAACCATCCGGGTCTTCGAGGAAGGCGATGATGGTCGTACCTGCATTCATCGGCCCGGCTTCGCGGATGATCTTGCCGCCCGCTGCCCGCATTTTTTCGCAAGCGGCGTACACATCCGGCACTTCCAGCGCGATATGCCCGAAAGCCGTCCCCAGTTCGTACTGATCCACGCCCCAGTTGTAGGTCAGTTCCAGCACGGTCTGGTCGGTTTCGTCGCCATAACCGATGAAGGCGAGGGTGAATTCGCCCGCCGGGTAGTCCTTGCGGCGCAGCAGTTGCATACCGAGGACATTGGTGTAAAACGCAATCGAGCGTTCCAGATCGCCGACGCGCAGCATGGTGTGAAGGATTCGCATGGTAAAACTCCTGAAAATACGATCCGCCCATTCTGCCCCGATCAGGTCATGGCAGCAAATCTACCTTATTCAGTGTGCTGCCATCCGTAACATGACCAGCTCCATATTCGCCACCGCCAACCCCGGTTTGACTTCAAACACCTTGCGGCTGTCAGGAAACTGCTGATGCAACTGCGCCAGTGCCGTGAAGTAATCCCATGCCTGCGTGTAGTCATCCGCCCGGTTCAAGCCGAGGCTTTCGCTTTCCACAAAGGTGAGATGCTGGTCGCTCAGCCCGTTGTTGGCGTGTAGGTGGAAATGTAGCTGCACGCCTTTGCCATCCAGTTCATGCAGCCATTGCAACCATTGCGGCAGGCTTTCCGGCGACCAGATTTTGGCATGACCGATGTCGAAACAGCAGTGGACGTAACGCAACTCCAGCCGTTCCACCAGCTCAAACAGCCACCGATAAAATGCCAGTGAGTGGAAGGTATTTTCGATGTGAACCGGATGGTCGTATTCCGTGCAAAAGCGTTCCAGCAAGCGCAATTGCCGCGTCAGATGTTCGCCCAATACGTCACGAAACGCAGGGCGTTGGCTGAGTGAATACTTGTGGGTGTGCATGATGGAGTACGCTGAACCGATAGCTTTGGCGGAGGAAAATTGCTGGTGCAGTTCCGTTTCCTGCCGGTCAAGCCCAAACAGCGTCGCTTGGTAATGGTTGAAATGGGTGTTGACGGGGATGTGGTGGGCAGCTTCGCGCAGGGTAGCGATAATGAATTCCCAAATTTCCGCATCACCCTGATACAAGCCAACTTCCAGCGGGCGTTGCTGGGCAATGGCGGCATGAACCACGGGCGCTTCGTCCGCGAGGTTCTTTTTCATGATTTTGTAGCCAAAATTTTGCATGGTGTTTTCCTTCATAAGGATCGTGATAAACTATTGACCATCAAAATATTTTGAGGGGAAAATTGCAATGAGTGCTATCAAACTGGTACTAGCAACCGTGTTAGCGTCTGCTTTATGTGCCTGTAACGAAACCAAACCTAGTCCCGTTGTGCCAGTAGTGGGCGGCGATCGGGATGCTCATGGGTGCATTGGTTCTGCCGGATACTCGTGGTGTCAGGCAACCAACCAATGTGAACGCTCTTGGGAATTGGCGAAGAAACATCAGTTCGAGTTGACGCCAGAAGCATTCGACAAGTTTTGCCAAAACAAAAAATAACCACCGGGGTGCTACCCTGAACCCTTGGGCATGACCCTTACCCTGCCGCCGGTTTCAAACGCTCCACCACTTTTGTCGCATACGACAGGTAGAAATCGCCTTGCGTATCGGTTTCATGGTCAAGGGTGATGGGGAGTTTCGCACCCAAATTTTCCGCCGTATTGAGCCGGTTCTGAAAGGCTGATTTATGGCGTGCCAACCAGATAAATTCGCGGTGCGCAGGCTCGGTGAACACCATCACCAATAAGGCGGCATGGTCGGCTTGCATCACCGCGCACAAAGCGTTTTCAAAATCCTTCATGCGGGTGAGTTCTGCCGTGCTGGGCAAGCCTTCGGCGTCGAGTTCGGTAAATTCCCACAAAATGCTGAAGCGTTCCGGGTAATTCCGAAACGGAAAATTTACCCCCACATCCAGCAGCCGTAACAGGTGTAAACCGTCATCGGCGGCGGCTTGTTGGACAACTGTCCACACGGGTTCGGCGGGGTTGCTGGCATTGTCTGACATGGTATTGACCTGAGCTGGCTGTAAAGGCGTGATCTTAAGCTAAAACGGCGGGCAAACGCACCACCCCTGTTGCCAGCGCCGTTCCCAACACAATCACTGCCCCACCCACCAGCATCGACGCACTCACCGTTTCACCCAGAAACAGGCTACCCCACAACACCCCAAACACCGGAATCAAAAACGTAACCCCGAATGAAAAACGCATTGTCTGCGGGAATGCCCCTGCAAGTCCAACCCCGGCCTTTTTTAACGGATACGCTATGTTACCGTTGTTATAGGATGAAAGTGTCTTAGCAATATAACTAAAGGATACTATAATAGCTGTTAAATACATTCTTATGATTTTAGGGGCAATATAATGCCTATTGTTTTCCAAACGCCCGACGCGCTGCTGAAAACCATCGCCACCCAAGCCAAAGCGCAACGGCTGTCAGCCAACCTTACGCGGCGCACCTTGGCAGAGAAATCCGGCGTTGCCGAAGCCAGTATCAAACGCTTTGAAACCACGGGGCAAATCAGCTTTCACAGTTTGCTGAAAATCGCCTTCGCCCTGAATTGCATGGATGATTTCAACCGCCTGTTTGCGGAAAAGCCACCGCAAACCATTGCTGATCTGCAAACTACGCCGCGCCAACGGGGGAGTTTATGAAACACATCACACGTTTGCGGGTACATATCGCCGATACGACCGTGGGTGAGTTGGGAACAGATGCGCGGGGGCGGATTTATTTCCAGTATGACCGCGCTTGGCTGAAGACGGGGTTTGATTTGTCACCCGGCACACTGCCGTTTCAGGCAGAACCGCAGCTCTCCCCTGAGTCACATGAATTCAGTGGTTTGCACGGTGTTTTTTACGACTCCTTGCCGGATGGCTGGGGTTTGTTGCTGATGGATCGGGCATTCCGTCAGCAAACGAGCTGGCAAGCGCATGAAATCACTCCGCTGGATCGGCTGGCCTACATCGGTTCACGCGCTATGGGTGCACTGGAATATGAACCGAAAATCTTTGCCGAAGCCGTGACGGAAACCGTGGATATTGCGCAACTAGCGCACTCTGCCGAACAGTTGATGATCACGCCAAAAACTTTGCTTTCATCCGTCGCGCCCACGGTTGGGAACTGTCACCGGCATTTGACCTGACTTTCAGCAGCGGCATCAACAACCAACACACCACCGACATTGCAGGCAGCGGCAATCCACGCCTGCAAGACATTCAGCGCGTGGCGGAAAGTTGCGGGATCAAACGCTGGCGGGAAATGTTGGAACAGGTGCGCTCTGCCACTCAGCAATGGCAAGTTATTGCGGCGCAAGAAGGCGTATCAGATGCAGAAAGCCAAAAGATTGGTGATGCGTTGGCGGAGATTGATGAGCGGCTGGGATAATGACGAACGTCAAATAGATGATTACGCCATTTCTATACCTCACAAAATGAGCTATAAATGAGTTATAGAATAACGGCGAATGACTCATGACATGGAACTGGCAACAACCCGACTGGCCTAACTTCAGCTTCGACCCGCTGAAGCTGATGCCGTTGGAAACCGCTTTTGCACACGAATCCGGCTTACTGCTGGGCGCGTTCACGCACCTGACGGAAGATGACCGCACCCAACTGAAAGTGGAAATGGTCAGCAACGAAGCCATGCAAACCTCGGCGATTGAAGGCGAATACCTCAACCGTGACAGTGTGCAGTCGTCGATTCGGCGGCAATTCGGCTTGCAAACGGATCGGCGGCAAGTGACACCGGCGGAATACGGCATTGCGGAAATGATGGTGAATTTATACACCCACTTTCAGCAACCGCTCAGTCATCAAACGTTATTCGATTGGCATTCGATGTTGCTGAACGGGCGGCGGGATTTGCAGGTAATCGGCGCGTACCGCACGCATGTTGAAGCCATGCAGGTGGTTTCTGGGCGGCTGGATGCTCCCAAGGTGCATTTTGAAGCCCCGCCTTCCGCACAGATGGAAGCAGAAGTGGCTGCCTTTGTGGACTGGTTCAATCGCACCGAAACCAACGCACCGGACGCTTTGCCGCCCCTGATCCGCGCAGGCATTGCCCACCTGTATTTCGTCAGCATCCACCCATTTGAAGACGGCAATGGGCGTATTGCCCGCGCTTTGGCAGAAAAAGCTCTCGCGCAAGGTTTGGGGCAACCCACGCTGATTGCACTTGCCCACACCATCGAACAGCACAAAAAAGCCTATTACACCGAGCTGGAATCGGCGAACAAAGACAACGACATTCAACGCTGGCTGGTGTATTTCGCGGAAATGGTGCTGACGGCAGTGCGCCATTCGCGCCAGCAAGTCGAATTCCTGATCGGCAAAACCCGTTTGTATGACCAAGTGCGTGGCAAACTGAATCCACGGCAGGAAAAGGTCGTGGCGCGGCTATTTGCGGAAGGTATTGGAGGGTTCAACGGCGGCATGAGCGCCAAGAATTACCTCAGCCTGACCAATGCTTCACGCGCAACGGCTACCCGCGACTTGCAGGAACTGGTGGAATTAGGCGTGTTGCACAAAACCGGGGAACTGCGGTATGCGCGTTATTGCCTCAATTTACCGGTGTGCATCAACACCTGCGCTGCCGTCAAAATTTGCGTTAGTCATAAAATGGCGTAGTTTTTGCATTGGTCTTATATTAGCTGTTGCTTATAACAAGGTTCACATGCACAAACTCATGTTGGTCGATCAAGACCCCGAACGCTCTGCGAGTCTCGAAGTCGCGCTCCTTGTCGCCGGTTACGCCCACATTATCCGCGTCGGGCAAGGTGAAAACCTGCTCGCTGCGGTGCGTACCCACCAGCCCGACATTATCCTTATCGACATGCAAAGCCCCGATCGTGACACGTTGGAATCCCTGCGCAATGTCAGCCGCGAAATGCCCAAACCCATCGTGTTTTTCGCCGAATAAAGCGACATTGACACCACCCGTGCTGCCATCAGTGCCGGGGTAATCATGGCCTTGCTAGGGGGTAAATTCTGATGAAACAAGAGTTACGCATCGGCTTTTTGCCCCTAACCGATTGTGCTGTGCTGGTAGCGGCGTTGGAGCGCGGTTTCTTTGAAAAATACGGCCTGCACGTCACCTTGCAGCGCGAAGTGTCTTGGGCAAATATTCGTGACCGCGTGGCATTCGGCGAACTCGATGCGGCGCACATGCTTGCCCCCATGCCCTTGGCGGCAACCTTGGGCATCGACGGCTTGGGCATTCCCATGCAAGCAGCCTTCAGCCTTGGCTTGAATGGCAGCGCGATTACCGTCGCCAGCCCCTTGATGCAAGCCATGCGCGAACATTACCCGCAAGCATTATGCGCGTTTCAATGCCGATTTGCCCAGTGTGTTGGAAGGTGTGCATCCACTGGCTAACGGGCAGGTGAAAAACTACGTGTTGTTGTCATTACCATTGTATTTGGCAGGGGAGTGTCGCCGGGTTGTGAAGGCTTATGTCGCTTCCAATGCCAGCAAATACGCCTTCGCCGCTAACCCGCCCGCATAACCCGCGAGCTTGCCCGATTTAGCAATCACCCGATGGCACGGCACGATAATGCTGATCGGGTTCAGCCCATTGGTATGCCCAATCGCCCGCACCGCTTGCGGTTTTCCAATCATTTGCGCCTGTTCGGAATAGCTGCGGGTTTCGCCATAGGGAATGTCGTGCAACACTTGCCAAGTGCGTTGCTGGAAATCCGTGCCATGCACGCTTAGCGGTAAGTCGAACGTGCGCTGCGTTCCGGCAAAATACGCCTGCAACTGGCTGATGGTTTCGCGGGTCATGGCGTTGCTTTGCGCTTGCACCTCACCCAAGGTGACGCGGATACGTTGCCAGTTGCTGTCAAAAGCGACGGCACACACCGCCTCATCAGTGGCGGCGATAGTCAGTGTGCCGACGGGCGATTCCCATGTTGAAAAACCGATACGCATGGTGTGCATGTGGTTATTCTCCAATCCGCGTCAAAATTTGGCGGATAACGGCGGCGGCAATCCGAAAGTCTGCTTGGTGCAGGATTCCAAATACCGGGCGGGCGGCAGGGATTAAGCCGCGTTGTTTTGCCATGCCAATGATGGCAGCCGTGCCGGTGATGGTTAGCCCTTTTTCCAGTGCGACTGCGCGTCCGGCACGTTCATCCATGATCAGCAGCACAGGGTCGGGGTGGTGCAAGGCAAGGCTGATGCAGGCGCTCTCCCCCTCGTCGAGGTCAAGCCCCGTGAGGGCAGGGAAAGGGTGTTCCCAGACTCGCAGCCAGCCAGCGGATAACGCTGCTTGTATAGCGGCTTCACCAGGCGCTTGTTTGCCCGGCAATACTTCATTGCGCACGATTTCAGGCAACCAGACTTCGCCGAACAGGTGCGGCAACCATGGCAAGCCATCGACAATGGCTAACCCAATCAATGGGCTGGCATCGGCAATTACGACGCGAGCCATTGTTCCAGCGTATCCATGTCTTGGTTGACTTCGGCGGCAGTTTGGTTAATGACGGGAATGCCCAAGCGTGAAACGTGCGCGATGAAATCTGCCAGCACCATGTTTGCCAACCGCGCGGAACGTGCCAGTGATAATGTACTGTCTTTGAATAGCGAGGTGGCTAACGCGGTACGTACCCCTGGCATATCCAGCATTCCGCCGGTTTGGTTCAGCCCGATCATCAGTGCGTCGGGTTGGTCGCGGTTCATGACTAACACCATGTCCTCGTGGGCGTAGCGCAAGGCTTCGCTGGGGTTGTTTTTCAGGCTGCTGACGTTAACGGTTTTCATGCCTATGTTTCCTAGGATGATGAGACAGGATGATTATAAGGGAATGATGCTGACGTTGCACCAATTACGCCCGATTCAAGCCAAAAAAGCACGACATAAGTGCATTCTAATGAACTGTAGGGTGGGTAAAATGCCTGCGAAACCTACCATTTCCCACCCAACCCCGCAAAAATC
This sequence comes from Candidatus Thiothrix putei, assembly GCA_029972225.1. Classification (NCBI taxonomy): domain Bacteria; kingdom Pseudomonadati; phylum Pseudomonadota; class Gammaproteobacteria; order Thiotrichales; family Thiotrichaceae; genus Thiothrix; species Candidatus Thiothrix putei. The sequence continues at coordinate 3,470,825 of CP124756.1, forward strand.
CTAGCTTCCTCATACTTGGCACACCCATTGCATTGTAATCATCAAGCAGTCAACGGCAACTGCAACGATTGAAGTGACTCCTCCTAACCGTGCGATGCAGTACGGTATTTGGGTAAAGCAGCCCTGACCCGTGGTCGTCAGTGATAATGTGGTGGAATTGAAACCCGCGACAGCAAAAGCTGCATAAAAACCCCATTTGGGGCTTGACGTAAAAGCGTGTGCTACGTATAGTTCGCGCTCTTGATTGAGTAACGGAATCAACGTATTCTCTACCTTTCAACGTCGGAGTATAGCGCAGCCTGGTAGCGCACCTGTTTTGGGTACAGGTGGTCGGGGGTTCAAATCCCTCTACTCCGACCAATTAATTTTAGTTTCCTACTTGCGCCCGTAGCTCAATGGATAGAGCAACGGCCTTCTAAGCCGTAGGTTGCAGGTTCGAGCCCTGCCGGGCGCGCCATTTCGATGCCCAGCAGAGACAATGTTTTCCGTGGTGACTGTAGCTCAGTTGGTAGAGCACTGGATTGTGATTCCGGTGGTCGTGGGTTCGAGCCCCATCAGCCACCCCACTTTTTTCCCGCTTCAAATATTATGCAAAAGCTAACAGGCTGTGTATAATCGCCTCCTTCGTGATTCTCGGTAAGGTTTGCTGACCGGAATCCGCAATTGACAAATGCGAAAATGGCGGAATTGGTAGACGCACTGGTTTTAGGTACCAGCGCCGCAAGGCGTGAGAGTTCGAGTCTCTCTTTTCGCACCACTTTAACTCCTTGATTTTAATGATGATCTGCCCTGCATCGGTGGATGTCAGGCTCGTAACGAGGTTTTTACATGCAATTTTCTGTCGAAACAACCGGTAACATCGACCGCAAAATGACAGTGGCAGTTCCTGCCCAAAAAATCGACCAAGAAGTAGAAAAACGCCTGAAAGGCATGGTGGGTCGCGTCAAAATCGACGGTTTCCGCCCCGGCAAAGTGCCGTTTAGCGTGGTCAAAAAACGCTATGAAGAGGGTGTGCGTTACGAGGTAGTGGAAAAATTGCTGGGTTCTGCCTTCCAAGATGCCGCTAATCAAGAAAAATTGCGTGTCGCAGGTTTGCCAGAAATCGACCTGAAAACGATGGAAGCCGGTAAAGACCTCGAATTCGTGGCGAGTTTCCAAGTTTACCCAGAGGTGGTGATTGCAGGCGTTGAAACCCTGACGATTACTCGCCCGGTTGCAGACATTGCTGACGCTGATCTTGACAAGATGATTGATGTCATCCGTAAGCAAAATCAAGAATGGAATGAAGTTGACCGCGCTGCTGCGGTAGGCGACATGGTAAAAGTCGATTTCGACGGTTCTGTCGATGGCGAAGCCTTTGAAGGCGGCGCTGCGGAAGATTACTCCGTCGAACTCGGCGCTGGTCGCATGTTGAAAGACTTTGAAGACGGTCTGGTGGGCATGAAAGCCGGTGAGGTGAAAACCATTGATGTGGCATTCCCGGATACTTACCACGCTGAAAATCTGAAAGGCAAAACCGCACAATTCAAGCTGACTATGAAGCAAGTGCGTGCTGCTGTGCTGCCAGAAGTTGATACCGATTTCATCACTAAATTCGGCGTAGAAAGCGGTTCTGTGGATGATTTCCGTGCTGAAATCAAAAAGAATATGCAGCGTGAACTCGATACTGCCATCAAAACCCAACTCAAGCAGCAGGTGATGGACGGTTTGGCGGAACTGCACGCTATTGATATTCCCAAGTCACTGGTGACGGAAGAAATCCGCTACGTTCGTGATGAGTTCTCGCAAAACACTGGCTCTCCGGCAGATAATATCCCCGACGAGTTGTTTGCGCCGCAAGCAGAGCGCCGCGTGAAGTTGGGTTTGATTGTGGGTGAAGTGATTCGCCAACACAGCCTGCAACGTGACCCGGCACGGGTTGAGGCAATGTTGGAAACCGTGGCTGCCAGCTACGAAGACCCGCAAGCGCTGAAAGACTACTACCGTGGCAACCGTCAAGCCATGCAGACCATCGAAGCAGCGGTAATGGAAGAAATGATCGTTGAATGGGTCATGGAAAAGGCCACCGTCAACGACGAAACCCGCGACTTCGATAGCGTCATGAACCCTAAAAAGCCGGAACAGGCACAAGCCTGAATCCCGTAAACAGATAAAGGTAGGTTGTAATGTTTGGAATAAACCCGATTGAACCCCGCGCTGTTGGCGTGCCAATGGTTATCGAGCAATCTGCTCGTGGCGAACGCGCCTTTGACATCTACTCGCGCTTGTTGCGGGAACGGGTCATTTTCTGTGTGGGTGAAGTCGAAGATTACATGGCTAACCTGATCGTGGCGCAGTTGCTGTTCCTCGAATCCGAAAACCCTGAGAAAGATATTCACTTGTATATCAACTCGCCGGGTGGGGTGATTACCGCAGGCATGGCGATTTACGACACCATGAAGTTTATCAAGCCACAAGTCAGTACTTTGTGTATCGGTCAAGCCGCCAGCATGGGTGCGGTGTTATTGGCAGCGGGTGAACCTGGCAAGCGTTTCGCACTGCCACATTCGCGCGTTATGATTCACCAGCCATCGGGTGGCTCGCGTGGACAAGCTTCTGATATTGAAATCCAAGCGCGTGAAATTCTTAAAATGCGTGAGGTTTTAAACAAAGTATTGGCGGGTCATACCGGGCAAACGGTTGAGCGTATTGAGCAAGACACGGATCGGGATAACTTTATGGATGCGGTGCAGGCACGTGAATATGGCTTGATTGATGAGGTCTTGACAGTTCGCACGTGATGGATTGTCGGACTAAAGCCCGACCTACATAGCCATTTGTCAGAAAACAGCCTGTCTTTACAGGCTGTTTTCGTGTCTGGACAGGTATTTTTCAGCAAAAGAAGCATAAAATACTTGTAAAAGGCGAGTATTCTTGTAACAAGACAAGTTTATTAGAATAATATAGCTTGAAAGCAGTCATATGGACACAACATAGTCCTTTGGTTTACATCGTTGATGTGTCGTGAAGCGGCACAGGATAGAGGTTCTGATGAGTAAAGATAGAAGAGGCGATCACGATAGCGGCAAGCTGCTGTATTGCTCTTTCTGCGGAAAAAGCCAGCACGAAGTACGCAAGCTGATCGCTGGCCCTTCGGTGTTCATTTGTGATGAATGTGTGGATTTGTGTAATGACATCATTCAAGAGGAAATGCATACCGCGCAAGGGTCTGATGAACAATCTTCCCTGCCGACCCCACGTGAACTCAAAGGCAACTTGGACGAGTACGTGATTGGTCAGGAACTGGCAAAGCGTGTGCTTTCAGTAGCGGTTTACAACCACTATAAGCGCTTGTACAAAAAAGGTGGCGGCAAAGATGATGTCGAGCTGGCAAAAAGCAATATCTTGCTGATTGGCCCGACGGGTAGCGGTAAAACCTTGCTGGCAGAAACGCTGGCTCGTTTGCTGAATGTGCCGTTCACGATTGCTGATGCCACGACTCTGACCGAAGCCGGTTATGTCGGTGAGGATGTGGAAAACATCATCCAGAAATTGCTGCAAAAATGCGATTACGATGTCGAAAAAGCGCAGACGGGCATTGTTTACATCGACGAAATCGACAAAATTTCGCGCAAAGCCGATAACCCTTCCATTACCCGTGATGTGTCGGGCGAAGGTGTGCAGCAAGCGTTGCTGAAGCTGATCGAAGGCACGGTAGCCTCTGTACCCCCGCAAGGTGGGCGTAAACACCCGCAACAAGAATTCTTGCAGGTCGATACCCGCAATATCCTGTTCATTGTGGGCGGCGCGTTTTCGGGTATGGATAAAGTTATCCGCCGTCGTACTGAAAAGGGCAGCATTGGTTTCTCTGCTAAAGTGAAAGCACCGGAAGAAAGCCGCAGTTTCGGCGAAGTTATCAAAGACATCGAAGCCGAAGACTTGGTGCATTACGGTTTGATTCCAGAGTTTGTGGGACGTTTACCCGTTGTTGCTACCTTGGAAGAGCTTGATGAAGCTGCTTTGGTACAAATTCTCACCGAACCGCGCAATGCGTTGACCAAGCAGTACGCTAAGTTGTTTGAGATGGAAGGTGCTGAATTGGTCTTCCGTGATGATGCCTTGCATTCGATTGCGCGTAAAGCGATGGAACGCAAAACCGGTGCGCGTGGGTTGCGTTCTATTCTGGAAAAAATCTTGCTGGATACCATGTACGACCTGCCATCTGAGCAGAATGTCAGCAAGGTGGTGGTGGATGATGCTGTCGTCAAAGGCGAGTCCCAACCGTATCTGATCTATGAAAATGTCGAGCCGCAGCAACAACTAGCCGCAGGCGAATAACATTTGTTGGCGTGCTGATTCTCCTCAGCACGCCACCCTCCTAGCTGCCACAGTGAGTACTTATTATGGCTGAATCAATCATCGTTCCCGTTTTACCGTTGCGTGATGTCGTGGTGTATCCACACATGGTGATCCCTTTGTTTGTCGGGCGTAACAAGTCCATCCAGGCGTTGGATATGGCGATGGATAGCAACAAACAAATCCTGCTGGTTGCTCAAAAAAGCGCTGAAGTGGATGCCCCTGATTTAGATGATGTGCATACGATGGGTACGCTTGCCACCATTTTGCAATTGCTGAAGCTGCCGGATGGCACGTTGAAAGTATTGGTGGAAGGGCTGGAGCGTGCGGAAATTATCGCGATTGATAATGACGGTGATTTTTCCGCTGCACGGGTTAAAGTAGCTGCTTCGGTTTCCACTGACAGCCGTAAAATTGACGTGCTGAGCCGTTCTTTGGTGAGCTTGTTTGAGCAATACGTCAAACTGAATAAAAAAGTCCCGCCAGAAATTCTCTCTTCCTTATCCAGCATTGATGATCCGGTACGCTTGGCGGATACCATTGCGGCGCATTTAGGCTTGAAGATTGCAGAAAAACAGAAAGTGTTGGAAATGCTCGATGTCGAAGAGCGTATTCAGTACCTGATGGAGTTGGTGGAAGGTGAAATCGACTTGCTGCAAGTCGAGAAAAAAATCCGTGGGCGCGTTAAACAGCAAATGGAACGCAGCCAACGCGAGTATTACCTCAACGAGCAGATCAAAGCCATCCAGAAAGAACTGGGCGAAATGGACGATGCTGCGCCTAACGAAATGGAAGAACTGGCGCGTAAAGTTGAAGCCGCCGGTATGCCCAAAGAAGCTAAAGAAAAAGCTGATGCAGAGTTGAAAAAGCTCAAAATGATGTCGCCGATGTCAGCAGAAGCCACGGTGGTGCGCAACTATATCGACTGGTTGGTTAATTTGCCTTGGAAGAAAAAATCCAAAGTTAATAATAACTTGGGTGAGGCTGAGAAGGTTCTCAACGAAGATCACTACGGTCTGGAAGAGGTTAAAGAACGCATCCTCGAATTCCTCGCTGTGCAACAGCGCGTCAAAAAGATCAAAGGACCGATTTTGTGTTTGGTAGGGCCACCGGGAGTAGGTAAGACCTCACTGGGGCAGTCCATTGCGCGTGCCACTGGGCGTAAATTTACCCGCATGGCGCTGGGTGGGGTGCGTGATGAAGCCGAGATTCGTGGGCATCGTCGCACTTACATCGGTTCTTTGCCGGGTAAAATCGTGCAAAATCTGACGAAAGTAGGAACCCGTAACCCGCTGTTCTTGTTGGATGAAATCGACAAAATGTCGACCGACTTCCGGGGCGATCCTTCGTCTGCTTTGCTGGAAGTATTGGATCCAGAACAAAACCATACTTTCGCTGACCATTATCTGGAGGTCGATTTCGACTTGTCGGATGTGATGTTCGTGGCGACTTCCAACAGTATGCGTATTCCAGGGCCACTGCTGGATCGTATGGAAGTCATCCGCATTCCGGGTTACACCGAAGATGAAAAGCTCAGCATTGCGAAGAATTACTTGGTTCCTAAGCAAATCAAAGCTAATGGATTGAAGAAAGGGGAGCTAACCATTAGCGATAGCGCGGTGATGGATATTATCCGCCATTACACCCGTGAAGCCGGGGTGCGCAACTTGGATCGTGAAATCTCTAAGTTATGCCGCAAAGCCGTTAAAGAGCACTTGTTGAGCGACAAGAAGAAGAGTTCTGTTACCCCGCGTAACATTGAGAAATACCTTGGTGTGAAACGTTTCGATTACGGGCGTGCGGATAAAAGTAACCAGATTGGTCAGGTCACGGGTTTGGCATGGACGTCGGTCGGTGGTGACTTGCTGACCATTGAAAGTGCCTTACTACCGGGTAATGGCATGATCAAGAGTACCGGGCGCTTAGGCGAGGTGATGAAAGAGTCTATCCACGCAGCCGAAACGGTGGTCAAAAGCCGTGCGCGTAGTTTGGGGATCACCCGTAAATCATTGCGCAAAAATAATGTACATATTCATGTGCCTGAAGGAGCAACACCCAAAGACGGCCCTAGTGCAGGTATCGGGATGGTAACAGCGATGGTATCCGCCATGACGCGTATCCCGGTGCGTGCTGATGTGGCCATGACGGGTGAAATTACTTTGCGCGGTGAGGTATTGCCTATCGGTGGCCTGAAGGAAAAACTGCTGGCCGCGCACCGTGGTGGCATCAAGCTGGTGTTGATTCCCAAGGAAAATGAAAAAGACTTGGCGGAAGTACCGGATAATGTCAAAAAGGGGTTGGAAATACGTCCCGTGAAGTGGATTGATGAGGTATTAGCCTTGGCGTTAGAACATGCGCCAGTGCCTTTGGCTGATGATGAGGACTTGGATGATGATGCGGAAGCACCATCTTCCGTCCCAGTGGTGGTGGCTGACGAAGAGGAAATCAGCCCAGCCAGACCGCATTAATGTACCTACACGGGATGCTGAAATACTTCTGTGCGTTTGAAGTCCGCAGGGCAATCGCTTGAAAGTTTGGTTGCAAAACATGCATAAATAAGGTTTTTCCCGAAAGGACAAAACCGATGCCGAACTTGCCGTCCAGCGCTATCAGCCGCTTACTGGAACAGTTGTCAGTTTTAGAAGACCCCCGCCAGCAAGCCAAAGTTCTCTACCCCCTACCTGAAATCCTATTGCTGGGTTTGGCAGGCAGCTTAGCAGGGGCAGACGATGTGGTGGAAATGGTGCGCTGGGCAAAGCTAAACGCGGATTTCCTGCGCCGCTATTATCCCTATGCACGGGGCTTTCCCAGCCATGACACGGTGAGTGACGTGTTCAACGCGCTGAATGCTAAGCTGTTTTCGGAACTGTTTATCCGTTGGACAAACAGCCTGTCCGCAGGGGAGGCTGACCTATTGAACATTGACGGCAAAACCTCACGGCGCAGTGGTGGCAACGGGCAGAACCCTCTGCACCTGGTGTCAGCGTGGGCAAACCAGCAAAATCTAGTGCTGGGGCAGGAAGCCACCGACCAGAAATCCAATGAAATCACTGCCATCCCCGCCTTGCTACGCAAGCTCGACATTGAAGGCTGCTTGATCACCATTGATGCGATGGGGACACAAAAGGCCATCGCCAAGCAAATCGTGGAAGCAGGCGGTGATTACCTACTGCTCAACAGTCGTGACATTCCCCCAAAACCAAGCATGATGTTAGGCAGCAGCCTTACTGAACTGCTGTTTTAACACCTTGATTATGGGTATTTTCCCGCTGTTAGCGGTTCATGTTTGCCTATCATCGTCCTCATCGCCGTTGACGGCCGCGTTAATTCGCCACCAGAAGGCTTTGGGGGGAGAGCGCAGTAATTGCCGTGCCAGTAGTGGTGCTAAAATCTGTCGCACGGTGTTCTCGGAAGGCAATTCACGGGAACGGGTGCGCAAATACAAGACCTGCTGCTTCCAAAGCCCCTCATGGTACTTGAGGGAAAACAGTTGTAGCAAACCGGTGGCGATGCAGGCACACAACACAAAGGTTTCCATTGCCTGCCAGCAGGCCACCACCGTGGGGAGGTGCTGTGCTTGGGGGGCTTTGAGATGCCGATTGGCGGTAGGTCGCCGGGAATGGCGCGGCAGGTAACGGCTCCAGAAGTGGAAGCGGAATGCGCCCATGGTATTTTTCAGGGCATCAAACAAGGTTTCAATCCGGGTGCGTCGGCAGTACAGGGTGAGGATGGTTTCCGCGTCCAGCACCAAATCCGAACACATCAGCAGGATGGGGCCACGGGAAGTGACTGCCCAGACAAATTGCAGCGGCTGCCCTAACGGTTTCCACCACAGGGTATGGGACATCAGGCGTACCGACTCCTCCTTGCCATAAATGCACAGGGTCACTTCACGGAAAAAATCAGCATGGTCAAAGGCTTCCCACAACACCAGCTTCATCCCGTACTGGCGTTGCCGCCCACGCCTTCCCGGCGGTTTGGGTGGCGCAGGGAAGTAGGCCACATAGTTCTTTTTAGCGCGGGTGATGACCTGCACCAGTGGTTGTTGTAACGCCACCGACCAAACCGAGCGTGCCAGCCGGAACACCGAAGCCGTGGCAAAGAACGCATCCAGCACCAGCCACACCGGGCGGTCATTCACCTGCGCAAACGACAACGCCATCTGCACCACCCGTGTCCCCAGTTTGAGTGTCGGGTCGTTAGCATCCTCTTCCCCCAAATGCCGAAACCCCTGATGGATTTGCAAACTCAGCGGCAGGCAGAAACAGGCGGACAGGCTCCCCACCAACAACCCCACGGCTCCCCAACACTGCCCCCGGAAATAGTCCGGTTTGCTTTGGGTTTCCGAGGTTTCCCGCAAGGAAACGACCCCCGGCATCCGCCCACCATCCTTAACCACATGGGTATGGTCGCCCAGCACCACCAAACGCCCCGCCACCTCAACCAGCGGCGCATGGGACAACACCCACCGCTGCCAGCTCGCCCGTAACCGCTCAGGATGGTAAGACCCGGCACGAAAAAAATGGAGCAACCGATGGTAGCCCCGTTCATCCGATAACCAGTAACGGCACATCGACGTGACCCCGCTCATCTCGGTCGCCGCTAAAAAGCTCAGGATGATGGCGCAAAACAATAGCCATGCTCGCTGGCGCGAAAATTCACTTTTAAAGTGGTGAAGGCTCTGGTATAGATCAACTAGCATGATGTCCCTTGGATAATAGGTCGCTGGTAACGCCTACTCTAAGGGATTTCGTGCTGCTTGGGGGAATGGGGAGAACTTATGACTGTTGAGACCTACTGGCAGTCAAAGACAATCAGAAAACGTTAGCAGAAGACATCGCCCTGTTTTTCGAAAAGCCGCCTGCCGGTTATGTGCTGGATGAAGACACCCAGGTGGAAAAAGACCACGGGCGGCTCGAAACCCGCCGTTGCCGCATTTGCACCGATGTTGCTTGGTTGGAACAACGGCAGGAATGGGCAGGACTTGCCAGCATCATCTGTATCGAGTCCTGGGTCGAAAAAGCAGGAAAATCCACCTATTCCATCCGCCACTACATCTGTTCACTGGCGATGATCGCCAAGGCCGCACAATATGCCGTCCGCTCCCACTGGGCAATCGAAAACAAGTTGCATTGGGTGCTGGATGTCCTGATGCGGGAAGATTTGGCGAGAAACCGTAGCAACCATGGCGCACATAATCTCGCCATCCTGCGCCACATGGGTACTAACCTGCTGCGCAATGACAAAACCAACAAACATAGCCTCAAAGTCCGTCGTAAACAGGCAGGGTGGTCAACTGACTATCTGGCACAACTGCTGGAGCAAGTCATGTAAGTAAGGCGATTATTCAAGCGATTGCCCTATTGAAGTCCGTCATTTTGTTGACATATTTTAGATGTCGCTGGTATAACTAGCGGGCGTATCCGCATGGGTGGCTCTGCTGACTGTTGTGGCAGGAGTGTTTCGGTTTCCCCTATAATGAATTCATAAGGAAAATTTCTATGAATAAAGCAGAATTGATTGATGCAGTAGCAGAGAAGTCCGGTTTAACTAAAACCGATACCGATAAAGCGTTCAAGGCGTTTGTTGAAGTTATCAGTGAATCAATGGCGAAAGGCGACCAAGTGGCTCTGGTGGGTTTTGGTACGTTCCTCGTGCGTGAGCGTCAGGCGCGTTCTGGGCGTAATCCGCGCACTGGAGACACAATTTCTATCGCTGCTGCAAAAATTCCTTCATTTAAGGCTGGTAAAGCCCTAAAAGATGCTGTACAGTAGCGACCTCTGATGAACGACGGGTAGTTAGCTCAGTTGGTAGAGCGTCGCCCTTACAAGGCGAATGTCGGGGGTTCGAGTCCCTCACTACCCACCATCTTTATTCAGTTTTTATCGCGGAGCGGTAGTTCAGTTGGTTAGAATACCGGCCTGTCACGCCGGGGGTCGCGGGTTCGAGTCCCGTCCGCTCCGCCAACTATTCAAAAAAGGATGCTCTTGTAGCATCCTTTTTGTTTCTTTCAAGTTGTTCACAACAACATCGCGGAGCGGTAGTTCAGTTGGTTAGAATACCGGCCTGTCACGCCGGGGGTCGCGGGTTCGAGTCCCGTCCGCTCCGCCAACTTTTTCCATTTCATCCCCCTGTTTCTTCCTGTATGATGGCGTTCTTGCGTGCGTGGGGCGTGCGCATTAATTGTTCATCAATCAACATTACTCACAAAAACGTAAAAGACCATGCTGCAATCAATTCATGACAAAGCCAAAGGCTGGATTGCCTACGCAATCGTAGGGATTATTATCGTACCCTTCGCTCTAACCGGGATTTATGACTATTTTCAAGGTGGCGATAAGCGTGTCGCTGCTGTTGTCAATGGCGAAGATATTCCTGTGCAAGCCGTACAAAATACGCTGTTGCAACTCAAGCAGCAATTCGGTGGTCAACTGCCAGAAGGTATGGATGAAGCGCTAAAAGGTAATGCTTTAGAATCTGTAATTAATCAAACCTTGATGAAACAAAAAATTCGTGATGGCGGCTACCTTGCGAGTAATCAGGAAGTGGCAGATGCTATTGCTGCGCTCGACGTTTTTCAAAAAGAGGGCAAGTTTGATAAACAAACGTATGAAAGCTTTTTGAAAATGCAGCGTCGTGAACCCGCTGAGTTTGAAGCACAAGTACGCGCTGATCTTTCGCAACAACAGTTGCGAAATGCTGTGGCAAGTACCGCGTTTTTGCCAAAATCAGAAGCAGAGCAGTATCAGGCACTACGCAATCAGCAACGTGAGTTGGAAGTCTTTACGCTAAAACTTGCTGATTTCCAGGCGCAAGTACAAGTAACCGATGAGCAAATTGCTCAGTATTATGAGCAAAACAAGGCATCCTATATGACGGATGAGCGGGCACAACTGGCGTATGTAGAACTCAAACGTGATGATTTGATGGCTAATGTCACTGTGAATGAAGCGGCATTGAAAACGTGGTTTGATGATAATGCGGATACTTATGCGCAGCCAGAACAGCGTATGGTGAGTCATATCTTAATCAGTGTCGATGACCCGGCAAAAGATGCACCAGCGAAGCAACGTATTGATGCGTTATATGCTGAAATACAGGCAGGCACGCGTACTTTTGAGGCAATTGCCCGTGCTGATTCCGATGATAAGATTGCTGCCGAAAAAGATGGGCAGATGGGTTCTGTTGTGGCAGGTGACTGGGGTGCTGAATTTGAGAAAGCAGTCTTTGCGCTAAAAGTAGGTGAAACATCGGCACCGGTGAAAACGGAAGCGGGTTACGAAATTATTCGTGTCACGGAAATCAAGCCAGCTAAGCCGAAAACATTTGAAGAAGCACGTGCAGATGTGGAAACCGATTACCGTAAAGATCAAGCGGAACAAGCCTTCCTCGACAAAGGCGAAGTGCTAGGTCGGGTTGCGTATGAGCAGGATGGTGATCTTGCACCGGCTGCTAAAGAAGTGGGTTTGAGTGTGCAGCAAACAGACTGGCTTACGCCAGTACAAGGCCAGGGCATTGCTGCTAATGAAAAAGTACGTGCTGCCGCATTTAGCGAAGAGGTTTTAAAGTCTGGTAAAAACTCTGACTTGTTAGAATTGGAAGATGGTAATGCGGTGGTTATTCGTGTCGTGAATCATGAACCAGCCGCACAGAAACCGTTAGAAACGGTTCGTGAAGATATTCGCACTGCTTTGCTTGCGCAAGAGGCTCGCAAATTGACGGCTCAAAAAGGTGAAGATCTCCTGAAAAAGCTGATGGCAGCACAGTCTTGGACTGTATTGGCAGAGTCTGGTTTAGGCTCGGAGACTGCTGTTGAAAAGCTCGGTTTGCTTGGGCGCACTGATACTAAACTGTCACCAGAGGTGTTGGAGCAGGCATTTGCACTGAGTCATCCGCTAGAAGGTAAATCGACGTGGGGTAGCGTTGCCTTGGCTAATGGGGATTATGCGATCGTTGCGTTGAAGTCGATCAAAGCGGGGGACGCTACGTTGGGTGCTGATGCTGAAGCGATTTATAGTCAAAGCATTGGCTCGCGTGAGTTAGACGCTTTTTTGAAAGCGCTACGTGATTCCGCCACAGTCGAAACACATGCTGAGAATTTGTAAGCAGGTACATGAAAGTCCATCTGAAAGCGTTAGGATGCCGCCTAAATGAGGCGGAGTTGGAACAGTGGTCGCAGCAGTTTCGTGCAGGCGGGCATGAAATTGTGTCCAATGTACCGGATGCCGATGTATTAATATTAAATACCTGTGCGGTTACTAATGAAGCGTCAGGCAAGTCTCGACGCCTCATGCATCGCCTTTATCGTGAAAACCCTGCCGCCAAGCTGGTGGTGAGTGGTTGTTATGCCAGCCTGCAAACGGATGAAGTTGCGCAAACGCTCGGTGTGGATTTGGTTGTGCCAAATACCGAGAAAGATCAACTTCCCCAAACCGTGATGCAACATTTTACCTTGCCGGTGATGCCCGCGATGGCTAGTGAACCGGGTGAGTCGCCATTATTCTTGCGTGGTCGGCATCGGGCGTTCATCAAGATTCAGGACGGTTGCCGTTATCGCTGTACGTTTTGCATTGTCACGGTGGCCCGTGGTGAGGAGCGCAGTCGCACTGAAGCTGAGATTGTTTCTGAAATCAATGAGCTGTATCGACAAGGCATTCAGGAGATTGTATTAGCTGGGGTGCATGTCGGCGGTTATGGCAGTGACACGGGAAGCTCTTTGTATGCCTTGGTGCAAGCCATTTTGCGGGAAACCGATATGCCGCGTATCCGGTTTGCTTCGGTAGAACCGTGGGATTTGCCGGATGATTTCTTTGCTCTGTTTGCTGACCCGCGTTTAATGCCACACATGCACTTGCCTTTACAAAGTGGAGCCGATTCGGTGTTGCGACGTATGGCGCGGCGGTGTAAGACGACTGAATTTGTGCGGCTAGTGACTGAGGCACGGCGTAGTGTGCCGGGTTTCAATGTGACAACGGATATTATTGTCGGGTTTCCGGGGGAAACCGATGAGGAGTGGGAACAAACCTTGGCTTATGTAGAGTCGGTTGGTTTCGGTCACATGCATATATTCACTTATTCGATTCGTACCGGAACGAAAGCCGCTACATTGCCTAATCAGGTTGCAGAATCCGTTAAAAAATCACGCAGTCAAACCTTACATGCAGTGGGTGAGCGCCTGAAACGCGAGTGGTTAGCACGGCAAGTTGGTAGCACTGTGCCGGTCTTATGGGAGTACGGACGTGCTGGCGACGCTGGGCAGCACATTTACACCGGCTACACCCCAAACTACTGTAAAGTCATGGTGTCTGTCACCGATAATAAGCCGCTTGAAAATACAGTTAAGCACACCATATTAACAGGTGTGAATGACGAGGCCGTTCTTGAAGGGAAAGTGAACCATGAACGCTAAGCGCTACTTATTTGGTTTTTATTTACTCGTGCTGAGTGTGTTGCTGCACGGGTGTATTTTTTCCTCGGAATCGCAGCAAGCTCGTGAGGTTGCTGATAAGTTTTGGCAGGCCGTGTTAAATGAGGATATGGATTCTGCCAAAAATCTGACAACGTGGGAGAGTGCGCAATACCTGCAATTTTTGAGTAGCAAGAGTGTTGCTGCTAAGCGTTTTGAAACCGGCGAAATCAAAGTAGATGGTGTGACAGCCGAAGTGGCTACGCTACTATACAGTGGTGAAAAGGGCGAGATGGCGATTCCTTTGCGTACAGTGTTGATTCGTAATAAAGATGTGTGGCAAGTGGATGTCCAAAAAACCATGGGTTCGATGGTCAGTGGTGCGATGGGGGCAGTAGTTGATCAGTTAAATATGTTTATGGAAAATGGATTAAAAGATTTGGATAAGGCATTAACTGATAGTGTGCAGGAATTAAACCAAAACCTAAAACAAGGTGTGGATCAATTAAAGAAAGAATTAGATACCCCGCCAGCAGCGCCTACTTCTTCTCCGCCACCTTCCGGCGCTCAAGCGATATAAATCCTTTTAGAAGATTATATTTTAATCAAAAAGCCGACTTCTTTGTCGGCTTTGCTTATTTCTATTGCATTCACGTCGTATTCAGGTTTATATAGGGCGATGTCCGTATACAGGTAAAAACCCCCGTTTTGTCAGTCAGTGACTGGTATAAAAATAAAGAGCTGTTATGTTGGCATCACGCTGTTGTGAATGGTCAGATCAACGAAGTGGAATTCCCCATGCCAAAATTAGTTATCAAGCAAGATTTGCCTGAAGTTTCCATACAAGAAAAATTAGAAGGTTTATTACGGGTAGTTCTGCCCGTGTTATTAGCCGTGATTGCTGTTGCGGCATTATTGTCACTTTATATAACCCGTGATTCTGTGATGCCGGGAGCCGCTATAGGTGATTCCGGGCAGCAAATTGATTTACCTGCGATGTACACTGAACAAGAAGAGCGGCTGAATAAGCTTGGACGTGAGTTTGAGGCTCAGGAAAAAACGGAATTAGAAAGTTACAATAAACACTCTACGTTGGTTGTAAAAGCTAATGAATTGTTGACAAAGCTTGCTGAGCTAGATGGCAAGGTAGCAAGTTTAGATGTTCCCACTGAAACCAAGCAAGCTCTGTTGAGCCGCCACCAGTATCAAAAGGATTATTGGGAAGCCAAGCGTGTTTTTCATCATTTACGGTTATCCCATTTTGCGAAGCCCGTTGATGCGCCTGCATTGGCAGCAACGGTGACAGTTCCACAGGAGCCTGACGAAACTATACCGTCGCAAACGACAGAAAAAAGGGATGGTAAGCTGAGTGGAGAGGATGCAGCACCCGTGCCAGCCTTACCTGATGGTTTCTGCCCGTTATTTGGGCCGGGAGCTAAAGCTTGCCGACCGGATACGAATGATAAAGCTCCCTAACGGCCTGGCTAAAATTATTCCATGGCAAGGATAACCTGCCATTCTTCTGCACTTACTGGCATGACAGAGAGGCGGCAGCCTTTTTGTACTAGCGGCATATTTTGCAACGCCGTTTGTTCGCGCAATTCATGCAAACTGATGGTGCGTTTTAATTTACGCACGAACTGCACGTCAACCCGATACCAACGTGGATTCTGTGGGTCACTTTTGGGGTCGAAATACTTTGCTTCTGGGTTAAATGCGGTATCGTCGGGGTAGCCTTGGGTTGCAATGCTGGCGATACCGACAATACCGGGAATGTCGCAGTTTGAATGGTAGAAAAATACCTGATCACCTACCTGCATTTGGTCGCGCACCATATTGCGGGCTTGGTAATTACGTACTCCGTCCCATGGTTCCACGGCTACTTTTTGCAAGTCATCAATGCCGAACACATCAGGTTCTGATTTCATCAGCCAGTATTGCATAAGTGTATCCTTAAGGGCTTCAGGTAGTTTTTTCTGGGGTAATGTATGCGACGGTAAAGCGACCAGCGGAGTTCGTCATTTGTTGATTGAGCCATGGAAATACTGACTGCATTTGTCTTGCCAGTAACCAAGGCGGGTTGATAATGAACAAACCACTGCCAGTCATGCCAATTCCCGTATTGTCGGCTAATGGGCAATATTCGATTTGCAAAATGCCTGCAATCTTACTTTGCTGCAAGGCGTGAATCATTTGCTTGATCCGCTGACGTTCAACGACAGGATACCACAGCAGATACGTACCTGTGGCAAAGCGCTGGTGGGCTTTGGTGAGTGTACTGATGACATCAGCGTAGTCTGTTTTTAATTCGTAAGATGGGTCGATTAGGGTAACGGCCCGGCGAGTAATAGGGGGTAATAATCCCAGCAAGCCTTTTAAACCATCTTGTTTGCTGATCTGAATACGTTTGTCGTATCCCAAATTATTTTCCAGTGCAGTGAAATCAGTGGGATGTAATTCAAACAAGCGTAATTGATCGGTTTTGCGTAATACGTTTGCCGCAATCCAAGGGGAGCCGGGGTAGTATTCCAAGGCTGGTTGGGTGTTGAGCTGTTTAATCAGGTTGAGATAGGGGTGCAGTTCATCGGGCAGATTGTTGGCATTCCACAGGGTTTGGATGCCGTGAGCAAATTCGCAGGTTTTCAGTGCTTCTGAACTGTTCAGGTGGTATAGACCGACACCGGCATGGGTATCAATGTACCAACATGGCTTGTCTTTGCGCTGGTAGTATTCCAGTGTTAACACTAGCACTACATGTTTGAGGACATCGGCATGATTACCTGCATGAAAAGCGTGTCGGTAACTTAACAAGTCAAATTCCTTCCTTGGAAAATGCAGGGCGCGAGTTGATACTTCGCGCCCTGTAGTCTCTCACTGTACTTTACTGTGTTATAGGTGATGCTGGAGCAGGTGTTGTGCTTGGTGTTGTTGCTTGAGCTTCTTGATTGGTTGCTGTTGCTTCAGGAGCCGCCGTTGTTGCCTCAGGTACAGATGCAGGTGTGACTGGAGTCGTGTTTTCATTCACCGGAGAGGGCGTAGTTGCTGATGGCATGGCTGTTGGCGGAGTAGGTGCGACTGGCGGTGGTGGTGGAATCATGAAAGGTGGCAAGCCATTATTCATGCCCATACCATTTGCATTGGGTTGCATTCCCATAGGCGCTACAGGGCGTGGGTAACGGCGCATAGTGTTATTGCCCCAACCCGTGCCGGGGAAGTTTGAGCTGTTAAAGGCAGGGCCATTGTTCCAGTTAAACGGCATACTAGGGCCATTATTCCAGAACGGCATGTTGGGGCCGTTGTTCCAACCATTGTTCCATGGCATGTTGTTGCCACCCCAAGTTGGGCCGCCATTGCCCCAGCCCATGTTTGGAGAACCACCCCAAGCTGGGCCACCATTGCCCCAGCCCATGTTTGGACCGCCGCCCCAAGCCGGGCCACCATTGCCCATGTTAAAGCCATTGCCTGGTCCATTCCCCCACGATTGGTTGTTGCCCCAGTTCATATTGGGATTCATATCGAAGTTGTCGAAGCCCCAGCCGCCTGCATTGGTCATGCTTGTGAAACCTGCCAAGAGGATGCTTGCAATCATTTTTTTCATGGGTTTGCTCCCTGTGTATTTTGGTCATGCTAATACGAAAACAGGCCGGATAAACCGACCTGTTAAGTATAACTGCTTTAGCTAAAATTAGTTAGCAGCAGGACCAGGTGCTGCACCCGGAGCTGGCATCGCAGGAGGAGCCATCATTGGAGCGCCCATAGGAGGAGCCATCATTGGAGCGCCCATAGGAGGAGCCATCATTGGAGCACCCATAGGGGGAGCCATCATTGGAGCGCCCATCGGTGCAGCGCCGTAAGGCATCATTGGGTAGTTATTGCCACCCATGAATGGCATATTGTTATTATTACCCATGAACGGCATACCACCCATGAAGCCATTGTTACCGCCATAGCTGTCTTCATCATCAAAGCTGTCCATCATTTCTTCCATCCAGTACATAGGAGTCCATTCTGGCCAGTCGCTTTCTTCATAGTAAGGGCCGTAAGGCCCCATTTTCCATTCACCATCGTTGCCACCGAAAAAGTCGTTTGCACTTGCGGTAGCAGACAGAGCCAACAGGCTCAAGCCAATCAATAATTTTTTCATTTCAATATCTCCTATGCGGTTATGTCGTATCAGGCTAACCCTGACTATGTTAAGACTATATCAGTATATTCTAATATATACCAGTGTTGAATCGAAAAAAACTGCTATCGGAAGTGACGAGATCCAAGGGAACATCCCATGGTTGGCGGGTTAAAGATTCGGCTTGTTGAAAGTGGTAAGCCAGCCCGCACAGATAAGGGCGCAAGCTTGCCATGGTGCATCGTTTGAATGCAAAGGTGCGATCATAAAAGCCTCCTCCCATCCCCATGCGCGTGCCAGTATGATCGAATGCGACCAACGGGGCGATCACCAGATCAAGCCAGCGTGCTGGGCGCTGTTGACGATAATGTGGATACGGTTCAGGAATGCGGAAGCGGTTCAAGCGGAAGCGAGTTGTCCTATCCCAACGCACAAACCACAGTCGCCCGTCTTTGAATGGCGATAAAACCGGCAGATAAAAATATTGGTGCGGTAGTGCGTGATGACGCACGCTGCGTGGGTCAGCTTCGCCCCTGACAGGTAGGTACAGTGCAATGTGCCGTGCATTGCGAAATAACCGCTGAGTGGTCAAACGAGTAACCGCTTGCTGTGATAGTTGGTTTTGTTCGGAAGGGCTAAGCGCTGCACGTTGGCGTTGGATAGTGCGGCGTAGTGAAGGTTTAGGTAGAGGCGGGATTGATGTCGGCATCTTGCTCCTTCAGACAGAATTGGAAGGTGGTTTCTTCCACCTTGAGGGTGTCTCCATCGCTCAACGTTCGGGTACGATGGTTATTCATCGTACCCGTTTCGCTCATAATATATTGCCCTTGAGTGGAACACTCAATCAAAACTTGTCCGGTGGTTTGATTCCCTAGCACTAAGCGTTCGGCTTTTAAGGGAATAATGTACCCTGATTTGCTGCCATCCATCACTTGTAGCCAAGCATTGTAGCTGGCATCCATCAATTTAGGGTGAATACTTAAGTGTTTGATTTGTATTGCAATACCTTGAGCAGAGCGAAAAACCACTTGGTATTTTCCGAGTGCTATGATGTCTCCATCCATGAGTAAGTGGCGGTCAATCTGCTGCTGATTGACGTAAGTACCATTGGTGCTTTGCAAGTCTTCCAAAAAGCAGTCGTCTCTCACCACGGTGATGCGGGCGTGATTATTGCTAATGGTGCGATCGGGAAGAGCGATGTCGCACTTGCCATGGCGTCCAAACACAATGCTGGTTTTTTTTACAGCAATGCGTTTGAGGATTTGTTTGTCAAGCATGACAATCAGTTCGCTCATGACTGGGCATTAACTCCTGATACACTGGCAATCACGTCTAAACGCTCACCGACTTTTAACTTGGAGGTGCGTTTGCTGTTGTGTTTCATCAAGGTCTTTACTGTAGTTCCATGACGTAGGGCGATGGATTGCAAGGTATCGCCTCTACGTACCGTATGTACTTTGACGCTACTTTTGGTGTTAGCTTTCGCGAGCTGGCTAGATTTCTTCTTACCCATACGAGTCGTTGCCAGCTTATTGTAACCAGAGGACGATTTACTGGCATAAATCCGGTTATTGGCTGCCGGAGGCAAGGCTTCAATGGCTTGTACGAGTTGCTTGGCGTATTGACGTGGCAGCACAATGCGATTGGAATATTGTGGTGTGGTGATGCCCGTGCGGAAACAGGGGTTCAAGTTTAGCAAGGTATCCGCTGCTAAGCCTGCCTGTAGTGCAGCCTGCCGTAAATCGACGGGTTTGTCGATGCGCAGTTGTGCCAAACGTGCGCTGTTGGGGGTTTCCGGCAGCGTAATGCCATAGCGTGGTGCATTACCAATCAGTTCTTTGAACGCCAGTAAGCGTGGTACATATTCGCGGGTTTCTTTGGGCAAGGAAAGGTGCCAGAACGTTGTCGGCAGTCCTTTAGCACGGTTGCGGTCTATTTCACGTTGTACCCGATTTTCACCACAGTTATACGCCGCGAGTGCGAGTAACCAGTCACCATTGAAATCGTTGTTGAGTTTTTGCAAGTAAGTCAATGCTGCGCCTGTGGCAGCAAACGGATCCATACGGGCATCGTAGGATATGGCTTGTTGCAAGCCATAGCGTCGCCCGGTATCAGGAATAAATTGCCACAGACCCGCAGCACCTGCGTGGGAGAAAACATCCGCATCAAAGGCACTTTCCACGAAAGGCAGTAAGGCAAGTTCGCTGGGCATGTCGCGGCGCTCAACTTCGTGCACAATCATGTGCAGGAAGACACTGGCACGTTCAGAGAGCAAGTTTAATTGGGCCGGATTACGTCCGTAATACTGAACAAACCGTTGTACGTGTGGGTGCTGGCTGTATTGGTTATTGAGTTTGAAGCCGCGAAATACCCGCTCCCACGTATCAAAATCGTTATCTAGCACAGGTTTTTGCTGCGCTTGCTGTTGGATACTCGTTTGAGCGTCATTGGCAAGACTCGTGCTATGCAAAGAAGCTTTGCGTAACGTCGGTTGTTTACTGGCCTGTTCTGGTTTACCCATGTGGCTAGAACAACCAGAGCCAGTAAATAATGTGATGATAGACGCAGCGATGAACGCCGGTTTGCTTATTGTTATCATGTTTAAAACCCCATTGACTTTGTTATTCTTATGTTGCCCCTGATTCGTCGCTATAATGATGTACAGGATAGCAGTTGAGTAACGGGATACTCTTCATAAGTTTTTCTGATTAGTCTAGTCTGCTGCGAATATAATACGTATGTTACTTGTGAACAAGGAAAAATCGCTGAACGTTACTGCTACAACTTCATTATCGCCAGCAGGGGTCAATGTCTGCCGGGATTGGTATGCTTCATCAACAGGGCAGGCTACCTTGGCGCGGGTGCAGACGATTATCAGTCGCATGAGCGCCGATATTTTTGGTTACTACGCCTTGGAAACGGGTGTGTTAGCAGGGCAATATTCTTTTTTGCAAGAATCACGGGTTGCCAGCCAGTTTTCTTTAGGGGGGGGATCGGGTGAACGGGTCAGTATTGTGGGGACACCGGAGCAGCTACCCTTTGCGTTAAACAATATGGATTTGGTTGTGGCGAGTCATGCCTTGGATTGTAGTCGCAGCCCCCATCAAGTATTGCGTGAAATCGAACGGGTATTAGTGCCTGAAGGCCATTGTATTTTGATAGGCTTTAACCCGATCAGCTTCAAGGGCTTGGCACAATTGCGTTATTGGTATAATCCCCAGGCACGACACTGCCACTTTTATTCCACTTTTCGTGTGCGTGAGTGGCTGAGTGTGTTGGGGTTTGAGGTGTGTGAAACGGTTTCAGCGGGATTTTGCCCGGTATTTGGTGGTGATTATCTGTTTAAACGGGCGCGTTGGTTGGATCGTTTGGGGAGCCAGTTCCGTTTGATGACGGGTAATGTGTACATTATTCATGCGCAGAAAAAGGTATCCAACATGACGCTATTATTGCCTTCCCGCAAAGTTAAGCCGGTGCTACGTCCGGGAATGATTGTGAATCCGGGCGCCGGGCGTGTATCCCGTAAAGAGCCAAATAATGCCAAGTAAAGTAGTTGAGATTTTTACCGATGGTGCCTGCCGTGGTAATCCGGGGCCGGGAGGTTGGGGCGCATTGTTGCGCTACAATGGCACAGAGCGTGAACTCTACGGGTATCAGCCTGTCACCACTAACAATCAAATGGAACTGATGGCAGCGATTCAGGCACTGGAAACCCTGACACGCCCGTGTGAGGTGGTGTTGACCACCGATTCCCAATACGTCCGCCAAGGCATTACGGAATGGCTGGCAGGGTGGAAACGCAAAGGTTGGAAAACTGCTGCGGGTAAACCGGTTAAAAACCAAGAGCTTTGGCAACGTTTGGATACAGCGACTACCCAGCATCGTATTGACTGGCGTTGGGTCAAGGGTCACAGCGGACATGCTGAAAACGAACGGGTAGACCAACTTGCCAATAAAGCCATCGACGAGAAAAAAGTATGAGCCGTCAAATTATCCTCGATACAGAAACTACTGGTCTTGAGCCTAAAGAAGGTCATCGCATCATCGAAATTGGTTGCGTGGAAATGCTCAACCGGCGTCTGACGGGAAACAATTTCCACTATTATCTGCAACCTGATCGTGAGATTGATGCAGGAGCGATTGAGGTTCATGGCATCACCAATGAGTTTCTTGCTGATAAACCGCGCTTTGAAGATGTTATGAAAGACCTGCTGGCCTATCTGCATGGGGCGGAATTAATCATCCATAATGCGCCGTTTGATATTGGTTTCCTTAACCATGAATTGCGCTTAGTGAATCCAGCACATCACCCGATTACGGATGATTGCAGCGTAACCGATACATTGGTCATGGCGCGACAAATGTTCCCCGGACAACGTGCCAGTTTGGATGCGTTATGTAAGCGTTACGAAATCAACAATACGCACCGTACTTTGCACGGCGCTTTGCTGGATGCGGAGATTTTGGCAGATGTCTACCTTGCCATGACAGGTGGACAAGTCAGTTTGTTGCTAGGTGCAGAGGATGCAGGTAATAACGGTCAAAACGGAAGTGCAGGAATCCGTCGGATTGTTGCTGATGTGAGTCGTTTGCGAGTGATTCAAGCCAATGCTGAAGAGATGGCAGCCCACACTGAACGTGTTGCTGCCATCACCAAAGCAGGGGGCAAATGTTTGTTTGACACGTTATCCGCTTAGAAGTTAAACGTTGCACCGACGTAAATCATGTCGGTATCCGTTTTCACACTGTGTAAATCGGTAACGTTTTTATTGGCGTCCAGTTCCAAAAAGCGGTCACCCTTGCCGGTATTAAAGGTACGATCCCAACCTGCGCGGATGCTAATGCGGTCGGTGACTTCGTGTTCAATGCCAAGTCCGACAGTTGGGCTAACTCCCCGGTCAGTACTTTTGTATTTTTCATTGATGCCGTCAAGGTTGGTATAATCCATACTGTTTTTGTTTTCCCAAACAAATGCGCCTGCCTTGCCATAGACGGAAGTCTTGCGTGTAACACGGTGATTCGCTTTGGCACTGAGGCCAATACCACGGGTTTTTTGGCGGGCACGTGCCGTTTCTGCACGTCCACCGGGGATGCCAAATTCAGGGCGGTACATGTCAATGGAATACGTATCGCCAAGGTTGGCGTATTCGGCTTCCACCCCCCATACGGGGTTTAAATTAGCGCCAGCGTAGACTTTGTGAACCTTAGCTCCTGTGTTTTTTTTGTGCATGGTGAATTTAGAGCCGGTACATTCATCACAAAACTGCGCTTCACTGCCGTTGTTTTGAGACGCACCGATGGCTGCTCCAGCATAGTAGGGGGAAAAGCCTGCTTCTGCCATGCTTGAACCCACTAGGGCAGCGAGGCCAGCATTCACAACCAAGAATTTTTTCATGGGATTGATTCCTGAAAAGTAATCCACTAAAGAACTTTTTTATCAGCATTTATTTTAAAACTGTATTCGCGAAGCTAACGCTATTAAGTAGGATAAATGGCAGTTTAGAGCAGATAGTTGGGCGTTGCGTTATTTCTGAATTGGTATAGTGAGTTATTTATGTTAACGACTCTTTTGCTGGATCGTCGCCATGTTTGGCATCCCTTTACGCAAGCTCAGACTGCTCCAGAGCCGATTGCCATCACGTCGGCTAAAGGCATTCGCCTCTATGCTGAAGATGGTCGTGAGTTTCTTGATCTGATTTCATCCTGGTGGGTGAATATCCACGGACACGCTCACCCCACGATTGCCGCTGCCATTGCCCGCCAAGCGCACACGCTGGAACAGGTCATTTTCGCCGGATTCACGCACCAACCTGCCGCGCAATTGGCACACGAACTGGTGCAACGTTTGCCGGTTGGCCTTACCCGCGTATTCTTCAGCGATGACGGTTCCACAGCGGTGGAAGTGGCGTTGAAAATGGCGCTGCAATACTGGCGCAATCACGGTGAATCCCAGCGCACCCGTTTCCTTGCCTTTGAAGGCGGCTATCATGGCGATACAGTAGGCGCGATGTCGGCGGGCAAAGGTTGTGGATTTTTTGATACTTACGGAAGTTTGTTGTTTGAAGTCGGTTTGTTGCCCTTCCCCGCAACATGGGATGGCGACACGGCAGTAGCCGCCAAAGAGCAAGCCGCTTTAGCGCAACTCGATACTTATCTTGCTGACCACGGTGATACCCTCGCGGCTGTCATTATGGAGCCGTTGGTGCAAGGTTCTGCCGGAATGCGCATGTGCCGCCCCGAATTTTTGCAAGCGTTGGCAGCACGTTTGCGTGAGTCGGGTATCCTATTGATTTTCGATGAGGTTATGACGGGGTTTGGGCGCACGGGGGCGATGTTTGCCTCCCTAAAAGCGCAAGTGACACCGGATATTATTTGCCTATCGAAAGGGCTGACAGCGGGGTTTTTGCCCATGTCGGTGACGGTTGCCAGCGAAGCCATTTACGTGGCATTTTTGGGGGAAAGCTTTGATCGGGCGTTGGTGCATGGGCATTCTTTCACCGCGAATCCCTTGGGCTGTGCGGCAGCGTCGGCATCTTTACAAGTATTTGCAGATGAACAGACGCTGGCAAAATTACCACAAATCGAACGCTGGCAGCGGCAAGGTTTGGCAACCTTGGCAGGGCATCCGTTGGTGCAGCGGATGAGGGTCATGGGGACGATTGCGGCATTCGATGTGGTGGCAGCGGATGCAGGCTACACTTCCGCGATTGGGGCGCAACTCAAAGCCTTTTTCCATGAGCGCGGCTTATTATTGCGCCCACTGGGAAATGTGGTGTATGTGTTACCACCGTATTGCGTGACCGAAGCTGAGCTTAAACAGGCGTATGCGGTGATTGCAGACGGTTTGGCACAGCTTGCGGTCGGTTAGGGCTTACTGCTTGCCGAAGACTTCGCGCTGCAACCCATTCAATTGCACGAGCCGCGCATTGAGGTTGAGGTTGATACCGCGCCACAGGGATTCTTGCCCTTCGCGGGTTTCCAAATGCGGCATAATGGCTTCTTCAATCATGCGTGAATGTTCAATATCCAGCTCGATATGCCCGATAAACAATTCCAGCGCATCATCATCTAAGCCTGGTACAGTACGCAAGCCAGTCAGTAACAGGCGGTAATACGGCGGAATCGGCCATTCCCCGGCAATGCCTGCCACCCCGACGGCTGCCAACCAGTCAGTGCCTTGGGTAATACGCATCATGGTGTCAATGTAACCTTGCTGTTCGGGGGTGATCGGCGGGTTGGCAATCTCTTCCGGGCTGCAATCCACCGCGCGTAGCAGCTTGCGGTAGACTTCCATGTGTGATTTTGACGGGTCGCCATTGCCGTATTCGTCGTACAAAATATCTGCCAGCACTGCTTGAATGCGCTCATCGGGGGTCACGCCCAGCGCATTCGCCTGATACAAGCGGGTGCGCAAAATGTGCGGGTAATACAATAGCGCGAAGGTGCGGGCTTGTTGAAACGTCAGCGCTTGTGTCGAAAACTGTTGCAGGAACGGATGGCGCAGGAACGGGTGGTTATTGACCCGTTCTTTGAGTTCTTGCAGGAAAACAGGTGCGTTCATGTGCGAGTGCCTTCTAAAATGGGGGAATTGCGTAACTGTAGCAGCAGTGTGCGGCAAAGCCGAATTTTCCATAAGTTTCTACTGATATACCACCGGAATGATCAAGAAATTGCTGATTTTTACCCGCGCACTCGCCATTGCGCTGTTTCATGATATGCATCAGGGAAGCATTACGTTGCGGGCGATGGGCTTGGTCTATACCACCTTGCTGTCGTTAGTGCCGTTGCTGGCACTGAGTTTTTCGGTGCTCAAAGGTTTCGGGGTGCATAACCAGATGGAGCCGTTATTGTTAGCGCTGTTAGAGCCAATGGGGGATAAAGCAGAGGAGTTGACCCGTCAGGTGTTGGGCTTCGTCGATAATGTGCAGGTGGGAGTGTTGGGTGTCGCGGGCTTGGCTATTTTGTTCTACACCGTGGTGTCACTGATGCAAAAGGTGGAAGAGGCGTTTAATCATGTGTGGCGTGTGAAACGTCAACGCTCGATATTGCTGCAATTTCGGGATTACCTGAGTGTGGTGTTGGTGGGGCCGGTGTTGATCTTTTCTGCGTTAGGGGTGTGGACGGCGTTGGCGAATTCTGCTTGGTTGCATTCGTCGGCAGTGCTGGAAACGGGCTTGGCGGTATTGGTGCAATTGAGTCCCACTTTTTTGATTGTATTGGCATTTACCTTTATTTACCTGTTTATGCCAAATACGCGCGTCAAGCCCTTGGCGGCATTCGGCGGCGCCCTGATGGCGGGCATTGTGTGGCAAGTGGCGGGGTGGTTGTTTGCGGCATTTGTGGTGAGTTCGGGGCAGCAAACCGCGATTTATTCGATTTTTGCCAGTTTGTTTTTATTCATGTTATGGCTGTACGTGGGCTGGATTATTGTGCTGACCGGGGCGCGGCTGGCGTATTATTTTCAGCACCCGGATGCGGTGTATTTGCCCCAGCAACCCACTGAAACCAGTGTGCAAACCCGCGAATTATTGGCCGCAGCGGTATTGCGCGAAGTCGGGCAACGCTTCATCAGCAAGCAAGCACCGCCTTCGTTAGAGGAATTGAGCCATGCGATTCCGGTATCCCGTTTGCTATTGGAAGAGGCCTTGGACGATTTGGTCAGTTACGGCATTCTCAGTCGCGACGACGATGACCCTACGCATTATTTGTTACGCATCAGCCCGGAAATGCTCACGGTGGCGGATATTCGCCGCTGTTTTTGGCAAGGGAGCAGGCAGCAACAACGGCAAGCCACCCAAATCCAGCAGCAGATTGGATTTAGTGAGGCGCAATTAATCGCACTGGACAGTCATCCGCATCTGACACTGCAACAATTGTTAGCAGCACGAGTCTCAACGCAACCCTGACAAGTCAAATAATTGCCCGTATTCGCGCATGGCATAGCGGTCGGTCATCCCCGCAATAAAATCAGCAATGGCGCGTGCACGTCCCGCGTCCCCCATGTCGGTTTCGTAACGTTTCGCAAACGCTTGGTATTTGGGAGTCAGCAAGCGGGTGTCTTGCAGGTATGCTTCAAACAATGCGCGTACCACTTTACGTGCCCGCCAAGTCATGCGATAGACCGTGGGGTGAAAGTACAAGTTGTCGCGCAGGAATTTTTTCAGCCCATTTTTTTGCTGCCGCATTGCCTCGCCATAGCGCATTAATGCAAGCGGTTGGGCGCGGACTTCTGCCAAGGTTTGCACCCCGGAGGCTTGGATGGCGGCTTGGCTGCTTTCGATTAAATCCACCACCATGCGCCCAATCATGCGCCGCAAGGTTTCGCGGATCAGGCGTCGGCCTTGCAGTGTGGGATATTGTTGCAACACAGCTTGATATTCTTGCGCAAATACTGGCACTTGCTGCAATTGTTCCAAGCTGATTAAGCCGGAGCGTAAGCCGTCTTCAATATCGTGGTTGTTGTAAGCGATTTCATCTGCCAGATTGGTGAGTTGGGCTTCCAGCGTGGGCTGGGTTTTATTGAGAAAGCGTTGCCCGACATCGCCCAACGTTTGGGCGTGTTTGAGGGCGCAGTGTTTGAGGATGCCTTCGCGAGTTTCAAAGGTAAGGTTGATGCCGGGAAAGTCGGCGTAACTGTCTTCCAGCACATCCACCACCCGCAGCGATTGCAGGTTGTGTTCAAATCCGTCGAAATCTTTCATGCAGGCGTTGAGTTCATCTTGTCCGGCGTGCCCGAATGGGGTGTGGCCCAAATCGTGGGAGAGCGCAATCGCTTCGGTGAGGTCTTCATTCAAGCCCATGCTGCGGGCAACTGAACGCGCAATTTGCGCCACTTCCAGCGAATGGGTCAGGCGGGTGCGGTATAAATCGCCTTCGTGATTGACGAATACTTGGGTTTTGTATTCCAGCCGTCGGAACGCTTTGGAGTGAATAATGCGGTCGCGGTCGCGCTGGAATTCGGTACGGTATTGCGGCGGCGCTTCGGGATAACGCCGCCCTTGGGTGTATTCCGGTTGAGCAGCGTAAGTGGCAATGGTTGGCATCTCAGGCTCCGACGAGTGGTTAGTGTGCAGTAACATGACCGTATAGCGGCTTGCGCTTGCTTGGGAGCGACTTGCAAAATCCGACAAACTGAGTTGCTCAATTTTCAGCATTGACCGAACGCCGCATATTCAGCCGATTTTTTACTCAATTTGACCAACGAAACCTGAGCTTTTTCAGTTTTACCGTAACTTTTGCTAAATTTCACCCATACCGATGCGACTGCTCCTGTTTTTCAGTCAGTCTTCCCGTGTTTTTTCAAACCCAGTCGCTTTATAACAAGACACGCATCAGTTGATCAGCACTCAACACCAAAATCCCAAACATCAAGTGGCTGTAAACTTTTTGCGCACCTTGCACCCACACATTCCGACCACCAAATTCATCCTTCAGGCGGGCATTGGTTCGTTCTACGGTGCTGCGAATTTTGTAACGCTCGGCATCAGCAGGTTCAAACGCTTCTTTCTGTCCGCCGCGAGGATTGTGATCAATCAGAGGGACATGCCCCAGATGACGGCTGTATTCGTGCAAATCAGCACTGCAATAGGCTGCATCCATCAGGTCGTAGAGACTGGTGACACGTTGGGCACTGATTTGAGAGAGTGGGATGGCTGCCCCGCTGTCGTGAAACGAGGCGGAAGACAGAATGGCTGCTATCGGGACACCACAATCGGCGGTATCGATATGCAGTTTGTAGCCGTTCCAACTGTGCTTGTAGCCTTGGGCATTCTTCTTCGTCCCCCGGTTACACTGAACCGGTATCTCATCGAGTGCTTGCTGAAGTGACTGTTCCCGTTGGCGCTGAATCCGTGTTTGCCCTTGTTTTTTCTTTGGCTTTTCCTCGGCAACAGGCCGTTCACGTGCCTCAATGGCTGTTGAATCCCGACACAGGTGGCCGATCAGCGCATCGCCCAAATACGTTTTCACCAACGTTTCATGCACACGTTCCGCTAAACGCTGTTCAGCAAATTCAGCGAAGGCACGTGAAAAGGTGGATTCGGAAGGCAGTTTCTTGGTCAGGGGAAACCCGCAGATGCGTCGCAGGGAGCGATCGTTTTGCAGCCGGTCAATGAGTGCTCGCGTATTGACAATATTGAGCACGCTTTTGGCGACAAAAGCATTGGCAAACCAAGATCGCTCCGTCGCTGGCCGTCCAGACCCATCACGAAAAGAGCGCACAAAATCTTCAATGCGCGTCAGCTCCAGTACGTGAATGAGTTTTTCAAGCTTGGGGGTCAATGTGCCAAAGGCATCATTGAAGCAAGGTAGTATTTCAATTTGCAGCAAACTCCAGCGTTGTGCAATCAGGGCGCGTTCGGTAGAATTCATAGCGTGGGCTTAATGGTTGTTTTGACGCTTCTATTATCGCCGAAAACGGCAGCCCACACTTCTTTTTTCTTTCAGATGAAGGAAGGTTCACGCTGAAAATGTAATTTTGCAAGTGGCTCTTTATAATCTTCAATTTTCTCAAACTCATGGTTGAGTTGTCGGTTCATTCCGCTGATGGGAAACAAAAACCAGACATCCAAAGAGCGGGTAGAGGCTATAGCTTCCAGGGTTTTCCATTCCACACTGTTACCATACGGATCAAGAAAGAGAACACCCCGATATTTTTGTGATTGCCATGTTTTCTTGTTACTGCATATATTCTGAAGTACTTGATTGGCATCTGAATTTTCAATTCTTATATGTTGAGACGGATACTCTTGTTTTAATGCTTCCAATGCATTGCAGCGTTCTTTGCTAGCTTCAATGAATAGATAGCGGTCAAACTTCCGTTCAATATCCAATGCTATTCTGGCAGAACCATCGTATGTTAGTTTCTGTTCATTTTCTCCCAGTAACGGAGCATCAGGTATTTTTTCCGAACGGTTTCCTGATCCTGCAAATGCATCGATATAGAGAAGTTCATAAGGTTTATTTTTCAATGCTTGAGTATAAAAATCGAGGTACTTTTTTAGTATCTCCAACTTGATTTCAGTCCATGCACCGCCAAAGTAATGATCTGCCATTTGTTAGTCCTTATCTGATAATGACGATAATCTTAGTTGACAATAATTATTTGCATCATAGCACATTTGCTGTTTTTATCGTCAATAACGAGGTGTACTGACAAAATTATTGCCAAATTCACACAGACCTTATGTGAATTGCTGTTTCAGCATACGCTACAGCCACCCGGCGGCAAAGTATAAAATACAAGGTAGTTTTGGGCTGCATTTGGATAAAAAACAAGGGTGTTTTTTGCTCTCAGGATACCCGCCGATTATGCAACCACAACAGCAGCCCCGCGCCCACGATCAGTCCGCTTCCCACAAAGAAATTCCACCCCAGCACATCCTGAAACAGGAACACGCTATATAACGTCGCTGCCACCACCTGCGCATTCAGCCAAGGCGACAGATCCGACGCGGTGATCAGCGTATACGCTTTAATCAGCAGGAAATGCCCAATCGCACCGAACGCGCCCATGCTGATCAGCAACAGCCATTGCAGCGCATCGGGCGTTTTCCACCACAGCGGCACGAGGAAACTCAGCACCACTGCCCCCACAATCGAGGTATAAAACAGCGAGGTGCGCGGATCATCCACCCCCGCCACTTTACGGGTCAGCAGAAAATACAGTGCCAGCAGCAGCGAGGCAAAAAACGCCAGCAATAACGCCGGTTCAAAGGTTTGAAAACCGGGACGAATAATCACCAGCACTCCGACAAACCCGGCAGAAACCGCCAACAAATGACGCGGCAGGATACGTTCCCCCAAGAATACGCCCGCGAACAAGGTAACAAGTACCGGCGACAAATACATCAACGCCGTCGCTTCCGCCAGACTCACCGTTTTGATTGCCATGTACAGCAAGGTATTGATGCCGACCATGCACAAGCCGCGCAACAACTGCGTTTTTGGCGCACGGGTCACGGCAAAATGGCGCAAACCCTGCCCATAAAACAGCAGCGACACAATAATGCTGTGGAACAGAAACCGCGCCCACGTCACCTGAAAGGTCGAAAACTCACGCATCAGGTATTTCCCCAACGAATCCATCCCCGCCAGAATAACGGAGGCAATAATCGTGAGGACGATGGCAAGCAAGGCTGGGCGGTTTTTCATGGCAGCAAGCACGCGGGTAAGTTAGTCACTACATCCAACTCCGCCCGCTACTTTCAGCCTGATACAAGCTGTCATTCACAATGCGCTTACCCGCAACCCACGGAATGAACGGCACACCTTGAGCGCCCGACGCAAACACCAGTCGCACATGACACAGGTTGTGGCGTTCCAACCACCAGCTTTGCACATAACTCACCTGCTGCACCTTAAAAACCGGCAGGCAATAATAATTCACCCCAATCAGCCCTTTGCGGATATACAGAAACTGACTATCCAGCGCATAACCCCAGCGTCGCCAACGCAACACAATCAACCCGCCTGCCCACAATCCGACCAGCAAAGCCACATTTGCCAATAACGGCGAGTCAGGGCGCAACAGCCATTGTGACAGCCCAACCATCACCAAACAAAACAACACCGGTCGGATTAAAAACCGCCAGTTAATCGGCTGAAATACCACCTCGGCTAAACGCTGCGCTGGCAACGCCTCCGCCAGCAACGCCTGCGCATCCTGCGGCGTAACGGCGGGAACCATTATCCGCCCCGCATCCGCCAAACCTGCTTGCGGTGCTTGAATTTGCTCGAAACGCACATTACAGCGCCCAAACACACGATCCAGCCAACTTTGTTGCAACTGCACCCATTGCAGGCGCGACAGTTTCATACTCACTTCGTGGCGGGTAAACAAACCGCAACGTTGGATATAACGCTCGCCACGCTGCACCAAGCTGTAATCAAAAAAGCTCAACATCGCGCCTGCCACCGATAACAACGCCATGAACATCACTACCAGCAAGGCAATGCCCAGCATCAGCACAATCAACCACCCCAGCGACTGCTGCGCCGGGTCAAAATAATGCACCACATCAATGCCAAACGTTTCCAGCCGTTCAACCATCCGCTCCAGCGCGTTGTCCCAAAACGGTGTCGTTGCTGCCAAAAATACCCATACCCGATTATTGCTAATGCCATAAATCAGCAAATCGCCCACACTGCGCCGATTCAGTAGCCGTTCGTTGGGGGTCGTACCTGTCACATCGTCAATATCGCTGGCAATGGTATCTTGGGTAATTGTTGTGGTTGAATGCGCGGCATAAATGGCGTGTTGCAAAGCTTCCGCTTGTGAACGCGACAAAGCAACAAGCTGCGCCTCGTCGCGACTCGAACCAGCGGTATCCAACTGCACCATCACATGATCCGTGAAGCGGTAATACAAAGGCTGCTCCAGTTTCACATTTTGAATACGCTCGAACGGCAGGTTGAGTTGGGTTTTTTGAATAATCCCCGCCTGAATATCCACCGTGTCACCGGTTACGCGAAACTGGTAAAAATAATAGCGCAGCAAGGCAATACCCGCGAACAACCCCAAGCCAAGCACAATCGCGCCCAATGTCAGCAGTGGCGAATCCTGCAAGCCCCGATACGTAAAAATGATGAATGGAATGAGGTAAAACACACTGCCAAACACCGCCTGCAAACTTTGCAAGCTGAAATACAGCAACGCAATCGGCGATAAATGCTGCCAATTTTCCAATTTTTGCAGCGCATTATCCGCCATGTTGTAAATCCTGATGCCGTAAAATAAATTGCCGCAAACCTTGCGCCTGCTCGACCGGCAAACCGGGGATTGCAAACGTATACGTACCGCTACCGGCACTGAACACCTGCAAGGTTGCCAGACCCGCACTGCGTTCAATGGGGCCGCGTTTCAGCTCAATGTGTTGAATACGGGTCAGCGGCTGAATCACCGTATGCCGAAACAACAAGCCCCAACGAAACCCCACATCATGCTCACGTAACGCATACGCCACGCGCTGATCGGCAAAAATGCCATACACATTGTAAAGCACACTCAAGGCGATCAACCCCAACATCACCCAACCCGCCAAAGGCTGATAGTCAGCGGTAATGGCAGACAAGAAGGTGTATTCACTGGCGAACCAGATAATGAGCAATACCAGCGTCACCAATAGATTTAGCATGGCATTAATCGGCATATAGCGCGGCGAGAGTGCCTGCCAGTCAAACTGTTCAACATCGGGTAAGTCTGCCAACGGCACATTGGCGTTACTGAACGGTAGGTTTTGCATAGTGCTTCATCCCAAATGGCACGGATGAAGCACATTCAGATGTTTTAAGGGCATTGTCAACCGAAAGTTAAGGCGTGGTTACAACCACACTCGGTTTTCGGGTTGTGTGGGTTTCGGTGGCTGCGGTTGCACCGGCGCTGGCACTGCCCCACGCGGTGGCTCAGCAAAAAACCGTTGCAACAACCCATTGGCAAACGGGTCTTGCTTAAAAAACGGGTCATCGAACGGATTCTGTTTAAAAAACGGGTGGTCAAACGGGCCTTTGCCGCCAAACAGTGAGCCACTAAACGGGAAACCCTGTCCAAACATATCCGCAAACATTGCTTCCGGCTGCATGGTCATCGCTTGCAACACCGCTTGCTGTTTGT
Organism: Candidatus Thiothrix putei; assembly: GCA_029972225.1. NCBI lineage: Bacteria > Pseudomonadati > Pseudomonadota > Gammaproteobacteria > Thiotrichales > Thiotrichaceae > Thiothrix > Candidatus Thiothrix putei. Next base: position 3,504,299 of record CP124756.1, read on the forward strand.
CCTGCGGCAGGCCGGATTGCTGCAATTGGCTACGGATTTCGTCTGGTGTCCCTTCAAAGGTGTAATCGCGGGTGTCGTTGGCTTGATCTTGGTAACGCAATTGCGCCCGCCAACGCCCATCCGCGAGGGATTGCACCTGTACTGACTGCGATTGTTGCTGGATCAGCGGCGGGGGTGAGTTCAGTGGCGGGGATTGCGGTGGCGTTTGCCAGTTCTGGAAAGGGTCAGTCTCTGCCCAGACTGGCTGGAAAAACCCAACCAAGACACTCAAACACAAAGCTAACGGTTTCATTATCGTCTGCTCCTTGATGTGCGCCCCTGCCAATGGCGGCAGGGGCAGTTGAACAATATTATTGCGGGGCAGCACCTGCGGGTGGGGTAGCCGGTGGTGGCGGTGGCTCAGGCTTTTTCCAGCTTTCTGCCTTGCCCGGCAATTCATACGTGCCGATACTGGTACTGTAGACCACTTTGTCATCAGGCAAGCGGGTATAACTGCGACCAGCCCCCGCGCCATTGCCCAGCAACAGCGTGGCTTTCACCGTATCACCTTGCAGCAGTTGCACCTGACGTTCAAAACCGCTGTCTTCCACCTTGAAGCGTTTGAAATCCGCCCCGCTGGTGGCGACTAGCAAACCGCGCTTTAAACCGTGCAACTTATCCAGCACAGCGGTGATTTTAGCGGCATCCGCTTGCGCATTTTCCAGTCCCGGTAATTGCCACTGATCGGCGGTCTTGCGCAATTCCGCGCTATTGCCCTCGGCATCTTTCACCACAATATGGTCGATTTGCGCCGTTTCAAAGCTCAGTAAGGCTTCGTTGGCAGGACGTGCCGCCAAGGCATTGGTTTGCCAACCGGATACTGCCACCAACAACACTTGCAACAGCAATACGCCTGCAAGGATCATTACCCATTTACTCCGTACCATCTGTTATACCTCCGCCAGCCATTGTTGGTCACGTTGTTGGGCGCGGCGACGTAACCACCAACGCCACAATCCAATCAGGAATAGCCCCAGTGCCGCCAGTGCGTAGTTGAGGTATTCCCAGAACACTTGTTGGCTGTGCTCCAAGGGTTCCAAGGTACGGGCGAAATGCGCACGGCTGCGGATGTTGAGCAAACCTTCATCCTCCAGCGTCCAGTCCAGCACGTTTTGCACAAACTCCAAGGGTGCGGAATACAACGTGCCACGCCCTTGGGATGCCAGCCGCAATACCGCATCACTGGCAAAGGCATTGCTGCTGAGGACAATCAAACGGGCAGATTCCGGTGAACGCTCAATCACACCGCTGACCACGGTTTTGTCGGCGGGCTTGTCTTCCGCGTTGGCTTGCGGTTGCTCAGCGGGTGGGGTGGGGTTAGCCGCGTCCCCCGCAGCATCAGCAGGTTTATCTTCCGGTTTTGCCAACAAGGGCGACTGCTTGCCTTTGAAGAAGGAATCAAATCTGCCCTCCACCGCCACAGCCAACAGTTGTGCCGCCCGTTCCTGTTCCGGCTTGAAACCGGTTTGCGGGTAAAGCCCATAGTCCGGGATGACATTGGTTTCCGCCGATGTCCAGCTTTGCGCGGAAGAATGCAGCAATTCCGTGACCTTGCGTTGCGCATTGGCATCCTTGTTGACTTCCAGCGGTGATGCCCAGTTCAGGGTTAGTTGCCCCAATGCTGCTGTGACTGGGGAGTCAGCATTCAACCCGGCTTTGCGCACATCCGGGAAATGCGGGTAAGGCATCATGCGGATTTCTTCCACTGTAATCGGGCCAATCTGGCGCGGTACGGGAACTGGCAAGGCAGCATTTTGCGGGTCTAGCACCATGCTTTTGGCAAGGGTGAAACCGTGGTGTTTGAGCCAGTCTTCCAGACCGGAAGTATGTTCACGTGCGGTGAGGGATTGCCCGATGTCCACGTCGAACGCGCCGGTTGCCAGCACGACCGTGCCGCCTTTCATCAGGAACTGATCAATGGCAAAGCGTTGCTTGTCGTCAAGGTTTTCCGGGGCGAGCAGCATCACCACATCGGCTTCAGCCGGAACTGCACCGTTTTTCAGGTCGGTATCCACCAGCCGCACATTTTCCCCCAGAGCGGTGCGTAATTCCTCATAACGCTTACCCGCCGCTGGCATAAACATCCCGCCGCCGCCCGTATCGGGTGGTGTCACCAGTGCCACGGTTTTGAGGAAACCGGGGGCAAGGCGTTGCAAACCTGCGGTAATTGCTTGTTTGAGGCTGTTTTTATCCAGCTCAGCGGGCAGCGGAATATTCACTGCGGTACCATTGCTGTCCAGTTGCATATAGAACCAGAACGGTTTGGGGTCAAACAGGCTGGCAATCTGCGGGCTGTAACCGAAGTCCTGTTGCAGCTTTTTCCCCAGTGCACCGCCGTCAGCATCGGGGTCGGCAAAGCTGACATTGAGTTTGCCGCCTGCGGTTTGCTTGAGTTCATCCAGCGTGGCTTCCAGTTCCTTGCGCAAATCGGCAAGGGCTTTGGGCAGTTTGTCGCTGGCAGAAACGTAGCCGTGGAACGTCACTGGTTTGTCCAGTGCTGCAAAAGCATTGCCACCCGCCTGATACGCATTCGCCAGTTTGCGGACAGTACGGGTAATGGCGTATTCGGGGTTTTTCAGGCGTACATCAAGGCTTTCTTCACTTTCTGCCTTCACCTCAATCAGGTCTTCGTAGCCCAGCGTTTGGTACTGGTCGCCGTAAGCCACCACCAGATTGAAGTAGGAGTTGACCACGCCCGCCTGATAACGGCTTGCCATACGGAATGGCACGGGGCGGATACCGTACTTTTCCGCAGCTTCGGCTTCCAGTGCCTGATCCTGATGCGGATTGACGAATTCCACCTGTACCTTGCTGCCACCGGCGACTTGGTATTCCTTGAGCAAATCCTTGATTTGCGGCACGAGCGGTTCGAGCAAGGGGTGAGTTTTATCCGAGAAATACCCCCGGATCAGTAACGGTTCTTGCAGTGAACCCATGTACTGGCGGGTCGCGGATGACAAGGAATACAGCTTGCCTGCGGTCAAATCCAACCGCGCAGAACCGACACTCTGTAACCAGACATTCGCCACCAACACATTGGCAATCGCCAACCCGACAATGGCATACCACTGCACGTGCTTGGCATTACGCGGGTTGCCTGCCCAACGCAAGCGTTCCAACGTCAGCACATTCAAGGCGAGGAACACCCCCACCAGTGACACGTAGTAATACAAATCACGGATGTCCAGCACCCCACGGGTAATCGCATCAAAACGTGATCCCGTACCCAACAGGCTCAACACACCGCTGATGCCCTGCCCAAACAGGGAAGTCAGCACGCTTGCCCCCAACAGGTAGAAGATACCCCCAACCACCACGGTGAGAATCAACGCCACAATCGGGTTATCGGTACGTGCGCTCAGGAACAAACCAATGGCAATGTACGCAGCCGCCAGAAACAGGCTGGCAAGGTAGCCGCCGATCACTGGCCCCCAGTCCACATCTCCCAACAAGGACACCGTTATCGGCAACGGCACGGTCAGCAATAACGCCAACGCCACCAATGCCAGACTTGCCGAAAACTTACCCAACACCAATTGCAGCGGGCTAACTGGGCTGGTCAGCAACGACTCCAAGGTTCCGGCGCGACGTTCTTCCGACCAACTGCGCATGGTCAGGGCTGCTACCAAGAAGATCAGCAACACCGGCATCCAGGTAAACAAGGGTTTGAGGTCGGCAAGGTTGCGGGCAAAAAACGCTTCCGCCCAGAAAAAGATAAACAGATTGACGGCAAGGAACGTGCCCAAAAACAGCCAAGCGGCAGGCGAGGCGAAGAAAGTGTTGAATTCCTTACGGAAGATAGCCATGAACTTGTCCATTACGCTGCCTCCCGGTTATTGGCTTCGGCAAACACGGTTTCCAGTGTGCGGGTTTGTGTATGCAGGCTGTGTAACTGATCCCCCGCCGCATGGACAGCGGCAGCGACTTGCGGGGCAAGTTCCGGGCTGGCTTGCAGCGTGTATTGGTATTGGTATTGCCCTTGCCCTGCTGGGATCGTTTCCACATGACTGACCCCTTCCAGCTTGCCAAGGTAAGTGGCTGCTTGGGCAGAATTGAGCGTCAGTAGCAGGTGGCGGGTTTGTTGCAATTCATCCAGCCGTGCATCCACCACCAGTTTGCCGGAACGCATGATCAGCACCCGTTCGCACACCGCCTGCACTTCCTGCAAGATGTGGGTGGAGAGAATCACCGTGGCATGGCTTGCCAACTCGCGGATCAGTTCGCGCATTTGATGGATTTGTGTTGGGTCTAAGCCATTGGTTGGCTCATCCAGAATAATGATGGCAGGATTGTGCAAAATTGCCTGTGCCACCCCGACCCGCTGGCGATAACCGCGTGACAAAGTGGCAATCATTGCACTGGCTTTTGCTTGCAAAGCAGTCCGGCGGATTGCACTGATGACGGCTTGGCGTTGCGCATTGGTTGGAATCCCGTGCAAATCCGCTTGGTAACGCAGGTAATCCAGCACCGTCATTTCCGGCCAGACCGGGCAGTTTTCCGGCAAATAACCGATGCGTTGCTGGATCGCTTGGGTATCTTTGCCGATGCTTAAACCATCGACTGCGATACTGCCAGCGGTAGGCTCAAGGAAACCCGTGAGCATTTTCATAATGGTGGTTTTGCCTGCCCCGTTGTGACCGAGAAGGCCGATGACTTCGCCCTGTTGAATGCCGAATGAGACATCATCAACAGCTTTGAAGTCACCGTAATGGCGACTTAAGTGATTGACCTGAATCATTGTTTACCCTGTACAAGTAATGTTTTTAGGATTGCGGCAGCAATTTTAGGCAAAGCATGAACGAGGTAAAGTTACAAAAAAGTAAGGTTGGGCATAATGTGTTAAAGTTCTTGCCATTGTATTTACTGCCTTGCAAACCACACCTCAAAACCCATGCAGCAATCTAAACCTATTCGTCCCGTCATCCCCTCATGGTCAGCGCTTGCTGCTTGGCTATGCATCGCCGCCCTCTGCCTCCCCACCTCACTGGCAGCGCGGCAAGCCTCGGATACCGTTGCCCCGCAAACCACCCACACGCTCAAGCCGCAAACGCTGGTGAGCGCCAAGCAGTTCATGGTGTCAACCGCGCACCCCGACGCAACCCAAGCCGGTTACGCCACCTTGAAAGCAGGCGGTTCGGCGGTGGATGCGGCAATCGCGGTGCAATTGGTGCTGGGTTTGGTCGAACCACAAGCCTCCGGTTTAGGCGGTGGCGCACTCATGGTGCTATGGGATGCCGACAAACAGCAATTGGTGGCACTGGATGGGCGCGAAACCGCCCCGCAAGCCGTGACCCCCGACCTGTTTCTGGATGAGCTTGGCGAACCCTTGCCATTTATGGATGCCGTCGTCGGTGGGCGTTCCGTCGGCACACCCGGCACGGTAGCGTTGCTGGCACACGCACACGCCCATTACGGCAAACTGCCTTGGCAAGACCTGTTCACAGCCGCGCGGCAGTTAGCAACGGATGGCTTCGTGGTGACAGCACACATGGCGGAACAAATCGCGGATAGTGCCGACAGTTTGCGCACCTTCCCCGCCACCCAACAGTATTTTTTCACCCCATCCGGCAAGCCCTTGCCCGCCGGATTTGTGCGCAAAAACCCAGAATACGCCAAGACGCTGAATGTCATCGCCAAACAAGGCGCGAAAGGCTTTTACCAAGGCGCGATTGCCCAAGCCATTGTCGATACCGTGAGTAAAGCCGCCACCAACCCCGGCAAGCTGGCACTGCAAGATTTAGCCGATTATCAGGTGAAAGCGCGTGAGGTGTTGTGCGTGGATTATCGCCAGCATGAAGTGTGTGGCATGGGGCCGCCAACCTCCGGCACGGTCGCCATTGGGCAAATATTGGGAATGCTCAGCCATTTCGACCTGAAAAAACTGGGTGCAGACAACCCGCAAAGCTGGCGTTTGATCGGTGATGCCACCCGTTTAGCATTCGCGGATCGCGGGCGGTATCTGGCAGACAATGACTTCGTGGATGTGCCAGTGCAAGCCTTGCTCGCCCCCGCTTACCTGAAGGCACGGGCGCAGGCGTTGCACGGCGAAAAGGCGTTGGATACGGTTGCTCCCGGCGATCCCCTGCCCAAGGTATCCCAGCAATGGGCGGATGATGCCGCGCTGGAATTGCCTTCCACCAGCCATTTCGTGATTGTGGATGCCAAGGGCAATGTAGTGTCGCTGACCAGCACCATTGAAAACGGCTTTGGCTCGCGGCTAATGACCAACGGTTTTCTGCTGAATAACGAATTGACCGACTTTTCTTTCAAAGCCGCTGAAGATGGCGTGCCGGTTGCGAATCGGGTGGAAGCTGGCAAGCGCCCGCGTTCGTCAATGTCACCGACGATTGTGCTAAAAGATGGCAAGCCGTATATGGGAATGGGTTCACCGGGCGGGTCGCGCATTATCAGTTATGTGGCGAATGCGCTGATTGCGCAACTCGATTGGGGTTACGACATCCAGCAGGCTTTCAGTATGCCGCACCGTATCAACCTGTTTGGACGTTACGAGCTGGAGGAAGACACATCTGCCACTGCCATGCAGCCCGCACTGGAAGCCTTGGGTTATGAAGTCACCACCAGTACGATGACGTCCGGCTTGAGCGGGGTAGTGATTACGCCGCAGGGTTTGCTCGGCGGAGCTGATCCGCGTCGGGATGGCACGGTGTTGGGGGACTAAGCAGTATTGTTAGGCACTGCGTACCGATTTACCCGCCCAGGGCACAACCGCCGTCACTAACGCCTGCACCGCCACCAGCGGATCAGTTTCATCCGTGGTTCTCACCCGCACCCCGAATTGCTTCATCTGATTGATGAAACTTTTCCCACAGGGGCCGGTGATCAAATAATCCAAGGCTAACAGCGGGTGATCGCCGCGCTTGTCCCATGCGTGGATCGACATTTCCATCGGCAACTCCAATGACTCGACGGGTTGCAGCGCTTGCTCGGCAGTCCATTCGTACATTAGAAAGCTGCGGGCTTTGCTGGCGTGTCCGGTAACGGTACGCAAATTTTGGCTGGTAACACCAATTTTCATAAGGGTAGTTCTTCATCATGGGGTTGGTCGTGTGCGAATGGTACAGCACGTTACCAACCAGCGTCTAATCTTAGCCCAACAACGCCTGCAATTCTGGCAAGCACGAACCGCAATTCGTCCCCGCATTCAGGCAACGTCCAATCGCCTCCACGCTGCTCAAACCCCTTCCCTGCCCTCCCCTTATCAGGGAAGGGGACAAGACACGCTTCTTCTCTTTCTCCTCCCCTGATAAGGGGAGGTTGGGAGTGGGAGGGGAGGTTTGCACTGGAATGGGGAATTCAAACACAAAAGCGGTTCACCTTAAAACTGACGATAATTAAGAAATCATCCTTACAAAAAATATGATTTAAGCTAAAATGAACGTCATGACAAAGAAAGAACTGCTCAAAACCCTAATCCGCGACTTCCAGCTACGGGAAATTCCCGCACTGAAGCCGCGCAAGCTGGAAATTCCGCTGCACCTGAACAAGGTGATTACCCTCATAGGGGTACGGCGGAGCGGGAAATCCTCCATCCTGCTGCAAGCCATCAACACCTTACGCAAAACCGTGCCCCGCGAACAAATCGTCTACCTGAACTTTGAGGACGAACGCCTTGATCTGGATGCTGATGAGCTTGACCTGATTGTGCAGACTTACCGCGAGTTGTACCCGGAACAGGATTTGTCACAGTGCTATTTCTTTTTTGACGAAATCCAGAACCTGCCGAAATGGGAGCTTTTCATCCGGCGACTGGATGACAGCATTTCGCGTCACCTGTTCATTACCGGCTCTAATAGCAAGTTGCTGGGTAGTGAAATCGCCACCGCCTTGCGCGGGCGTACCTTGCGCTACGAAGTGTTCCCACTGTCATTTGCGGAATACTTGGGGTTCCAGGGCATTGCAACGGACTGGCACGCCTCTCACTCCCGCGCCTTGATCAACCGTGCCTTTGGGCAATTCCTGACACAGGGAGGCTTCCCGGAAGTCGCTTTGCTGGATGATGAAAGTGTGCGCCGCAAGCTACTGACCGAATATTTCGATGTGATGATTTACCGTGACCTGATCGAGCGTTATCAGGAACGCAATGTGCAAGCACTGCGGTTTTTCCTGCGCCGTTGCATTGAAGGTGTCACCAGCCCGCTATCGGTTGCCAAAATCCATAACGAACTGAAATCTGCCGGATTTCGCATTGGCAAAGACACCTTGCACAACTATCTGGAACAAGCCAACGCCATTTACCTGCTGATGGTGGCTTACAAATACGACCCGTCACTGGTGCGGCGCGAATTGGGCGACAAGAAAGCCTACATCGTGGATAACGGTCTGATCAGCGCATTGAGCTGGCGGGCGGGGCAAGACAAAGGCAAGCTACTGGAAAATCTGGTGGCGATGGAATTAAGCAAACAGGGCTTGGAATTGTTGTTTGTCAAAGGCACACAGGAATGTGATTTTGTGGTGCAACAGCCCAACGGGGCTTGGCTACCGATACAAGTTTGTTACGAGATGGGTGATCCGGCTACTCGTGCACGTGAAGTGGCGGGATTAGTGGCAGCCTGTCGGTTTTGTGACACCCAAACCGGCATTATTCTCACTATGGATGAGGAAGCAGAATGGCAGGAAAGTGAAATTACCATCAGCGTCTCGCCCGCGTGGAAATATTTCAGTCAAGAGCCATAAACCCACGGATTCAGGATATTAACGCCTGTCGGTTTGAAATCATCTACATTGCGGGTCACAACTGTCATCCCGTGAACCATCGCGGTTGCCGCAATCAGTGCATCCCGATCTGAGCGCGGGTCTGACACATGCAGGCTGGCACATTGCCGCGCAACGGCGGTATCCACTGCCAACACACGTTCAGCAAAACTGGGTAACACTTGGGTTTCCAACCACTGGCGCAACATTGCACCTTGGGTATACCTTACAGCGTCAAGACCTGAACATTTTTAAAGGTTTGAAAATTTGTTGTCATCAACTGGGTCAGTTCTTTCTTGTGATCGGTATCCAGCTTGTCGAGACAGTTGGTGATGGCCGCCTTGAAAGCGGGAAACTTATCATAGTATTTCGAGTACAAGCATTTTTTCTTGACGAACTTCCACAACCGTTCAATCAGATTGAGGTTGGGTGAATAGGTCGGTAAAAATAATAGTTCAATATTGAGCCTTTTCGCACAGGCAAACACGGCTTCACAGCGTTGATACTTGGCATTATCCAAGACCAAAGTGATCGGTATTTTGAGTGCTAACGCTGCAATTTTTTCCAATAATTCACACACGCTGTTAGCGTTGATATAGGAGTCGTTAGTGATCGTGATGAGTTGTAGCGTTATCGCATTGAGTGCGCCCAATACGTTGTAGCGTTGTCGACCACAGGGGGCTTTGATGAATACGCGGGAAAATGACCACAAAAACCCCAGAAACGGTGCTAACACGAAGTGGGCGGCATCGACAAAAAAAGGGCGCGTTTGCCCTCCTTAGCCTCCTGAATGCGCGGTTTTAGTTCATTTTCCAGGAACTTTTCTTGTGCTTCCACATCAGCTTTGGCGGGTATCATCCCCACTTTATGGATGTCCATCCCTATTTTCTTCATAAAGACACGTACCCTGTCCTCACTGCGTTTGATGCCTGTCAGCTCCTCAATCTTAGCGGCTGCCGCCTTGCTGGTTGCGGGGGGATATTCACGAAAATAGGCTTCAATCTTGTCTTTATATGCCATCAAATCACTCTGTGGTTTATTGAATCGTATTTCTTTAAGAGCTTCTAAACCGTTAGGTTGTAGGTAGGCGTTTAGGTAGGCAAGCAGCGTGGCTTCTGTAATCCTTTCCAATCGTTTGATTTCCTTATGCGTCAACTGTTGGGATTTCAGGTACAGCACGGACATTTTCTTACGGACTCTGGGATGAGGATGGCGCTCCTTCCAGTAGAACAGCTCCGCTATCTCATCCTCAGTGAAAGTGATTTTTAATGTCATACATTACTCATGGCTGCTTTTGTTACCAGTCATCTAACCATATTTCCTTGATCAAAAAAACTATTTTATGGCACGGACTGGTATAGTATCACGCCGTTCCAGCAATAAGATGCCGGTTTCCAGCTCCAAAATGCTGATTGCCGATACAAATAGGCTGGTGGCAGGCACGCTTTGCGCCCAAGCGACGACGTGCGGGTCTGCTTTGCCGGTTTTGGCTTTGCGTAGTTCGGAAACCACGTTGGTATCCAAGACGTACATCAGAGTAACTCCGCAGGCTGGTACAGTTTGCCGCTCAATCGCGGTGGCTCGAATTCGATGTCAGCCGCTGCTGGCATTGCCAATAAGTCAACGATACTCACCTGCTGACCAGTGATGCGCAGGTATTCTCCAATACTGAGTAACACGTGGGCGGGTTTGCCCCGGTCGGTGATGAATACTGGGCCGTTGAGTGCCGCCTTCTTGGCGCGGCTGGCATCCTGATTGAATCCGCGGCTGGAAAGGGTCGTGATCATGACAACACCTCTTGCATTAAGTCATTGTAGAAACAATACTACAAAATCTTGGCCGAAAATAGAAGTATGGTAAATTACTGCGACGCTATCTAAACTCTTCACCATCTAAAACATCCGCGAGTGTTACTGCCCCATGACCGACCTCAACACCCAACTGGTTTCCATCCTCAGTCGCGTGCAACGCCCCGGCAACTTTTACGCCAGCGGCAACGCTGATTTTGCCTTGCCACGCCTTGAAGTCGAGGGTGTCGGGAATATTGCCTTGCCACTGTTACCCCAGCAAATCAGCGCGTTGGTGCAAGCTGCCGAGCAAGCCCCTTACGGCAAGGGAGAGGAAACCTTGGTCGATACCAGTGTGCGTAAAACCTGGCAGATTGCCCCTGAAAAAATCCGCATCAGTGGTAAACACTGGCAACCCATGCTGGATGGCATTGTCGCGCAAGCCGTCGAGGGCTTGGGGGTAACAGGTGAGGTTCATGCCGAATTGTACAAAATGCTGGTGTATGACGAAGGCAGCTTTTTCGTCAATCACCGCGATACGGAAAAAGCGGCGGGCATGTTCGCCACGCTGATTCTTGCCCTGCCTGCCAGCTATACCGGCGGCGAATTGCGCATTGAACACGCGGGGCAAAGCGTCACCCTCAAGGTGCAGGCGGATGATCCGGCTGAAATTGCGTTTGCCGCTTTTTATGCCGATTGCGTGCATGAAGTCCTGCCTGTTACCAGCGGTTGCCGCATGGTGCTGGTGTATAACCTGTGCCGCAGTGGAGCAGGGGAATTGCCGCACCCGCCGGATTACCAACAGGAACAAGCCAAAGCCGCCGCCTGTTTGCGCCAATGGACGACAATGGAACATACCGGCGAAGACATTCCGCTCAAGTTGGTGTACTTGCTGGAACACGCTTACACGCCTGAAGGCTTGAGTTTTGCGGCGCTTAAAAACGGCGATGCGGCGATTGCCAGCGTGATGATTCCGGCCGCTGAACAAGCCGATTGCGATTTGTATCTGGCACTGGTGTCGGTGGAAGAATCCGGCTGGGCGGAATACGGCGGTTCGTATGGGCGCAAAAAACGCTACTGGGAAGACGACGACGAAGATGACGATGACTTTGAAATCGGCGAAGTAACCGAACAGGATCAGTACATTGCGGATTGGCATACCCCGCAAGGGGAGTTGTATGCGCTGGACAGATTGCCGTTTGACGATGAAGAATTGTGCTTGCCCCACCGTTTGCAAAGCCTCGCTGCCGATGCCCTGCACTTCCACGAAGCTACCGGCAATGAAGGCGCATCGTTTGAACGCACCTACCGCCGTGCCGCGCTGGTCATGTGGCCTCGCGCTTACCGCGTCGAGGCATTGAGCGTGGGCGGGGTGGGTTCGATGCTCAACTACCTTGACTACTTGATGACGTTAGCGCAACGGCAGGAAGCACTGCATTTTGTGCAAGGGGTCATCAGCAACTGGGAAAGCACGGATAGCGGTTGGCATCCCAGCCGTGCCGATGCGCCGTACCTGAGCCGCTTGCTCCAGTACCTGCTGGTGCTGGCGGATACTCACTTGATCGAAACCGCGCTGACTCGCATTCCGATTGGCGGGAAATCCTACCAGCGGGAAGACAACCACCTGCTACTGACAGCCTTGGCGTTATTACCCGATGCGCAGGCGCAACACCTGCTGGCAGCTCTGCTTGAGAAACGGGCGGCTGACCGTCTGGCGGCGTGTGGGCAATTGTTGCGGCTGGCATTGCCGCGTTATGCGCAGGCGGAAAGTGCAGCGTTCCTGCCCGCCGCGCAAGCCTTGCTGGACAGTCTGGCGAATACTGAACCTAGCACCAGCCCCTATCGGGCGGTTGAACGGCTGACGGTCGAACACGTGGTGGATGTGTTGATCGCTATCGGCAATGTCGATGCCGGTTTGGGCAAACAGGCGGTGGTGCATTTGTTGGCACAGCGGCAACGTTTCCCGATGGATGACAGCCTGATTCCGGCGGTGATCATGGCGGCGAATGCGGACGATTGCCCGCCCTTGGTAGTGGGTTTGCTGCAACAGCAGTGTCTGGCGTATCTGGAATCTTGCATTAGCGAACCGCTGGCAGCTCCGGCTGACTGGACACGCGCAGCCGATTTTGAGTGTCCGGGCAGGGATAATGCGGATTGCGAAGCCCTCAAACGTTTTATGCTCGACCCGAACCAATCCAGTTGGGCTTTTGCCGCTGCCGAAAGCCGCCGTAATACCTTGGCATACATTGCCAAGCAGAAGCGGCTGGATGTTGAGATGACGACACTCAAGTCGAGGCGACCTTACACCCTGCACTTTGTTAAAACCCAAGCCAGTTATGAGCGCAAAGTAGCACAGCGCCAGCGGGATGAGGGGAATCGGGAATGCTTGCTGGGCTTACGTTTTCGCGGTTGATTCTGCCCAAAAGATGACGACATCCTAGTGCAACGATTCAGCAACAATCCGATTGTCAGGGAGGTATCACAAGGTTGGAACATCAACATCAGCTACGATAAAGATGGCAATATTGTTCAATATCGTCATACTCGAAGCGAAAGAGAAAGGACTGTATCCTGTCATTCCCATGAAGATGGCAGCCTGACACCTAGAATGATCTTAAGGAATCCCCATGACCCCAGAACAAATCAAACGCTACCGAGAACGCGCCAATAGAGCAAAACGCGAACTCCTCAAAGAAAAACAACAATACGGATGCATCAACGACGGCTCAGGCAAACGCTACCTCGCCCCCGTCTATTACATTTTGGCAGGCGATAATGACAAAGCATTAGCCTTTTACACATGGTTTGAAGAAGAGTTCGATGATGACATCGGCGAACCCGTCTTCGATTTGTATTGGGCACTGGCTGAATTTCGGGCTGGCAACACGGCACAAGCACGTTACCGCCTACAAATCGTCATGCTCAACAATTTGTACCTGCTGCCATTCCTGTTCAATAAACCCATCGACCGACTGGATATATGGCACTGGTCAAACCGAACCGACAACAGTTACCTAAGCGAAATTCAAGAATACCTGCATGAACCCACCCCCGCAGAACGCCAATGGATTGAGGCTGAATACAACAGCCAACCGTTCACAACATTACGCCAAGAATACATTGCCACGTACCATCAGTTAAAACACGAGCGCGGTCTCCCAAAACGCACGGAAATACTGGATAAATGGCGCACATTCTCTGCAACCTTTCTGCAAAAACCCGCTTAGGAAAGGGGTACGAAACATCTAAAAATCGGGAATCTAAAGCACCACCCACGCCAACACCCCATACCGCCCACCCTTCGCCACTGCCACCACCAGCACAAACGGCAGCAAGCGCATCCGCATCACCCCCGCCACCACCGTCAGCGGATCGCCCACAATCGGCAACCAACTCAATAACAACACCCCCCACCCATAACGCTGAAACCACTGTTGCGCCCGTGCCAAGCTTGCCGCTTTCACCGGAAACCAGCGTTTATCCTGAAAGTGTTCCAGATAACGCCCCAGCCACCAGTTAATCACCGAACCCAGCGTATTGCCCAACGTCGCCACCACGAGTAACACCCACAACACCGATTTTCCCTGAAGCATCAAGCTCACCAGCAAGGCTTCCGATTGCGCGGGAATCAGCGTGGCCGCCAACAGTGCGGATAAAAAAAGCAGAAGGTATGACATCATTTTCCCATCAAACCACACAACATTGTCATACGCCAGCAACAATCACCTGCTAGATTAATAGGTTTACCACTGCCCTCGGAGTAAACCACCATGCTCGAACGCCATACAGGCTGCACCGTCAGTGAGGCTTACGCCACCGGCAGTAACGGCATCCACATGCCGCGCTACCCCTACTACGCCGCGTATGATTTGCCGGGTGAATGCCATTACTATTACCGCCGTTCGGTGCAATACCTGACCTGCCAGACAGCGCGTTTCCTGCTCATCGGCGGCGAAGCCACCACCTTGGTGAAAGAAGGCGTAGTGGATTTCAGCCGCGATTTAAACCCCTGGTGGCACGGCTTTTTCCAGGAACATTTCGGCAAGCAAATGGGCGAAGTGGTGCGTTACGCAGGCGGGCACAGCTATCTGGAATACCTCGGCAACCACCCGCAAGCCAAACTGGTCGTGCCACACCCCTACCCCGCCGACCAGATTGCCAGCGACCATTACTATCTGGAAAACCCGGAACTGATCGTGCAACTCAACGACAAAGGGCGCATGGCAGATATTTCCTCGCATTGCATCCCCTATGAAGTCTATGATGCCGCCACCTTTGCAGGCAAAACCTGGCGGGAAAGCTGGGAATTGCCCTTCGTCATTAAGCTGGCAGCCCCCTCCGGCGGTGGCGATGGCGTGGCGATTTGCCAGACCGAAGCAGATGTGCAGGCCGCGCAAGAACGTTTCGGCGGGCATCGGGTTAAGGTCGAACATTTCATCGGCGGTTACTTAGCCAATTACAACCTCAATCTGCACGTTGATCGTGACGGAACCATCCGTTTCATCGGCGGCTCGGAGCAGCGCATTTCCGCCAGCGCCCGTTACGAAGGCAATTTCATTGACCTCTGCTGGCATCCTTCCCTCGAACTCGAAGCCATTGCGGTTGAAATTGCCCGCAATGCCGCAAACCTAGGCTGGTTTGGGGTGTGCGGGCTGGATGTGATCAAAGCCGCCGACGGCAAGCTGTATTTCATCGACCCCAATTTCCGCCTCAACGGCTCGACCCCGTTCCATTTCATCCGCGACCATTTATTCACTCACTTCCAACGCCCCCATCTGGAAACCGGCTATTTTTGCTACCAAGGCAATCCGCTGGCCTTTTTGGATGCATTCCGCCCCGAAATCGAGAAAAAAGTCCTGATGCCAGTTGGTTTGTACTACGACCCTAGTTATGATCAGAAAACGCGGGTTTATTTGGCACAAGTGACCGACAATGACGTGGATGCCCATGTCAGCCTGCGTGAAACGTTGGCACAGCGCGGGCTGCTGCCGGGGATTCACTTATAATTGACGCAACACACATGGAAATTGACCAACCCTTCCAATACATCGAGGGGGAAAGCCCTGTTTTACTGGAATTACCGCATGGCGGTCACTTGACCCCGGATGAGGTCAGACCTTACTTGCACCCCAAGTTCACGCCCGGCGACCGCCGCGAAGATGCCGATGAATTTTCCGACGCACTTTACCTTGATTTACCCAGCAAGCCGCACGTACTGCGCTTCCGGCTATGGCGTGCCCATGCCGACCCCAACCGCCGCCACGACGATTTCAGTGCCGATGGCGTAGTAAAGACACACACCAGCCAAGGCGTGAAGATTTACCAATCCGAACGCGGAATGCCGGAAGCGGTGCGGCAAGCGGTCATCGAACGCTACGTGATGCCACACCAGCAGCAAATGCTGGCATTGCTGGCGAATCCGCACATTAAACAAGTGCTGTTTTGCCACACCATGCCGGGGATTGGCACGAGTGTTTCCAAAGACCGGGGCAATTTGCGCCCGCTGTTTATGTTTGGCAACGGTGGCGACCTGCACGGCAAGCCACACCATAATTGCTATGCGAGTAAAAAGACCTTAGAGCTGATGTCCAGCATTATTGAAGACCATTTCCACGAGCTGGATGTCGGTTTCAATTTTTGTGACGTGATCCGCTGCAATAACCCGTATTCGGGGATCAACTCGCTGGGGCGTTTCACCTGTGAGCAATTCAAGGGCAAACACCCGTTCACGCTGGAAATCAACCGCGATTTATTGTTGCACAACCCCGAAAACATTATTCCGGTGCGGCACATTATCGACTTAATTGTGCAGGAATTGGCAGCGGGGCAAGCCTAAGCCTGCACAAAGAACCCCCTCCTAACCTCCCCTTATCAGGGGAGGAACAAGATTTCTTACCCCCTTCCCTGATAAGGGGAGGGCTGGGGAGGAGTTTCTTCTAACTACGCGCTGTCAACCACTCGCCAATCGCGGGTGGAATCGTTTTTTGCGCTTTGCCACTGACGTAAATACCGATGTGACCGCCTTTGAAAGACAGCTCGGTATAATCGCTGCTACCCGTCGCACCATTCAATGCACGTGACGCATCCGGCGGAACCAAGTGATCTTGTTCCGCAAAAATATTCAGGATCGGCGCAGTCACATTTTTCAAGTCGATGGTGTACTCACCCACCTGCACTTCACCTTTCAGCAATTTGTTTTGCTGGAAGAAGTCCTTGATGAATTGGCGGAACGTTTCACCCGCTTGGTCAGGGCTGTCGAAAATCCACTTTTCCATGCGCATGAAGTTTTTCAGGGTCTGGCTATCCCCCATCACATCCACCATGCCGAGGTATTTCTGCCCCATGAGCTGGTAAGGCTTGAGGTTGAGGAATGTCCAGTTGAGCATTTCGCCGGGAATATTGCCGATGGTATCGACCAGTTGGTCAATGTCGATGTTTTGCACCCAGTGGCTCAGCATATTATCCGGCGTTTGGTAATCGACGGGCGTCACCATCGTCACCAAGTTTTTAACTTTTTCAGGATGCATGGCACTGTAACACAGGCTGAATGCACCGCCTTGGCAAATCCCTAACAGATTGACGGCATCAACGTTATGACGTGCACGCACTTCATCCACACAATTATCGAGATAACCGTTGAGGTAATCATCCATCGTCAGGTAACGGTCAGACGCATCGGGGTAGCCCCAGTCGATCAAATACACATCCTGACCCGCATCCAGCAAACCTTTGATGGTGGAACGGTTTTCCTGAATATCGGTCATGTAAGGGCGGTTTACCAGCGCGTACACAATCAGCATCGGTACTTTATTGGTCGGCTCAGTCGTGCCGGTGTAATGCAGCAGTTTGAGCTTGTCTTCAGTGTAAATGACTTCAAACGGGGTAACGCCTGCGGAAATCTCGCCGACTTCCATCAGATTGGTCATACCCTGCGCGAGTTTTTCATTGAAGGTTTTGACTTCGTTCAGAATTTCGTCTGGACGCATTTGAAACGGCATGTTCGTTCTCCTTGAATATCCAGTGCAGGTTAGGCGTTCTTGGTGCTGGCGCTAGGGGTTTTGGGTTTCGCGGCTGCCTTGGGTTTCGGTGCGGCAGGCGCGGCGGGCGGAGCGGTGTTCTGTACGGCAGCTAACGCATCCACTTTGCGGGACAGTTCTTGTAACTGCTTGCGCAAGGTGCGGTTTTCGCGGCGCATTTCTTGCTGCTTTTCAAACGCCGCATTCAAGTCTTTACGGGTTGGCAAGTTTGCCGCCTCATACACACTGTCCAACTCCGCATTGATACCTTGTTTGAGCGCCATCAGCGCATTCACTAAATCGCCGTAAACCACTTGGTATTCATCTGTCATGGCAAACTTGGCGTAAACCTGTTCGTTGACATCCACCCACAAATCGTAAAGTTCACGCAAGGAATTGATTTTCTTGCCTTCACTGCGCAAAGTATTGACACGCTCACGCAACGCTTGCACGGACTCAATACCCTGCTTGGCAAACGCTTTTAAGTAGTCATCCATCGCTTCCTGGTAGTTTGCACCCAATTTTGCCAAGGCTTGCAAACGTTCTTGCGATTCACGGTTATAACCCACGGCTGGCGTCCCCAGCACCTTATTGAGCTGTTCACTCCAGTTCTCAGACGTCGGCATGTGGAAACCGCCCGCCCCCATTTGTTGGAAAGCTTGCATCCCCATGCTGCCCAATACCCGTTGCCAGCTATCCAAAGCCGCTTGCCCTACCCCAAAACCATGGGCAGTGAACTTCCCCATTTCGAGCTGACCACAGCATTGGCGGAAACCCGTTTCCATGGCATCCATCCACGCATTCATGGCATCGGTGCCATTGCTGCCGGTTTGCTGCACCTTGTAAGCATTTTCGGCAAGGTTCATGTAAACCTTGCCCATTTCAACCATACGCTGGAAGGCATCGGTAGACGCGCCGGGAACAGCGTGCGGGCTAACGGCTTTCCACCATTGCTCCAGCCCTTGTGTCCAAGCAGGTGCTGCCCCGAAACCCGAACCAAAGCCAGCGCCAAAATTCGGCACAGCTTGCGGCTGACCCATTTTGGAAAGATCCGACCACGCATTCCAATAACGCTGTTGCGCATCAGACCAGTTTTTCATCATTTCTTCCGACCAATCTGCCATGACAGTACCCATCCTCCGCGTATAAAAATATTGCCTTCCAAGAGCTTACCATGCTATTTTGTGCGTCGCAACAATGTTGACAGTGTGGTACTTTTACGACTTGCCAAAGCCACACCTGTCGGCTTATTGTTGACACCCTACAGATATACCACAGAATTTGTGACATTTTATACCCTAGGAGAACGTTTCATGCGCGAAGATATTGTGATCGTAGCCGCTGGCAGAACTGCACTTGGTACTTTTGGTGGTTCGCTCGCCGCTATCCCTGCTTCTGAACTCGGCGCAACCGTCATCAAAGGCTTGCTGGAACGTTCTGGCTTGAAACCTGAGCAAATCAACGAAGTTATTCTGGGGCAAGTTTTGACCGCTGGTGTGGGTCAAAATCCGGCGCGTCAAACCGTGCTGTCTGCTGGCTTGCCTGTTGAAGTTCCGGCGATGACCATTAACAAAGTCTGCGGTAGTGGTTTGAAAGCGGTGCATCTGGCGTATCAAGCGGTTGCTTGTGGCGACGCTGACATTGTAATCGCGGGCGGTCAGGAAACCATGAGTGCTTCGGCGCACGTCCTGCCTAATTCACGCAACGGTCAGAAAATGGGCGACTGGAAAATGGTCGACACCATGATCAAAGACGGTTTGTGGTGCGCCTTTAACGATTGCCACATGGGGATCACAGCGGAAAACATCGCCGCGCAATACGGTTTCAGCCGCGAAGCACAAGACGAATTCGCTGCCGGTTCACAGCAAAAAACCGAAGCGGCACAAAACGCAGGCGTGTTTGACAATGAAATCATCCCCGTGGTGATTCCACAGCGCAAAGGCGACCCACTGGTGTTTGCCAAGGATGAATTCCCCCGCGCTGGCACCACCGCTGCTTCTTTAGGCAAATTGCGCCCTGCATTCAAGAAAGACGGCTCAGTCACAGCGGGTAATGCCTCCGGGATTAACGACGGCGCGGCAGCGGTGATCGTGATGACAGCATCCAAAGCGGCTGAACTGGGCTTAACCCCGATGGCACGCATTGTGAGCTTCTCCAGCGCGGGCGTTGATCCGGCAATCATGGGTACTGGCCCTATCCCAGCCACCACCAAGTGCTTGGAAAAAGCAGGCTGGAGCGTGGCGGATCTCGACCTGATTGAAGCCAACGAAGCCTTTGCAGCACAAGCGATGTCGGTGAACGAAAGCCTCGGCTTTGACCTGAGCAAGGTGAATATCAGCGGCGGCGCGATTGCGCTGGGTCATCCGATTGGTGCTTCCGGCGCTCGTGTGCTGGTGACACTGCTGCACGGCATGAAGCGCACTGGCGCGAAAAAAGGTCTGGCAACACTGTGTATCGGTGGTGGTCAGGGTGTGGCAATGGCAGTTGAAGCGGTTTAAAGACCCCCCTTCCCCAGCCCTTCCCCCCCAAGGGGGGCAGGGAGTAAGAGACAAAATACATTACATTGAGGAGTATTGATTATGAGTAAAGTTGCACTGGTAACAGGCGGTACTGGCGGTATTGGTAACGCGATTTGCAAGCAGTTCGCTGCTGACGGCTACAAAGTTGTCACCACCTATTTCGAGCCGGAAGAGCAAGCCAAAGCATGGCAAGCCAAACAAGATTATGACGTTGCCATCTACCCTTGCGATGTCAGCAGTTATGACGATTGCGCCAAACTGAAAGAATCCGTGATTGCGGATTTCGGTCAGGTTGACATTATCGTTAACTGCGCGGGCATTACCCGTGACGCCACCTTCAAGAAAATTACCCCGGCGCATTGGGCTGCGGTCATGAAAACCAACTTGGATAGCGTCTTCAACGTGACGCACCAGTTCGTGAACGAAATGGCTGAACGTGGCTTTGGGCGCGTCATCAACATTTCTTCCATCAACGGTCAGAAAGGTCAGTTTGGTCAAACCAACTACAGCGCAGCAAAAGCCGGTGTACACGGTTTCACCATGGCACTGGCACAAGAAGTGGCACGTAAAGGTGTGACCATCAACACCTTATCACCGGGCTACATCGCCACTGAAATGGTTATGGCTATCGCGGAAGACGTGCGCAACAAAATCATCGCACAAATCCCGGTCGGTCGTTTGGGTACACCGGAAGAAATGGCGGCAATCGTTTCTTTCTTGGCATCCGACAACGCGGGCTTCATCACCGGTGCGAACATTTCTGCTAACGGCGGTCAGTTCATTCACTAAGATGAAAAGGGGCGTATGCAATACGCCCCTACCCCGCTATTCACCGCTTTTGTGCATTGCCGTCGTGTTTTTGTGTGCATAACAAAACGTTAACCTATAAAATCAGGCTTGATTTTATTTGTTTCATCACAGTAGCACCGACGAAGATCCTATGGCAGAAGAACGCATTATTAAGAAATACCCCAATCGCCGCTTGTACGACACCAACCAGAGTTGTTATATCACTTTGAGCGATGTCCGCGATTTGGTCTTGGCAGAAACCCCTTTCAAAGTCATCGACCGTCAATCTGGTGACGATATTACCCGCAGTATCCTGCTGCAAATCATTATGGAACAGGAATCAGGCGGGCAACCCTTGTTCAGCACCGACATTCTGGCGCAATTTATCCGCAATTACAGTGACGCGACCCGCAAGGGCTTTATGGAGTACATGGAGCAAAGCGTCGGGTTGTTTACCAGTCAGCAAACCGCGATGCAGGAACAGATGCACAAAGTACTCGCAGGCACGCCGCTGGATGCATGGATGAAAATCAGCGAGCAAAATATGGAAACCTGGAAAAAAATGCAGGAAAGCATTATGGGCAATTTACAGCCGAAAAAATAAAGCACTCCACGTTCCACAAGCTTGTCAACGCTTGCTCAAAACCTTTACGGCGGTAAACTGCACAAACCGTTGTCACCGTGAAGGTTTTCATGCGCCATTTTAGCCTACCGATTGCCCGTTACCGTTTAACATTGCGGGCGCTAACCCCGATTCAATTCCCTGCTTATGCTGGCTCGACTTGGCGTGGTGCGTTTGGTCATGCCTTGCGGCGCACGGTGTGTATTACCCGTGAGCCGGATTGTCGCCAGTGTTTGTTGTGGCGTTCCTGTGTTTACAGTCAGGTGTTTGAAACACCAGCGGGGCATGAGCCATTGCTGGAAAAGATTAATGCCGCCCCCCACCCTTACATTATGCAGCCGTTGGCAACGTCGGGGCGGCAGTATGCGCCGGGGGAGGTGTTGTCGCTGGAATTGAGTTTGCTGGGGGCGGCGATTGGGCATTTACCGTATTTAATCCACGCGATGCAGCAGGTGGGCGAACGCGGAATCGGTAAGGGCGATGGGCGTTATGCGCTGGTGGCGGTGGAACAGGAGCTTACACCGGGTGCGGGGGAATGGGCGCAGATTCAGGCGGCGGGGGGAAGTTTGCAAGCGTTAGCGGGAATTGTGCCGTCGGTTCCGCCAATGCCGGAAAGGGTGCAGGTGCGCTTGTTGACGCCGTTGCGCTTGTTGCAGGAAGGGACGCCGATACGCAGCAGCCGGTTTACGTTTCAGTTGTTTATCAATGCGTTGATGCGGCGGATTACCTTATTGCACGCTTATCATGCGGGAGTGGAATTGCCGGGTGATTTTAAGGCGTTGAGCCAGCAAGCGGCGGCGGTGACACTGGAAGATGCGAATTTGCACTGGCATGAATGGGCGCGTTATTCCAATCGCCAGCAGAACCATGTGCAGATGGGCGGGTTGGTGGGTAGCTTTATGCTGGCGCTGGATGGGCTGGAGGATTTCTGGCCTTGGTTATGGTTGGGGCAGTGGGTACACGCGGGGAAAGGTGCGGTGATGGGCATGGGCGGGTATGCGCTCGACTGCTATACTGGGGAAAAGGCGATTTGAGAGGCAGGCATTATGCAGTTTCAGTTTAGTCAGCTTAGCTTTCCGGAAAATGCGGAAGTGGTGATCAATGATGTGTCTTGGGCGGATTTCGAGCGCTTCATGGATGAATTGGGGGATAGGAGCAGTCTGCGCATTCATTACAATCAGCGGAGTATTCATTTGATGGCACCATCGGTTGGGCATGAAATGCCAAAAACGTATATCGGCGACTTTATCAAATATTTGTTGGAACACGCCGAGGTGGATTTTAGCCCGCTGGGTTCGTTTACCATGCGTAAGCAAAGTGTGCAAAAAGCGGTTGAACCGGATGAGTGCTTTTATATTGAACATGCGGCGGCGGTGCGTGGCAAACGGCAGATTAGTCTGGATAGTGATCCGCCACCGGATTTGGCAGTGGAAATCGACATTTATTCGCCGACAGATCGGGCGTTGTATGCGGCGCTGGGTGTGCCGGAGTTGTGGATATACGATGGCAAGCAATTGGTGATTTGGGTGTTGCAGGCGGGTGAATATCAGGCCGTTGAATTTAGCCCGCATTTTCCGGGGTTGGCATTGCGGGAAAAAATCCCGGCGTTGCTGGACTTGGCGGAACGTGAGGGGCGCATGGTGGCGATGAAGGCGTTTCGCGCTTGGGTGGGCGAAAATCCCTATTCAAACGCTGCTGAGGTGGTGTAAGATTAATCTATTCACACAGACAGAGGGCTGTGTTGCTTGTTTAAAAATCTAACTTGGTCAGTTTTTTCTCAAGACAACTTTTTATACAGTGCATTTCCTGCTAAGGGTCTCTGTAACCCACTGATTCAAAAGGCTGATTCGACACGAGCCTTCTGAAGACCGCCCTGATTTAAAAGGGATTAAGACTCATAGGTTTCGCTCAAATGCGCAATGGGATCTTCTGAAGACCGCCCTGATTTAAAAGGGATTAAGACGGCATTACTTCACCTTAATCATTATTACTCCTTTTCTGAAGACCGCCCTGATTTAAAAGGGATTAAGACGCTTCAAATCCGTCAACTTGCTGCTGACGCAGTTCTGAAGACCGCCCTGATTTAAAAGGGATTAAGACTGACTTGAGCGTCTGTTTTTCACTTCCACTGACTTCTGAAGACCGCCCTGATTTAAAAGGGATTAAGAGGGCGTATGCAATACGCCCCTACGAAAGAATCCACTGTAGGGGCGTATTGCATACGCCCTCTTTCAGCCTCTTTTAATCTGAACTAAGATTTTCAGGATTAAAAGATTTCCAAGATGCCCACTTACATCCTACTAATCCTTTAATCCTAAAAATCCCAGTTCAAGACAAAAAACGACCAATTCTAAATGCCGCCCTGATTTAAAAGGGATTAAGACGGATGACTATCATGTATGTCAAGCCCTGTATAAGTTCTGAAGACCGCCCTGATTTAAAAGGGATTAAGAGGGCGTATGCAATACGCCCCCTACAGTGGATTCTTTCGTAGGGGCGTATTGCATACGCCCTCTTTCAGCCTCTTTTAATCTGAACTAAGATTTTCAGGATTAAAAGATTTCCAAGATGCCCACTTACATCCTACTAATCCTTTAATCCTAAAAATCCCAGTTCAAGACAAAAAACGACCAATTCTAAATGCCGCCCTGATTTAAAAGGGATTAAGACTACTGGTCATTGTCTTGTCTCCGTGTGTTGATTGGTTCTGAAGACCGCCCTGATTTAAAAGGGATTAAGACGCCTTTCGATTCATGATGGTAGCTGTAATTTCAGCAAAAGTGTCGGACTAAAGTCCGACCTACGTGTCACGCGCTTAAATTAATCGTTGTGGTCTATACGCCCACCTTCTCCCCTGCTATCATTAATTTAACTTATTAATAAAAACAGCACGGGGCTTCTCATGGCAACACGCATACACGCTACCATCGCCGGTTCGATCTTCGCGGGCATCGGCTTATTCTGGGTACTCGGCACCGCGATTGAAGCATTTGGCATTTACCAAACCCTCGCCAGCATCGTGCTAACCCTCGCGCTCGCGGTGTTCTACCGCATCGGTTACAGCGACGGCAAACACGCCTGCTACATGAACGCCAAACCCGGTGACACCACACCGCCACGTGCCGAACCGCTACGCCGCGAACCCCGAATGTAAACGCCCTCCAACACTGACAAGCTTGTCAACCTGCCCTTCGTCGCGAGTTGCGCCTATACTCTGCGCATCCAGTAACCAAGGGCCATCACCATGCAAGACACCACCATCGAATGCCACCAGTGCGGCACAACCATTGCCATTTCCGACGTGCTACGCGGGCAAATGCGCCAAGAACTCGCCGCCGAACAGCAACAAGCGCTGCGTGCCGCGACCGAACGCGCCGAACAACAAGCGCAACAGCGCCTGCAACACGAGCGCGAACTGCTACAACAACAAGTGAGCGAACAACAGCGCCAAGCCTTGCAAGACATTGCCCTGCTCAAACAACAACTCGACCTGAGCCAGCAGCGCATCGCCACCGCCAACCAAGCCGAGCTGCAATTACGCCAAGAAAAAGCCGAACTCGAAGCCCGCGCCCGCGACATGGAACTCGAAATTCAACGCCGTCTCGACACCGCCCGCCAGCAACTCGAACACAGCCTGCGCAATCAAATCACCGAAGAACAAGACCTCAAACTCAAGCAAAAAGACCAACAAATCAGCAATCTGCTCAAAGATTTGGAAAACGCCAAACGCCGCAGCGAACTCGGCTCCCAAGAGTTACAAGGCGAAGTGCTGGAACAAGACATGCAAACCACCCTGCAACACGCTTTCCCGCATGACACTATCCAACCCGTGCCCAAAGGAATGCGCGGTGCGGACATTATCCAAACCGTGATCAACGCGCAGTTGCAAGAATGCGGCGCGATTATCTGGGAATCGAAAAACACCAAGGCATGGCAAGCAAGCTGGATCGACAAACTTAAAGAAGACCAACGCAGCGCCGGAGCCGCGATTGCAGTATTGGTATCGGTAGTTGTGCCGGAAACGATTCGCGGCTTCGGGCGCATTGATGGCGTGTGGGTCAGCGATTTGAAAAACTGGCAGGCACTCGCCAGCGTCTTGCGCGAACAATTGGTACAAGTCAGTTACGCCCGCGCTGCCAGTGAAGGCTTGGATGCGAAAATGGAATTGCTGTGGCGTTACCTATCCGGTGATGAATTCCGCCAGCGGGTAGAAGCGATTGTAGAAGCCTTCGACACCATGCAAGCGCAAATTCACAAAGAACGCCGCGCCATGGAAAAGCATTGGGCAGAACGTGAAAAGCAGTTACAGAGGGTGATCGGCAGTACCACCGGTATGTACGGGGCGTTGCAAGGCATTATCGGTCACACCATGCCTGTGGTCGCTGCGCTGGAATTTGATGCGGAATAGGCCAAAAAATTACCCGCTACAAGAGCGGGCAATGGAGGAGAAGCGGGTCAGGTCGCAAGAAGGAGTTACACCCTGACCCACTGTCAAACGCGTTAATTAAGCAGCTTTAGCTTTAGCAGCAACTTTTTGAGTCACTTCAACGGCTTTGCCTGCCGCTTCTTTAGTCAGCTCAACCACTTCAGCAGAGGCTTTTTCAACCGCTTCAGTGGTCTTTTCTACCGCTTCAGTTGCTGCTTTCTTGCCAGCTTCTACTGCTTGCTCAGCACCAGCTTGAGTGTATTTTGCAGCTTCTTCCATGATGGCTGTCAGTTCGTCACGAACGGAAGTCAGCATTTCAGTCGCTTCACGCATGTTCGCAACCCATTTTTCGCCACAAGTGCGGGTAACGTCTTGTTGCAGTGCTGTCAGTTCGGTCAGGTCTTTTACTTTGGTTGCTGCTTCTGCGTTCTTAGTGCCCATTTCGACACAAGATTTCATCAGGTCAGCTTGCTTGGTAGCCAGTGTTTCAAAGGTTTTCATGTTCAGTTCGCCGATTTTCTTGGCAGAAGCCATCGCGCTGTCACTGAATTGTTTTACGATGTTCATCATTTCGTTTTGCATGTCTTATCTCCTAGTGCGGGTTTCGGTTGAATCTCTTAATGCATTTCTGCATTTGATGCAGTGCACAATATCGCTTTCCCGAAAGGCTGTCAACGACTTTTTTGCTGCATCGCAACAAAAAACCGAAACTTCATCATTTCGTTACATTTCTCACGTTTCTTTATGGCTAGTCATACATAAGGCATAATGTCGGCCTCCTTTTTGCATGTATTTGTGCATTAACTATTCGGGGATACGACAGACCATGAATCTCACCACAGACAAGCCTTTCGACGTTGCCAAATTGCAGCACAATATCCGCCAGTTCGGCGAATTGCTTGGCGAAATCATCAAGGAACAGGAAGGCGAAGCCGTGTACACCACGGTTGAAAAATTACGCCGTGGCTATATCCGCCTGCGTAAAAGCAATGATGACGCTGCCCGCACTGAGTTGATGCAACTGATCGACGCACTGGATGTGGATATGCTCGAACAAGTGATTCGGGCGTTTAACACCTTCTATATCCTCACCAATATCGTTGAGGAAGATTTCCAGCACCGTGAACGTCGCCGTGAAATCCAAAAAGCCGACAGCCAATTATGGAAAGGTTCAGTGCGCCGTACTGTGCTGGAACTCCAGCAAGAAGGCATGACCGCCGAGCAAATGCAAAGCCTGCTCGACCAGATGCGTTACATTCCGGTATTCACCGCGCACCCGACCGAAGCACGCCGCCGCACCATGATGGAAATCCAGCGCCGCATCTTTTTGGTGATTGACCAACTCAATAATGACCCCGAAGAAAGCGAACGCGAATCGCTGATGCGCCACCTGAAAGCGCAAATTCAGCTCATGTGGCGCACCAACGAAGTCCGCACCCGCAAGCCCACGGTCGAAGATGAAATCCGTTACGGCCTGTACTACTTCCGCGAATCCTTGTTTGACGCGATTCCCATCGTTTACCGCTACTTTGAACGCGCTACCCGCAAAGCTTACGGTTGGGGTGCTGTCACCGTACCCAGCTTTTTGCGCTTTGGCTCGTGGATCGGCGGCGACCGTGACGGCAATCCTTTCGTCACGCCTGCTTTGACCCGCAAAGCGATTCGGATGCAAATGCAACTCGCCCTGCAAGCTTACATTCACCGCGTGAAAGAATTGCGCTCGGTACTCTCCCACTCGCTGGAATTCATCACGCCGACCCCCGAATTCACCGCGTATTTGCAGCAAGAAGACCAGCGCATTGGCATTGGCGAGGTTATCTTCCACTACGCCCACGAAAGTTTCCAGCAAGAACCCTACCGGCGCTTGCTCAGTATTATGCACCACAAGTTGCACCAAACCCTCAATACTGTGAATGCCCGCCTGCAAAGTGAACACGCCACGCTGTCAATAGACGCTTACACCGATGTCAGCGAATTCATCCACGAGCTGTACCTGATTCGTGACTCGTTGCGCAGCCACGGTGACTGGGTAATTGCGGGGCGCGAACTCAAAGACTTGATTCGCCTAGCCGAAACCTGCGGCTTTGGCTTGTACAAACTCGACATTCGCCAAGAGTCCACCATCCACAGCGAAACCGTCGCCGAAGTGCTGCAACTCTCCGGCTTGTGCCATAACTACTTGGAATTGCCCGAAGCCGAGCGCATGGAATTGCTGGCGGAACTGATTTTACGCCCGCGTTTACCCATGCCACACCGCCCCAAACTCAGCGAACGCACCGCTGAAACTTTGGAAATTTTCGACAGCATCTTAGAAATGCGCAACGAAGCAGGCGCAGGCATTTTCGGCACTTATGTGATTTCGATGACGCATCACGCCAGCCACATTATGGAAGTCATGTTGCTGGCACACATGGCGGGCTTGGTCGGCTATGACGAACACCGTCAATTGTTCTGCCACATCCAGATTTCGCCCTTGTTTGAAACCATTGACGACCTCAAGCGCATTAGTAGCGTATTAAGCCATTTGCTGGAAAATGATGCTTATCGTGCCTGCTTAACCGCGTCGGGCAATCTGCAAGAGGTGATGCTGGGCTATTCCGACTCGTGCAAAGACGGCGGCATCCTCGCTTCCAACTGGAACTTGTACAACGCACAACAAGAAGTGATTGCCCTGACCGACCGTTACGGGGTGAAATGCCGCTTGTTCCACGGGCGCGGCGGCACGGTCGGGCGCGGCGGCGGCCCCACGCACGAAGCGATTATTGCGCAACCACCCGACACCGTGCACGGGCAAATCAAATTCACCGAACAAGGCGAAGTCTTGGCGGCGAAATACAGCAACGTGGAAACGGCGGTGTATGAATTGGGCGTGGGTTGCACCGGGCTGCTCAAAGCCAGCGTGGGTTTGCTGAAAAAACGCGGCGCTTATCCTGACGAATTCCACCAAGCCATGAGCAAAATTGCGGCGAGCGGCGAACAACAATACCGCCAATTGACCGACTGGACACCGGGGCTGATGGACTATTTCTATGAAGCCACCCCGGTGCAGGAAATCGCCTTGCTGAACATCGGTTCGCGCCCGTCACACCGCAAGAAAACCGTGCGTGACAAAGGCTCGATCCGCGCGATTCCGTGGGTATTCGGTTGGGCGCAATCGCGGCATACCCTGCCCGCTTGGTACGGCATCGGTACGGCATTAAGCACCTTCCGTGCGGCGCACCCCGACAACGGCAAATTGCTGGAACGCATGTATACGCAATGGCCAGCCTTCCGCTCCTTGCTCAGCAATACGCAAATGGCGTTGTACAAAGGCGAAATGGATACTGCCAAGGAATACGCTGCCCTCGCCAGCGATCAGGAGAATGCACAACAGATTTTTGCCGACATTCGCACCGAATACGAAAAAACCGTTGCAGAAGTGCTGGCGGTAGCGCACCTCACCGGGCTGATGGAAGAAACGCCCTTGCTGCAATATTCACTGCAACGCCGTGACCCTTACCTTGACCCGTTGAACCACATCCAGATTACGCTGATCCGGCGGCATCGGCAGTATGTGGCGGAAACCGGGAATACCGATTCGCCCTGGTTGCCGACGTTGCTGCGGACGATTAATGCGATTGCGGCGGGGATGCGCAATACGGGGTAAGCGGCAAGTGAGCCAGTTTTTGCAGGAAGAAACGCTCACTCCACAATTGTAGCACGGGGCGTTCCCATAACGGTACAAAACGCTCCACATCACTGACCGCCTTTTTCCAGTCAATGCTACTGATTTTGGCGGTCAGTGTTGCTTGCAACCAAGCGGTATCTACCGCAATTCCCTGCCCTGCCCACGTGCCGGATTGCTGTAAAGCTGCCTGCAAATGCAGCAGATTGGGCGCAACGCCTTGCTTGACATACCAAGCGAAATCATACCAATCACGCCCTTTCAAATAGGGGCGACACAGCAGCGCGTGAATTTTCAAGGCAAAGTTACTCGCCAAATCCTGATGGCAAACCTCGAAATCCAACGGAAAATCCAGATAACTGTACGCGAACCCTGAACCAGCGGGCGGATTCACATCCACCTCCAACTTGATTTTCAAGTGGCGTGCCGGATTACCAAGTCCTGCATAAAACGACAGGTTGAGTTGACCGGCAATCGAATCATCCTTGAGCAATGCTTTACGGACAGCCTGATCCATACGGCTTTTATCCAATACTTCCGGGCGCAAACCAAAAAGCTCAAAGACCGCCAATAGCGGTTGCAAATACTTTTCCCATGCGAATGCAGAGTCAGGTTGCTTCAGCAGAAAATCCAAGTCTTCGGAAAAGCGTGGCAATTGATGCAAAATGCGTAAGCTCGTTCCACCCTGAAATGCTGCCACCTCAAAAAAACCAGCCTGCCACAAAGCATAGAGAGCAATCTCTTGCATGATTTCTTTTAACGCCTGCTCTTCTTGCAGCGGGTCTTTCGCTTGATAACGGTCAAGACGTTGTTGTAACAATTCCAGCATTAGACAGTTTCCCCGGTGAGTTGCAACGCGACACCCAACTGCGTCAGCCAGTGCTGCACGGCTTTATGTTTGTAAACGTAGCGCAAGTTAATGATGTCCGCCGCAGTAATGCGGGCAAGGGATTCCGGTTCAATCCGCAAACTATCTTGCAAAAACGCCAAGCCTTGCCAAGGTTGCTTGTGAAAACACGCCCAGTCCAACAAAGCGCGTAACGGATTTGCCAGCAATGCTGCCTGCCCTTCCAGTTCAACCCGTGCTACTTGCACCAGAAAATAACCCTTGTGTAATGCCAGCGGATGATAGGTAAACAACCCGAAACCATCCGGTTGATACTGCAAGGTTTTACGCCCCGGTGTCACACTCGCAACGGTATGAACGGCTTCAGGAATCCAGCCGTGCCATGCTAGAGCAGTTTCAAACGATACGTAACTGGTGGGGTGTAATCGCTGGGCAATCACAAAGGGATGCAAGCGGGTTTGCCGGAAACGTTGCGGCAATACGTATAAGCCGCGCATCAGGCGTTGCAACTCACCTGCTTGCAGCGCACGGTTGGTCAAACCATAACGGCGGGCGGATGTGCCACCCATTAAGTGTGCTAACTGGGTTTCATCCAGAATGCGTTCGCGGTAGGGGTGGAATAGCAGTTTTTCGGTTAATGCTTGCATTGAAAATTCCAGAAACTTTCACTTTATAGAAGTATAGGTAACAAAGTTCCATTAAGCCATATCAAGAATGCACATCTGTTACAATCACGCTGACTTGTAGCAGATAAACGTGATGCCTGACCATGAACCCAATCCCTGCGACCGAAAACTAATACATTGAATTCAAACGGGAATAAATGGCGGTGGACACCAAAGAAGTCGGCAAAACTACAGCATTATTGGCTCGCAAATCCGTGTATTTCTGTTCGATGACCGCATTGAATTCATCAGCCCCGGTCGGTTGCCCAATACGGTTAAAGTCAGCAAACTCACCACAGGGACGAGTTTTTCACGCAATCCGCTGTTGGTGCGCTTAATGGAGAACTTGGGGTACATGGATAAACTGGGGCGCGGCTTGCCGATGGTATATCAGGAAGCGAGAAAACTGGGTAAAGCCGTGCAGTTTATTGATGATGGCGAAGAGTTTCGGGTGATTTTGGAACTCTGACATAACACCCCTCCTTTGCAAAAGGAGGGGCTGGGGGAGGATTTTCTTCGATCTTACGGGCTGAAAGACGACCCACAACCACAAGTCGTGGTCGCATTCGGGTTACGAATCACAAACTGCGCCCCTTCCAGACCTTCGGTGTAGTCGATTTCGGCACCGACCATGTACTGGAAGCTCATCGGGTCAATCAACAACGTCACGCCAGCGTTTTCCACGGCGGTGTCATCTTCGTTCATGTTTTCATCGAAGGTGAAGCCGTACTGGAAGCCGGAACAACCGCCGCCTTGCACGGATACGCGCAGTTTCAGCGCTGCATTACCTTCATCTTCAATCAGGGCTTTGACTTTAACAGCAGCAGCGTCGGTAAAGACCAACGGTGCAGGGATAGCGGTTTCAACGCTCATGAGTGATCTCCTTAAAACAAGTGTATTTGGTCACGTTACCATTGCAGGGGTAACAAGGTAAAAAAGCCTTATTCGCTGTCGGATGCTGGTACTGGTGGCGGCGCAAATTTGCCGGACTCTGGTTTCTGGCGTACCAACTTGCCGTTGACTTCCGCACCCACCGCCATTTCCAGCAAGTTGTAGTACACATCACCACAGATACGCGCTTTTTCAAACAGCTCAACTTTGCCACCGGCAAACACGTCACCGTCGATTGCGCCGTTTAATACCATGCTGGGAACGCGTACTTCCCCCTGGATATGCCCATGCTCACTTAAAATCAGCGTGGCATTGTCGCCATCGGCTGCCAAGTTACCTTTGATAACCCCCTCAACATGCAGGCCGCCGGAGAAACGTAAATCACCGTCAATGGTCGTGCCTTTGCCAATAATCGTGTCAATTTGGGCGCTGCGAATTTTCTGGTCGCCATGGTGACTGGGGGCAGGACTACTGGTGCTACCGCTGCTAGACTTGGCGGATTTTCCGAACATGTTCATTTACTCCTTGGTGATGGATGCGGTGGAGTCAGTCACCACAGGGCTGACTTTATTACTAAACGAAGACCAATCATAACTTTTTGCTAAGCGCTCCGGGGTTTCACCTGAGGCCAGCGTCACTTTGACCTTAACGGATTCTGGCACAAAATCTTTGGGAAAAACTAAATTGCCTTCCAGACTTTGATAATGTTTTACTTCAAATGCGGTATTAACTTTTTCACCTGTGGGGGTCACGTCCTTGTGTAGGACACTGGCGGCTTTGCCATCTTGCTTGCCGCTAATTGCGATGCTATAGCTGCCTTTGATGACCTCCTCCCCGTTGCGAATGTGCGCCAAGACGAGGTGGTATTGATACATGTGCATCCCGTTGATTTTTTTGCCATCGTTATCCACTAAACGTTCTTTGACGGCAAAATGCTGGAGGTGCAAGCCTTGCTCCAAACCCGCTGGCGAGAGAATTTCTTCATACAAGGCAAGTTTATCGCGCTGCACCGTCAAATCCGCTTCGGCTGCCGCAAACTTGCGCTTCAGCTCTTCATTGGCAACCACCTGAACATCTTCGCCGCGTTTAGCTGAGGCTAATTTATCTTCTAATTCACGGATAGTGCTGGTTTGCTGGGCAATCAGGCGTTCTTGCTCGTCCATTTTACCGCGCAAGGTCATGGCGTGAATACCACCCGTCGCATTCGCGGGGGTCATATAGCCACTAAAAAACAACCACCCCGCCAAGGCAGTCAGCAACAGCAGTACGCCTAATAGCATGTACCAACAAGGGCTGCGTTTATCGCTGCCTGTCGGGCGCACTTGTACGGTGCCACGATTTTCAAACTTATACTCCAAACTCATGGGTGCTTACTATCTCTTGGTGTATTCATCAGGGCAATAAGCCCGGCTGCTTTAACGCGGTATCTTCTGCTAAACCCAGCATCAAATTCATGTTTTGCACTGCCTGACCCGCCGCACCTTTGACCAGATTATCAATCACGGAGAGTACCACAACGCGCTCAGCATTACCGGGGCGATGAATCGCCATGCGACATACATTTGCGCCACGCACGGAGCGGGTTTCAGGGTGAGAACCGGCAGGCATCACATCCACAAACGGCTCGTTGGCATAGCGAGCGGTATAAAGTTGCTGCAAATCAGCTTCACTGGTCAACATAGCATACAGTGTAGCGTGAATCCCGCGAATCATAGGCAATAAATGGGGTACAAAAACCGGGCTAATAGATGTACGGGCAATGCTGGAAAGCGTTTGCGCAATTTCAGGCTGATGGCGATGCCCTGCTACCGCATACGCTTTGAAATTATCCCCCGCTTCTGCCAGCAAGGTGTGCACTTCGGCTTTACGCCCCGCGCCACTGGCACCGGATTTAGTGTCGGCGATAATCCCTGCCACATCAATCAAACCGTTTTCCACCAAGGGCAATAAGCCCAAGGTAACAGCGGTAGGATAACAACCGGGATTAGCGACAAGCCGTGCATTGCGGATTTGCACCCGGTTTAATTCGGGCAAACCGTACACCGCTTCTTCCACCAAGGGCGGGCTGGCGTGTTGCATTCCGTACCATTTCTCCCACACCGCGATGTCTTTAATGCGAAAATCGGCGGCAAGGTCAATCACCTTAGTGCCAGCATCCAACAAAGTTTGCGCACTTTTCATCGCAATGCCGTTGGGTGTCGCAAAAAATACCAAGTCACACGCGCTCAAGGCGTCATCAGAGGGTGCGGTAAACGCCAAATCGACATAACCCCGCAAGTTAGGGAACATCATATCCACCCGGCTTCCCGCGTGTTCACGTGAGGTCACGCACGTAATGTCAATGTCGGGGTGATTCACCAGTAACCGCAATAACTCAACGCCGGTATAACCTGTCGCGCCAACAATACCAATCTTCCTTTTCACACTACCTCTTTTTATGTCGGCTTGAAAAATCCCTGTATAATACGCCTTCCTTAACGATTAACAAACACCAAGCCTATGAAACTGGATCTCAAAGGAATCGCCATTCTGGCATTCATCGCGGGCATTGTAGCCTTTTTCTTACTCGCCCCGGCGGGTGGTATCAAAGCAGCGCCCGCTATCACACTGCAAACCATTGATGGGCAAGCGATTGAGTTGGAAAAGCTCAAAGGCAAGCCCTACTTAATGGTGTTTTGGGCTACTGACTGCCCTGGTTGCGTCGGCGAAATTCCGCATTTAGTGGAACTCAACCAAAAGCTACAAGGCACAGGGTTCCGCACCATCGCGGTTGCCCTGCCGCACGATCAAGAGTCGGCGATCAAAGCGATGCGCCAACAAAAAGGGATGCAATACGATTTGGTCTATGACAAAACCGGTGAATGGGGGCAAGCATTTGGCGGTATTAAAGTCACGCCCACCTCGTTCCTCGTTAGCCCAGAAGGTAAAATCACCCGGATGCAACTCGGCAGTTTCGACTTCGCGGAATTGGAACAGCAAATCCGTTCCATGCTAAAAGGATAATTTATGTACGAATGGATCAAAGCCATCCACGTTATCTTCATGGTGACTTGGTTCGCGGGGCTGTTTTACCTGCCACGCTTGTATGTTTACCACGCTATGCCGGAAAACAGTGGCAGTTTCGCGCTGTTTAAAATCATGGAACGGCGCTTGTTTGCGATTATGACCATTGGGGCGGGAATCACACTGGGATTTGGTTTGATTATGCTGGCGCTTAATTGGCAATATTTGATGGTGGCAACCCATTGGTTTCACGCTAAATTGCTGCTGATTGTGTTGCTACTGGGTTATCACCACGCTTGCTACAAGCTGATGATTAAGTTTCGGAATGATGCGAATACCCACGATCACAAGTGGTACCGCTGGTTCAATGAAGCCCCTAGCGTATTGCTGATCGTGATTGTCATTTTAGCAATTGTGAAACCGTTTTAAACACAATGGTGGGATGTGCAGGTAGAGACGCAAAATCTTGCGTCTCTACCTGCAAGGATGGTGTTTAACGCTTACTGGGCGAAAGCAATGAAACTTTGTTGGTCGGCGGAAACGTCTTTCATGACTTCTGCCACTTTGCCACCAAACATCGCCCCCAATAATCCGGCATTCATGCTGCCGATATAGGCTTTGCCGTCCGATTTTTCATAGACTGAAATGGTGCATGGCATAAACACGGATATTTTCTTATTCTGATCTTGCTCCAGAATATTGGAAGCATGGGTAGCTTGGCACAAGTTCACCAGCATTACCGGCTTCAAATCCTTGCCTCCGTGCTTTTTAACGGACTCATGCAAGGGCTTAACATCGGATACCACCCAGCCTTTGCTCAAGGCATTCTCTTTAATTTTATCCACCGTTTCTGCTGTGCTTAGCGGACTGGCGCTTTCGTGCAACATCATCCCCGGCATTACATTCCAACCCACCGCTGCTGTTACTACGACGCCCACTACCGCGCCTACCATCATGGCCATTACTGTTTTCATCAAAATTTCCTCTTAGCGAAAAACAATTTGTAATCAAAAATGGGCAGTATTGTTGTATGTCTGCCTCGTCTATAGTTATAGCTACAAAACAGTTAAATCGCGTCGGGCAGAACGCCCAAGAGCATGAGAAAAATCATGATCATTGCAGATAATCTGCGGTGTTGCGTACACAGGTAGAGACGCAACATTTTGCGTCTCTACGGGGTAGGGTATTAGCTTAATAACGGCGCTAATTCGTTTAACGCACGGTGATACACTCGACGTTTAAAAAACACCACTTGGCGGGCAGGCTGCCAATAATCTACCCATTCCCAGTGATCAAATTCCGGTTTCCCGGTTGCCTGTAAATTGACATCATAGTCATTGCACCTCAAGCGCAGCAAAAACCAGCGCTGCTTTTGCCCGATGCACAATGGCCTCGCCCGACGGCGAATCATGTAATGGGGGATGCGATACCGCAACCATCCACGAGTTTGCCCAACAACTTCCACCTGATCGTGCCGCAAACCAACTTCCTCGTACAGCTCACGAAACATGGCGTCAATCGGTGATTCTCCTTGATCTATTCCTCCCTGTGGAAACTGCCAGGAATCCTGCCCTAACCGTTTCCCCCAAAACACTTTCCCGTCGCAATTGCAGAGGATGATGCCCACATTGGCTCTGAATCCTTCCTGATCAATCACGATTCACTCTCCAAAGCTGAACTTACCTTGATTTTTCCACAACTGTCATGATTCGGCAATTTCACGTGAGGAAAAAGCAGGTACAATCGTCGGTTTTCCGCAGCAAGAGTTAAAAAAAACATGACTTTGGCACTTTTTGATCTGGACAACACCCTGCTCAGCGGCGATAGCGACTACGAATGGGGGCAATACTTAGTCAGCAAGGGGTTGGTCGAACGTGATCATTACGAAACCGCCAACCAGTACTTTTACGAGCAATACAAACAAGGCGTGCTCGATATCCACGAGTTTTCGGCGTTTTCCTTCAAGCCACTGAGTGAACGCAGCATGGCGGAATTAGCGACCTTGCACCAAGAATTCATGGCAAGTGTGATTCACCCCCTGATCACCGAAACGGCAAAACAATTGGTGGAACAGCACCGCCGCCAAGGGCATACGCTGATGGTCATTACCGCCACCAATAGCTTTATCACCCGCCCGATTGTCGAGGCGTTTGGCATTCCACACTTGCTGGCAACCGAACCCAAAGTGGTAAATGGGCGCTATACCCGTGAAATTGACGGCGTTCCCTGTTTTCAAGCAGGCAAAGTCACGCGCCTGCAACACTGGCTTGCCAACCGTGCAGAAACCTTAAGGGGCAGCTATTTCTACAGCGATTCACGCAATGACTTGCCCTTGCTGGAAATGGTGGATAACCCCGTCGCCGTTGACCCCGATGACACCTTGCATCAGATTGCCATCGACAAGGGCTGGCCGGTCATTTCCTTGCGCTAAACAGCCGCCCGAAAACACCACCCGCTATTTCCATAAATGCCTGTTGGTGGGTTTCTAGCGGGTTGCTGCCACGATACAGCAAACGGTATTCGGGCTTTTCACATTCTCCGCTATAACGCCCGCTGCTATGCCATTTGCCTAATGCTGTCTCTAACTTAGGCGCTTCCGCCTCCATCATGCCAAACCCGGATTTAGGGAAGAACGGCAGCGGCTCCTGCAAACCCTGCCAATACCATGCCAACAGTTGTTGCAGTTGGGCGCGTGCATCCGTGACCGGCTCAAGCTGGTAATGCTCATCCGGTGTATCAATGCGGGTAACGGGTGGGCAACCACTTTCCGGTACAGCATTCAACACCAGATGATGCAACCAAATATCCAGCCACTGCCAATAACTCAGTTTGCCCAGTTCGTATAGCTGTCGCCCTGCCTGCGTATCCAAATGATTCAACGTACCGCTCAGGTAGAAATCGCCCAAGGTTAAGCTAAATGTTTCACGCTGTAACGCGGGTAAGGGCTGAATGCGGTTGAAAAATACTTCCACCACCTCCGCTTCTTTCCTGAACACCAACTCACCGGGTTTACCGTGTGGCAGCAAGCCCTGCGCTCGTAGCAAAGGTTCCGCCGTACTCACCGGCAGTGCTTGCTGCAATTGCCGGAAAATGCACTCACGTACCTCACGATCACGGTACTGCTCCAAACCGAACGGCTCACGAATGGGCAGCTCTTCGGTATATTCGCTCAAACGCAGGCCAAAACGCTCTTTCAAAAAGGCTCTGGCGGGGTTTTGGTAAAAACGAATCAAATCAGCAAGATTGAGATAACGGTAACTGGCATCAGGCTCAGGCAACACGTTATCCTGCCAAAAAGACGGGAAAAGACTCGCGGCATTCTCCGCTCTCCCCTCCACATAAGGGTTATACGTGAACAAACCATTACCACCACGCAGGTATTTCTGGCTAAAAGCTTGTAAGGGGTGTTTGGTAAGCAAAGCGTTGCGGCTACCCGGTACACAGCGCTCCAAATAATCCATCAGTTCGCTCACTAACACCGAGGGCGGCAATTCGCTGTTATCGTGCGGGCTTTGCCCAAGGTAACTGATATACAAGCCATCACGCGCCGAGAGAATACTTTCCAAAAACAAATAACGGTCTTCATCACGTTTAAGACGGTCGCCACGCTTGATCCCCTGCCCCATGCGGTCAAAACTGGCACGTGCATCCCGCCGTGGATAAATCCCATCATTCATCCCGATCAGGGCAACAAACCGGAAAGGCACAGTCCGCATCGGCATTAAGGCGCAACATGTGATGCCACGCCCCAAAAAGCCATCGGCCTCACTGCGTTTATCGAGCTGTTCCGCCAGTGCACTTTGGAATACCGCCCACTCCAACGGCTGCTCAAAACCCACTTGCGTCACGGTTTTTTCTAAATTCTCCAGCGCTTGCCATACTGATTGCAGCGGCGCATCTTCGCCCACGACGCTATCCAACACCTGACGAAAACGCCGATTCCATTCCGGTAGCAGATGCTGTTGCCGCCCCCACGTTGCCAGCTCAAACACCGCATCCAACACCTGCTGTAAGCGCCCCAGCATTTCTGCTTGACTACCTTCGATTTCATTCCAGGGCAGAATACCGTTGAATAAGGCATCACCGGGCATCACGTAACCCAACAGCAAACGATCCAGCCCGTAACGCCAAGTATGCTCCGGGGTATGCGCCCCACCGAGTTCCGGGCGCATCCCAGCATCAGTACCCCAGCGAATATTGACGGCACGAATCCAAGCACGGCATTGCTGCACTTGCGCTTCATCCGCGCCAATACGCGCACGCACCTCCTCGAATTCTAACAAGGTCAGTACGCTTTCCACGTCACAACGCCCTTGCGGAATGCTCAGCAAATGTTCGCAGAGATGGGTGATGCTTTGCGCATAGGCCGGGTTGCTATCGGCAATACTGAACGGTAGCGGGTAAATCGCACTGGAAAAGACCGCATCCAAATACGGTGCATACGTGTCGATGTCAGGGGTCATCACCACCACATCCGCCGGCGTAATCTCAGGGTGTGCCTCGAATAAAGCAAGAAGCTGATCGTACAACACTTCAACTTCACGCATCGGCGAATGGCAGGCGTGGAAAGTAATCGACGTATCCACCTTCCCCCCTGCTTCTGGCATCCGCAAGTACAACATATCCGCTTGCACCCGCCCTAGCAGCGTGGTTTCATCCGGCTCGCCAAACAATTCCAGATCATCAATATCGGCATTGGCTTCAATCAGCAAATCGAGAAAATCACGCCCCTGCCGCCCCCACGAAGCCAACAGCGGGTTGCCAACACTGAAATAATCCTGCACGTCGGCTTGTTGTTTGTGTTTGCGCTTTTCGGATTCAATATCACCCCAATAGTCTGCACAAGGGTTCATCAAATAAATGTGGATGTCGGTGTATTCCGCCACTTTCCCCAGCAACTGCACATAACCTGGCGACAACACTGGCACAGAAAAAAAACAGATGCGTTTCGGCAAAACCGTCGGTTCAAGCGTTGCCAACGCATGGGCAAAACGTTCTTGCAAACGCACCCAATGCGGCAAGTGCTGTTCGCCTGCCACCCGCCACCACAACCGCGCTTGCCAGTCATCCGCAGCACCTTTACCGCTTTCCCATTCCCGAATCCAGTCCGGGCGGAAAAACAGGTATTGGTCAAACACTTTGGCAAGCTGAGCCGCGAGTTGCCAAGCCGCCATTGCCCCGCCATCGAGGTAACGCGCCAGTTCCGGCCATTCTTCAGGTTCACTCAGAAAAATAGCCAACAAGCGCCACCGCATTAATGCCGGAGTGCAAGGGTCTTTCTCAGGAACCTCGGCTAACACCATGCGTAACAATTCCCACGTCATTTCTGCCGGGAATAAGTAGCGAATATTCGCAGTAATGCCATTAAAACCCGCCGTTTGCAACGAGAGCCAGCGCCCCATCCCGCTGTTTTGCACCACCACCTGTTCTTTTGCCAACGGCGCTAACGGGTCATCACGCTGCAAACGGGCGAACTCGCTGGCAAGTTGTTCGAGTTGGTTGGAATGGTGGAGGTAGAGCATGGCTATGTCACCAACGTGTAATGTTTTTTGCTGAGTTCCAGCCCGAACCAGCGTTCCAGTTTCAACATCCACCAATGTTTTTGCTGCTTGCGGGTGGGGCGGTAGGCGGGGTTGGTTTGAAATAAACCAGTTGCGGATGGGAGCCAGTCTTGTACCACAGCCGGGTGAGTGCCGTTGAATTCGCGCAAAATACGGACATCCATCTCACGGTAATCAATCGCGGCATTGCGTTTGTTCCAATATTTTTCTACCCAACTGGCTTTGAGGTTCATTTGGGCTTCGCTTCTGATCCAGCCGTAGTGGTACATGGTTGCGCCAGTGTGCGCCGCATTGGGATAGCGCCCGTGTTTGTTGGAGGCTAATACCAGCCAAAATAAGCCGTCGGGGGCGTAACTTCTGACCGACGCTTTGATAATGCGCGGGGCGCGGCGATACCAGCCCGGCGACCACAAATAGGTATTGGCATTGCCGTAAAAGTGCAGGTAATCAAAGATTAGGGCTTCCACGCGCTCGTCGTGCAAGTGTTGTTGCATACTGGCTTGAATGCGCGGCAAGTCGTTTTCATGCACCACTTCATCGGCTTCCAGATAGAAAATCCAGTCGCCGGTACAGGCAAATTGCGCGATCATTTTTTGCTGCCCGTAGACGTAACCTTTGACACGCATATTGTCATTCCACACCGTTTCGATGATGCGAATTTTGGGTTCGTGGAGGTCGCGGAGGATTTGCAAGGTATCGTCTTCACTTT
This sequence comes from Candidatus Thiothrix putei, assembly GCA_029972225.1. Taxonomy (NCBI): domain Bacteria; kingdom Pseudomonadati; phylum Pseudomonadota; class Gammaproteobacteria; order Thiotrichales; family Thiotrichaceae; genus Thiothrix; species Candidatus Thiothrix putei. Next base: position 3,545,549 of record CP124756.1, read on the forward strand.
GCCCGACCACAATGACGAATTCATCCACAATCGGTAGGATTGAGCGGATGGATTCGAGGAAGGGATACCCTAAAATTTGCGCATTACGGATAAATGTACAACCACTGACTTTCACGATTGCACCCCGTTATAGCGTTGAATTTCCAGTAATTTGGCGTATTTCAGGTAAGACCCCAGCGCATTCAATAGTGAAATGGTGAAGCCGTCAAAGCCGCAGCCAATACCGCCTTTGATTAAATAGTTCTTCAGGAAAGCCCCCAAGCCATGCAGTGGCGGCGACCAGACGCTGACACGCCGTTGGCTGGTGGCATTGTCGAGGGCGTATTGGGTGGAATACTTATTCAGCTTGTGCAGTATGTCGTGGTAGTTGGTGTAAGAATAATGCCGGATGTGCGATTTCAGCGCGGTATGGGCGCTGCTTTCGACTTTTTCATGGCATTGCGCATGGGAAAAACGCACTTTTTCACGGTTGAATAAGCGCCGCACATGATCGGGATACCAGGAGGTGCAGCGTATCCATTTGTCATGAAACAGGTTTTTGCGGCGAAACGCATAGGTGTCATACGGGCTATTGGTCAAGTCTAGCGTTTTGATGTCGCTGATGGCATCCGCCTCCAAACGTTCATCCGCATCCAAACTCAGTACCCATGCATGTTGGCAGTGATCTACACCGTAGTTTTTCTGTGGCCCGTAGCCGAGGAACGCTTGCGAATACACCTTGGCACCTAATTCTGTGGCAATTGCCACGGTGTCATCGCTGCTGAGGGAGTCAATCACGATGATTTCATCGCAGACTTGCCACAGCGATTCAAGGCAGGCGCGAATATTGTGTGCTTCGTTGTAGGTGATGACTAGCCCACTAATGTTGGTCATGAATGTTCTCTTTTGGAATGTTTTTCATCCAGTTACTAACTGCGGTACTGATGAGCGCAGGGTTTATCTTGTAAAGGCACTCGCTGCGACCGTGTTGATCGTCACAACCGGCTTTTCCACACGGTACGCACGCCATATCGGCTTGAAAAATCGTGATATTGCTGTAAGTCTGCTGTGGTTGGTTGTGTGTCGCCGCCGTTTGCAATGCATTATTCCACGGCGACCAAATAGGTAGCAGTGTAGGGCCAAAAATCGCAAAAATAGGCTTATCTTGCGCGGCTGCAATGTGCATGTTCAGGGTATCCCCACCCACATACGCGCTGGCGAGATGGCTGAGCGCAATGTACTCATCCAGACTGGTTTCCCCAATAAAATCGTAAAGATTGTCCAAGTCTGGCAGTGTGACTTTGATGTGTAAATCCAGCGGTGTGTTCGCGCCTGTCACCACAATCGCTATTCCCAAGGCATTGAGTCGGTGTAGCAACTGTTGGCGTAAGGTGTCTGGATAAATTTTGTAGGCATACTGAGCCGAGGGGTGGAAAATTAAAAACGTGCGGATGCCTTGCGCATGGAGTTTAGCTTGCACCCGCTGCAAGGCTTCAGCGCTATGTTGAATGTGCGTTATTACCTTACCTTGTGGAATCTGCAACACGTTTAAGGCTTTTAAATGGTTGAGAATGACGTGTTGCGTGGGGTCAAGATAATAATAACCATCGAGTAAGCGTTGTTTCCACCAGCTTTTACGGGTGTCGGTTTCAATCAGGCTGATGGCTTGTCGCCCTGCGAGTCGCGCATACAACACACTGCTATCGGTGGTGGTGAGGGAAATTGCCAGATCATACCGCCGCCACAGTTGACGAATTAAGCCGACTTGTTGGCGCATTCGCGCCCACCAGGGCAAGGTTTTCCATACATAGGAATAGCAATAAATACGGCGTACCGCTGGCAAGGCTTTGGCAATGCCCAAGGTATCGTCATTGATGAGTAAATCAATGCCTGCCCCTGCATAATAATCCTGTAACTGTTGTAGCAATGCTGAGCTTAACAATACATCGCCGTTGGAGCGGCGGATAATGACGAGAATCTGTTTAGCCATACTGATGTTCATAATCCGCAAATAACAGCGCCCCTAACCACAAGAACAAAAACGTTAAGTAATGATCCATGAGATAGCCATCCGTCAAAAAGATTACCGCATAGAAGACGGTAAATGCCAGCATGAACGGTCGAAGTGGATTGGTCGAATGCTGATAATGGTTGAACATGGTGTAAAACAGGTAGAGCAATACAGCTAAACCGAATATGCCAAACAGTACCATTTGTTGCACGTAAACATTGTGTGAGTGCGCCAATATTTCACCGCGTGTCGCTTCGGGAAACTTTTGTTGATTAACACGGTAATATTCTTGTTGGTAATCACCTGTGCCAACGCCAAATACGGGATTTTCTTGAATAATCTCAAACGAATTTAACAACATAATAACTCGTAAGCCTACGCTGGAATTGGGTACTTCTTCGTAATGCTGGGCTTCGTAAAATGCTTGATCTACCCGTTCTTGCATAACGGGACTAAGCAGATAAGCTGTTGGTACTATAGTGATTAATAAAGCTAAGTTGAATAGTGCTGGTTTGAAGTATTTGCCTTGGTAATATTGAAACACAAACAAGGATAGCAGCACTAAGAAGACCAACTGTCCCATCCGCCCTTCGGTGATAAATAAGTTAATTCCCATAAGAATGAATAAGATGATGCCAGCGATACGCTGTGTTGTGGATAATGCATCACGGCGCAAAAAAATAGCGTACAGCAGGAGGTAAAGCGTCAGTGCCAGAACAGGGCTATACACAATGTGACTGACAAACGGCGTTGTATCCTTGCTATCTGGCAGTTGTTCTAAACGCAGCCATTCATATGATGGGATCATATCAACGTACAAGCCATAAGATAGCCCCACCATCACTACCATTGACAAAATAAACGCAACCAAATAATGCCGGATATGTTCTGGGCGTACCACCGTCATGAGTACAGGGAGCAATAGGTATTTGATTTCTTTTTTTAAAACAAAACGTGCGCCGTCCCAATCACTTGTCCATAGCAATCCGATAAAATGCAAAAGGATAAATGCCAGGATTGCCCAAGTGATGGGATGATGTTTGATGCGTTGAAATTTTGCAGAAAAATTACCTTCTATCAACCATAGCAGTAAAATCAGAGTCATAATGGCGCTGCCAATGGCTATGCTCATGATAAAACTAAAAGCCAATAAAATCAGCAACCAAGAATTAATTAATCCGATGGTTGATTTCCAATTTTTAAATCCATTTAAATTGTTATTTTTTAACATGTTAGTTATTTCAGTCCTCGCTTTGTACTTACGCTGACTGTGCATCCTCACAGAAAAGCAGGCAAAATCAGAAAGAAAAGTTTACCATAAGCGGTCGCAAACAGTACTAAACCGAACGTGGAAACAACGCTTCAACACACTTTTTCATCACCGCGTTACTGGCCAACTTGGTTGGGGTTGGGGTGTTTATGGCTGGCGGTCAAATTGCCGTGGCGCTTGCAAATGTGGCTGGGTCAAGCCTTGGGGCTATTGATGTTCCATGCACTGCCTCGGCGCCGCGCGATCAGTCGAATCAATTTGGCACTGGCTTTTCCTAATCATTCTGCTGCTGAACGTGAACAGCTCAATCGGGCGCATTTTATTTCCTTAGGGCGCGGTTTGTTTGAATTGGGTTTGAGCTGGTGGGGCAATCTGGAACGTTTAAACCAACACACCACGATCGAAGGCATGGAACATTTGCAAGCCGCGCTGCAACAGGGTGGCGTGGTATTGCTGAGTGCGCATTTCACCAGTTTGGAATTGGGAGGGCGCTTATTGGCACAATACTTTCCCTTGCATGTGGTATACCGCCCGCATCGTAACCCGCTGATTGAATTACGGACGACACGCTTACGGACGCAGCGTTACGGTAAAGCGATTCCGCGTGACAATATCCGTGACATGATCCGCAGTTTGCAACAGGGCTTTGCGGTCTGGTATGCGCAGGATCAGAACTTTGGGCGTAAAAATTCGGTATTTGTACCGTTTTTTGGTGTACCGGCGGCGACGAATACCGCAACCAGCCGTTTGGCGGCGTTAGGTAAGGCGCAAGTCGTACCGTTTTTTACCGTGCGTACTGAAACCGGCTATTTGTTGCGGTTTTTACCGGCTTTGGAAGCGTTTCCGAGTGATTCGGTGTTGGCGGATACCACCTTAATTAATCAATTGATTGAGCAACAGGTGCGTGAGTTTCCAGCACAGTATTTGTGGACGCATCGACGCTATAAGGATAGGCCTGAAGGCGGCTACCGTTATGATGCTTAACATTTATGTAAATGATGAAGCTACCAATTATTTTTAGTCAGGAATATTTTATATCAATGCCAAGGGTAACTACTCAGTCTCCTAAAAAATCAGCTACACTATCGATATGAACCAGCTACCCCGCCCAACACGAGAAAGTCTCCAGCAGTTAAGCCACGCCGAATTGGTGGAGTTAGTGTTGACGCTGTTTGACCGTATTGATCAGTTGACCGCCCGCGTGAATGAGCTGGAAGCACAGCTCAACAAAAACAGTAAAAATTCACACAAGCCCCCGTCATCGGATGGACTGAAACGCCAACCCGCACAGCCGCGTCAGCTTGGACAACGCCCAAAAGGTGGCCAGCCAGGTCATAAAGGGCATAGCCTCGTGATGCACCCATCACCCGATCACGTGGAATATTACGGTGTTGCCGGGCATTGCGACTGTGGTTTGCCGCTAACCGAAGCCCTGATTGAGACAGGTGAATGTCGGCAACAGTGGGACATTCCCGAACCCCAAATCGTGGTCACGGAACACCGCCAACTGATTTGCACGTGTGGTTGTGGCAAGGTTCATAAAGGCGAATTCCCGGCAACACTCGCCCCTTACATCAGTTACGGCGCACGTTTAAAGGCCTATACGGTGGGTTTGGTACAAGGTCATTTCATTTCGCTGTCACGGGCAAGCGAGATTGTATTCGACCAATACGGTGTTCAGGGCGACCGCATATAAATTTGCATTGAAACAATGCAGTTAGCGACACTACCGGTTTTAGCCGTTACGGAAAACCATGATGAGTGCCAGTCTGATAGATCATTTTTCGCCATTGGAAGATCCCCGGATAGAGCGTAACAAACGCCACGCGCTGTTGGACATACTGGTACTGGTGGTCAGTGCGGTATGCAGTAATGCCAAAGGTTGGGAGGCGATAGAAGATTTTGGACACGCCAAACTGGATTGGCTGCGTCAGTACGTGCCGCTGGTGAATGGAGTTCCTTCCCACGACTGCATTGAATATGTAATGACCCGGCTGTCACCCGTCAAATTCCGGGAGTGCTTCATCAATTGGACGCAGGCGGTCAAACGTGAAGTTCAAGAGGTTATCGCAGTTGATGGCAAAACCGCCAGAGGTTCACGTGACCGTGCCAATGGCGGCAAGCCTTTGCACATGGTGACGGCTTGGGCGTGTGAAAACCGGCTGGTATTGGCACAAGAGGCAACCGATGAGAAATCCAATGAAATCACCGCCATCCCCAAGCTGCTTGAACTGCTGGAACTGAAAGACTGCATTGTGACGCTGGACGCGATGGGCTGCCAACGCGCCATTGCCGAACAGATTAAGGAACAGCAAGGGTAAACGGTCATTCTAGCCCGTCGTTGACATCCGCAAACAAATCCGAGCGCAATGGCTTATCCGCAAACCGTTGTTTCCAACATCTTGGCGTAAGGTCTTGCACCTGAGAAGCAGGATGCTCACTAACGCGCAACAGAACATCCATCAGATAGACATACGGGTTAATGTCGTAACTGTTCACGAGCTTGCAACTGCCACAGCTTGAGCTATGCTTGATGAATGAACGATCTGACCATCACCACCGATTTTACCGACATTGCGTTGCCCACCGATTTGGCAGCCTCCCAGCAGCTTAACCGTGATCTGCTGACGTTGGTGGTTGCTTTGCAAGCACGGGTCAAACGACTGGAAGCGGAACTGACGGAACTGAAAGAACGCCTGAATGACTCCTCCAGTAACTCATCTAACCCACCCTCACGAAGTAAGCGGTAAGCGACCAGCACGGCGGCTATAACCACCACCCCACTGAACGGCGGCAACTGTGCTGGGCGCATATCATCCGTAAGTTCAAAAAAATGGCACAACGTTACGGGCGGGCAGGCATCTTAGGGAAACGTTTGCTGCGTCTGGCACGCCTGATTGTCCACTTACATAACCGCAAGCTCGCAGGCGCTTACGCTGACAGACTCTACCGGCAACGTATGGATAAACTCCGCGAAGCCTTTCGGCAGTAAGCGACCATTTCAGCACGTCTAGCCCTCGCGATTTCCACGTCCTAAACTGGTTTCCAACCTGAACAACCGAAGGAAACCTCAATGAAACGCCCTCACCGCCGCGCCAGCGAATGGCAAACCCTCATTAGCCAATGGCAAGCCAGCGGCTTATCCACCCCGGCATTTTGTGAACAGCACAGTATCGGTTACGCCAGTTTTTGCCAATGGCGGCAGCGTCTACGCTCCGCAGATGGCGTGGAGGAACCAGCCGTTCCCGCCAATACCTTCATCGACTTGGGAGCATTATCGGCGGGTCATGCCGCACTGGGGCAAGGCTGGCACATTGTGCTGAGTTTGGGGAATGGTGTTGAACTACGCCTGAGCCAACGCTGATGTTTGCCCCCGCAGCCACCGCCCGCATCTGGCTATGCACCCAAGCCACCGACATGCGCAAAAGCTTTACGGGGCTGACCGCTTTGGTGAAAAACCAGTTAGGGCAAAATCCCCTGAGTGGGCATTATTTCGTGTTTGTGAACCTGCGTAAAACCCAGATGAAGATCCTCTATTTTGAACCCGGCGGCTATTGCTTATGGAGCCAACGCCTGGAGCAGGGCCAATACCGGGTGCAGCCGACAACTAGCGGGCAGCGCGAACTGACCCGGACGGATTTGCAGTTGATTTTGGCGGGCATTGAGGTGCAAAAATCCAGACAATTCAAGCGTTACCAGTATCCTGTGCAGCCACATTCTGGTACAATAAGCCCATGATTTTTAAAGCCATCCACCCCGTCTGACACCAGCGTTCCCATGCCGCCGATTGTGGCGGAAATGCTGGCGTTGCGTGAGGAAAATGCTGCCCTGAAACAGGATATAGCCGAATTAAAACGCCAATTAGCGTGGTTCAGGCAACATGTCTTTGGCAGCAAATCGGAAAAGCGTCCGGTTGAGATACCGGTGGCGCAGTTGCCGTTGTTTGCCCCCGCCGCCACCCCGGTTGCCGCACCCGAGGGTGAAAGCATTACCGTCACCTACCAACGCGGCAAAGCCCCCAAGCTGCGCCCCGATGACTGCGTGAATGACAGCGGGTTACGCTTTACCGCCGATGTCCCGGTCAAGGTGATTCACCTCACCCCGCCGGAACTTCAGGGGGAAGAGGCTGACCAGTATGAGGTGATCGGCACCCAGGTGACCCATCGGGTGGCGCAACGCCCTGCCAGCTACCTCATCCTGCAATACGAGCGCCCGGTCATCAAACGTAAGGGCAGTGCTTCGGCTTCGCTCAGCAACCCACCACTTCCCAGCCCTGCACCCGCCAACGTGCTGGAACGTAGTGTCACCGATGTCAGCTTTTTGGTGGGGATGTTGGTGGACAAGTTCCAGTACCACCTGCCGTTGTACCGCCAGCACCAACGCCTGACCCAAGCGGGGATCACCCTCAGCCGCACGACGCTGACCAATGCGGTGAAACGTGCCATCGACCTGCTCAAACCCATTGCCGAAGCGCAACTCGCCAGTGTACTGCAAAGCAAGCTGCTGGCGATGGACGAAACCCCCATCAAAGCCAGCCCCGCAGGCAACGGCAAGATGAAGCAAGGCTACTTCTGGCCGCTGTACGGGGATCAGGACGAAATCGTCTTCACCTTCTCCGCCAGCCGTGGGCGGCAACACATTGAAAAGACTCTTCGCCAACAGTTCAGCGGCACACTGCTCAGCGACGGTTACCGTGCTTATGCCAGTTACGTCAACGCCAATGACAAGATTACCCATGCCCAATGCTGGGTACACAGCCGTCGCACCTTCATTGCCGCCGAAACCGCTGAACCACAAGCAGTACGCCAAGCCCTTGACACTATCGCGGCACTCTATCAGCACGAAGCCCAGATTAACGAGAAAAAACTCGACGGGGAAGCCAAACGTACCTACCGCCTCACCCACAGCAAGCCGTTGGTCGACCAGTTCTTTGAATGGTGCCAAACCCAATTACAACGTACCGATTTAATCCCCTCCAACCCGCTGACCAAAGCCCTTGGTTATGTCATCCGCCGCGAACACGAACTGCGCGTGTTTCTGGAAGATCCCGACGTGCCAATGGATACCAACCACATCGAACGCGCCCTGCGGCCCATCCCCATGGGCAGGAAAAACTGGTTGTTCTGCTGGACAGAACTCGGCGCGGAACACGTGGGCATCATCCAAAGCCTGATCACCACCTGCCGCCTGCATGACATTAACCCGTATGTCTATCTGATGGATGTTCTGTTGCGCGTTAGTGAGCATCCCGCTTCTCAGGTGCAAGACCTTACGCCAAGATGTTGGAAACAACGGTTTGCGGATAAGCCATTGCGCTCGGATTTGTTTGCGGATGTCAACGACGGGCTAGAATGACCGTTTACTTTCGGCAGACATTGGTAGCAGGTAGCGGCTTACGGCAAGCACAACATCCCGATAAGCCCACTAAAACCGCCAACCAGTGCCAACGTTTACTGGATGATGAGCTTATGTTATGGACATTTCTGCGTCATCCCGGTGTTCCTCTGACCAATAATGCCGCCGAACGTGCCATCCGCCCCTATGTCATCTGGCGTAAGACCAGTTTTTTCAGCCAATCTTTCCGGGGCGACCAATTCCGCCCGTTAATACTGACTATTGTGGAAACCTGCAAACGCCTAGGTGTCAGCGCTTACCGAATTATCCGCCAGGCGTGCCAGCAGGCACTGACCAAAAAACCAGTGACGGTGCGTTTGCCGATTCCTCCACCGCAAGTACTGAATCCGGTTACTGGATTTCTTGCCGCTTAAGGGGAGCTGTTCCGTGAACAGTTACTTGTGGGTGACTCAAATCAGCAATTAATGGTTTTGCTAGGGAGTTATTATTTGAATAAGTAAAACTGTCAAGTTTTAGTCTTTTCCATTAATCCATTTATGTACTCATTAATCTCATCACGAAAACGCATTGCGGAAAATCGCTGGGCAAATTGGTTAATGATTTTGGGGTCAAAGGTATGCTGTTTTGTCTCGAATTCATCCACTGCCTGGCGGATTGCAGCTTCGGTCTGTTCCGCAAAATGGATGCCAGTTTTATTATGAATGACAGTTTCTGCGGTTCCCCCCTGATTCAGGCAAATAACCGGTGTACCACAGGCTTGGGCTTCCACAGGGATAATACCGAAGTCTTCCAACGCGGCAAATACCAGCGCCTTCGCTTTTTGCATTAGACTGGTTACGATTTCATCAGGTTGATAGCCTAAAAACTCAATATTAGCAGTTGCCATCTTGCGTAATTTTTCCATTTCAGGGCCATTACCAACCACTAGCAGCTTGTGTGAGGTATTAGCAAATACCTGTATTATCAGATCTGTCCGTTTATAAGGAACCAGTCGTGAGAAAGTTAAATAATAATTTTCTTTATTTGTCTCTAAACTGAACCGATCAGTGTCTACAGGTGGGTAAATGACGTGAGCTTCCCGCCGATAAATTTTTTGGATGCGCTTGCGGACATAGTGTGAATTGGCAATGAAATAGTCCACACGGTTGCTACTGGCTACATCCCATAGGCGCAGACGATGTAAAGCATAGCGAGTAAGCCAAGATTTTATGCTGCTTTGTAAATTTCCGTCGCGCAGGTAGTCATGATACATATCCCAAGCGTAGCGTACCGGTGTGTGGCAATAGCACACATGTAACTGCCGGTGATGAGTTAACACACCTTTTGCGACCGAATGAGATGAAGATAATATTAGATCGTACTTTTCCAGATTGAACTGCTCAATCGCGAGGGGAAATAGTGGAAGGTAATGACGAAAGTGTTTACGGGCAAAGGGTAGTCGTTGGATGAATGATGTTTGGGTTCGTTTGTCAGCCAAAAGCGATGTGCGATCAGCATCATCCAGCCAGTCTACTAAGGTGAAGATGTCGGCTTCTGGGTATAGGCTGTTGAATGATCCGACACATTTTTCTGAACCTGCGATTTCACTAAGCCATTCATGTACGAGTGCAACTTGCATCTAAAAACCTTTGTAGTATTGATAAGTGTCTGTAACAATAAGCAGATTAATGCATGAGCAGAGAACACTCAAGCGCATTGCCTGCCGCGTTGCCGTTTGGGGGAATTAGCCGCTATTCTGCAAGGGGCGCAAGGCGTTATCGGCATGGATACCGGTTTAATGCATTTGGCGGCGGCGCTCGACCAACGAGGCGTGGCATTGTATCCTGTTACCGTTGCGCAATTGACTGGCATTGTTGGCAATAGCACGACCTTGCGCCCGATGATCAGGAGAACTTACGACTGTTGAGTTAGCAGAAAAGAGGGAAGTTATTTCGGGACAGTTCCTAACCCGTATGTCTATCTGATGGATGTTCTGTTGCGCGTTAGTGAGCATCCCGCTTCTCAGGTGCAAGACCTTACGCCAAGATGTTGGAAACAACGGTTTGCGGATAAGCCATTGCGCTCGGATTTGTTTGCGGATGTCAACGACGGGCTAGAATGACCGTTTACACCGCAAGTACTGAATCCGGTTACTGGATTTCTTGCCGCTTAAGGGGAGCTGTTCCGTGAACAGTTACGATACTGTAAGCGACCATTTCAGCACGTCTAGCCCTCGCGATTTCCACGTCCTAAACTGGTTTCCAACCTGAACAACCGAAGGAAACCTCAATGAAACGCCCTCACCGCCGCGCCAGCGAATGGCAAACCCTCATCAGCCAATGGCAAGCCAGCGGCTTATCCGCCCCGGCATTTTGTGAACAGCACAGTATCGGTTACGCCAGTTTTTGCCAATGGCGGCAGCGTCTACGCTCCGCAGATGGCGTGGAGGAACCAGCCGTTCCCGCCAATACCTTCATCGACTTGGGAGCATTATCGGCGGGTCATGCCGCGCTGGGGCAAGGCTGGCACATTGTGCTGAGTTTGGGGAATGGTGTTGAACTACGCCTGAGCCAACGCTGATGTTTGCCCCCGCAGCCACCGCCCGCATCTGGCTATGCACCCAAGCCACCGACATGCGCAAAAGCTTTACGGGGCTGACCGCTTTGGTGAAAAACCAGTTAGGGCAAAATCCCCTGAGTGGGCATTATTTCGTGTTTGTGAACCTACGTAAAACCCAGATGAAGATCCTCTATTTTGAACCCAGCGGCTATTGCTTATGGAGCCAACGCCTGGAGCAGGGCCAATACCGGGTGCAGCCGACAACCAGCGGGCAGCGCGAACTGACCCGGACGGATTTGCAGTTGATTTTGGCGGGCATTGAGGTGCAAAAATCCAGACAATTCAAGCGTTACCAGTATCCTGTGCAGCCACATTCTGGTACAATAAGCCCATGATTTTAAAGCCATCCACCCCGTCTGACACCAGCGTTCCCATGCCGCCGATTGTGGCGGAAATGCTGGCGTTGCGTGAGGAAAATGCGGGGTTACGTGCAGACAATGCCGTCCTGCAACAGGCAGTTTCTGAATTAAAACGCCAACTGGTGTGGTTCAGGCAACAGGTCTTTGGCAGCAAATCGGAAAAGCGTCCGGTTGAGATACCGGTGGCGCAGTTGCCGTTGTTTGCCCCCGCCGCCACCCCGGTTGCCGCACCCGAGGGTGAAAGCATTACCGTCACCTACCAACGCGGCAAAGCCCCCAAGCTGCGCCCCGATGACTGCGTGAATGACAGCGGGTTACGCTTTACCGCCGATGTCCCGGTCAAGGTGATTCACCTCACCCCGCCGGAACTTCAGGGGGAAGAGGCCGACCAGTATGAGGTGATCGGCACCCAGGTGACCCATCGGGTGGCGCAACGCCCTGCCAGCTACCTCATCCTGCAATACGAGCGCCCCGTCATCAAACGCAAGGGCAGTGCTTCGGCTTCGCTCAGCAACCCACCACTTCCCAGCCCTGCACCCGCCAACGTGCTGGAACGTAGTGTCACCGATGTCAGCTTTTTGGTGGGGATGTTGGTGGACAAGTTCCAGTACCACCTGCCGTTGTACCGCCAGCACCAACGCCTGACCCAAGCGGGGATCACCCTCAGCCGCACGACGCTGACCAATGCGGTGAAACGTGCCATCGACCTACTCAAACCCATTGCCGAAGCGCAACTCGCCAGTGTACTGCAAAGCAAGCTGCTGGCGATGGACGAAACCCCCATCAAAGCCAGCCCCACAGGCAACGGCAAGATGAAGCAAGGCTACTTCTGGCCGCTGTACGGGGATCAGGATGAAATCGTCTTCACCTTCTCCGCCAGCCGTGGGCGGCAACACATTGAAAAGACTCTTCGCCAACAGTTCAGCGGCACACTGCTCAGCGACGGTTACCGTGCTTATGCCAGTTACGTCAACGCCAATGACAAGATTACCCATGCCCAATGCTGGGTACACAGCCGTCGCACCTTCATTGCCGCCGAAACCGCTGAACCCCAAGCAGTACGCCAAGCCCTTGACACTATCGCGGCACTCTATCAGCACGAAGCCCGGATTAACGAGAAAAAACTCGACGGGGAAGCCAAACGTACCTACCGCCTCACCCACAGCAAGCCGTTGGTCGACCAGTTCTTTGAATGGTGCCAAACCCAATTACAACGTACCGATTTAATCCCCTCCAACCCGCTGACCAAAGCCCTTGGCTATGTCATCCGCCGCGAACACGAACTGCGCGTGTTTCTGGAAGATCCCGACGTACCAATGGATACCAACCACATCGAACGCGCCCTGCGGCCCATCCCCATGGGCAGGAAAAACTGGTTGTTCTGCTGGACAGAACTCGGCGCGGAACACGTGGGCATCATCCAAAGCCTGATCACCACCTGCCGCCTGCATGACATTAACCCGTATGTCTATCTGATGGATGTTCTGTTGCGCGTTAGTGAGCATCCTGCTTCTCAGGTGCAAGACCTTACGCCAAGATGTTGGAAACAACGGTTTGCGGATAAGCCATTGCGCTCGGATTTGTTTGCGGATGTCAACGACGGGCTAGAATGACCGTTTACACGATACTGACTATTGTGGAAACCTGCAAACGCCTAGGTGTCAGCGCTTACCGAATTATCCGCCAAGCGTGCCAGCAGGCACTGACCAAAAAACCAGTGACGGTGCGTTTGCCGATTCCTCCACCGCAAGTACTGAATCCGGTTACTGGATTTCTTGCCGCTTAAGGGGAGCTGTTCCGTGAACAGTTACAAATCGGTGGTGATGGTCAGATCGTTCATTCATCAAGCATAGCTCAAGCTGGGGCAGTTGCAAGCTCGTGAACAGTTACCACCCACAAAGTTATCAACGGTAATTTCTTGGTGAATACGTAGTGATCGTCCGTTTTCTTTGTCAAGTTCCGATAGATCAAACCAAAATTACATTCACTGTAAATTTTTTAAGTTTTCTTTCTTCATGCGCAAACATTTCACTTTTTGGCGCAATGTTCTTGCAATATGACAAGGCGATAAAAACCGATCCCTAATTTGCGAAGGTCTTTACTGTCCGAGTTCCAATCAGACGGGGTTCCAGATAGCATTGGTCCAATCTCAATAGTTGAAACTTGTTCTGGCAATAAAAAATCGAATTGATAGGTATTTACAGATTCTGTTGTAAGTTGCCATACCTGCGTTATTTGCCCCATGCGTAACCATACAGGTTTACCTATTTGTTTAGGTATTGTACGCGCAGTTATAACCAAACAAATCTGACCATGTAACGGTTCTCGTAATTCAATTCTGACAATTGGACTCAGTTTAGCATCACTCCATCGCCCCCATTCTTCAACCATCGACAGTCCTGCCGTAGATGCTACAAACTCCGGTATCCCTAGACGAGAAAACACGAAACCCTCTTCCAATGTTGCTGGGTAGCGTTTCGGACGCCAGTCAAACGTTTCACGTTTGATGTAATAACTGCTGTACTCATCACTTACTACGGGATTCAGCATTAGCCAAAAGAGCCAAGCATAAAATAAACACAGCAACACGATTAAACCTAATCGAATACGGTTAGCAATATTCATATAACAAATACGCGACCAGAAAACCACGCCATAACCATAAAACCAGCTATTCCAGCAGCGTAAACGCCACCAAGTAATTTTAATAATGGGAATCGATCAAAGACAAGCACTAACCCAAATAAGAAAGGGGCTTGCCACATTACATACCGTGGCAAAGAATCTAGTCCTGTAGCTAATGGTAACAAGGTAACACATATTAGAAAAATTGCATAATGATAATATTTGTCAATCAATAACCACCCACTCATAATAAGACTGAATAATGCAAAGAATGCCATATAAGTCGATCGCCCCCCTTCCATCAATCCAAACCATAAATTTGTAAACGGGTTACTTAAAGATCTTCCCCATGCTACTTGTATATGGCTAAAAGCTAAAGCATCTCCTACATGTAAGTGAAGGTACAGCATGTATCCTCCCAAACCAACAGGTATTAACAATAAACCAAGCAGGAATGTCAGGAGCAATGAAAAATTATTTCTAAATAATGAAAATTGAGAAAAAAGCTGAAAAAAATAAGGAAACAGAAATAATATACCAACAACTCGTGTAGCAGACAAAAGACCCGTTAAGAAGCCTACCATTATCCATTGATGTTGTTTCAATGCAACAAATGCCATAGACGTGAGAAAAAAATACAGTGACTCAGTATAACCAACATGGGCGTAAATAATATAAGGATTAAAAGCTACTAAAAAACCTGCCAAAATCTTCTTCTTACTACCTAACTCTTTCTCAACCAATAACATGAAGGCGAATATAGCTATCAGAAGAAAAAATTTACTGGTTATGACCAAAGCGAGACCTGCTGAAATACCAAAAATATTTTTAACAGCAATCGCCAGTAACGGAAAAAGAGGAAAAAACGCCCAATTTGCAGCATTTCCTGCCTCATGCTCTTTTGGCTCCAAAAAGTATCCTTCATTCACGATTGAGGCATACCATCCACAATCCCATTTACAGGCTGAACTCAACGAAGAACTACTCGCCCCAAATTCAGCAACAGCCAAATCTGCAAAACCTTGCACGAAAATATTACTAAATATAAATAACAACAGAGCCAATGTCAGTGTTTTTTTATAGTGGTGCCATAATAAGTATACTTTCATCATATTACCTGAATACCCATAAATGAGATAATAAGAAAAATGCACTTGAATATACAACACCTGCGATAACTTGAGACACTATATCCCCAAACCCAATCTGTAAACTTACATGTAAAACAATGAGGTTACATAAATAAGCTACTGCAAACACAATCAGAAAACGCCTGAACTGCTGCATGACGAATCTATTGCCTACAGAAAATACGAACATCTTATTCAACAAAAATGAACACATTAATCCAACAGTATAACCCAAAATATTAGCCATATAAGGCGACATGCCCAACATCATCCCACCAAAAATAACAGCATAACCAATAATAGTATTAACAATGCCAACCGAAAAAAAACGTATAACTTGCGCAAATAATTTACTTTTCAACACAAGAATAACCAACCCATTCATCAATTATATAAATAGGGCGACGCTTAGTTTCCAGAAAAACCTTCCCCACATATTCACCAACCACCCCCAAAGATAGCATTAATAACCCACCAAGCAAATACATTGGAATCACAATAGATGACCAACCAGCAATTGCATAGCCCAACCAATGACTTGTCAGTGCATACAGGGTCATGAAAAGTGATAGAAGAAAAACAACGCTCCCCGTCAAAGCAATCAGGCGTAAAGGAATAACTGAAAAAGAAGTAATTCCGTCCCATGCTAACGCCAGCATCTTACGTAACGGATATTTACTCACACCCGCCTTACGCTCGGCACGTCGATAAAACACAGTGCTGACTTTTCGGTGCAGTAACGGTGGCAACCCACGTAAAAACAGATTTTTTTCTGGGAAGCGCTGTAAATTTTGCAATGCTTTTGCTGACATCAGGCGGAAATCCGCATGATTTTCAACCAAATCTACTCTCATCCAGCGCATTAACTTGTAAAATAACATCGCAGTATTACGTTTGAACCAAGTATCGACTTCACGTGATTCCCGCACTCCCAAAACAATTTCAGCACCGCGACGATATTCCTCTAACATTAAGTGAATCGCCGATAAATCATCCTGTAAATCAGCATCAATACTGACAGCAACGTCACAATATCCTATCACCTGATGCAAACCACACAGCAACGCACCTTGATGCCCGACGTTAGCGGCTAAACGTATTCCGCGCAAACACCCTGGGTATTGCTCTACCGCTTGCACAATTAACTCCCATGTTGTATCACGCGAACCATCATCGACTAATAGAATAAAACTACTCAATGAAGAGTTAGAAGAAGCACTTAAGTCATCCAACACTTTTACCATTTTGGGAATACTAATTGGCAGCATCTCACTTTCATTGTAACAAGGCACAACCAATGCGATTTGAACTTTCCTCATCATATCAATAACCTGCAAGTAATCAATCTTAGTCCTGTTGTGATCAAGCAAAACCATTTATTCAGGGACGACTAGTTATTTAGTTTAGTTGCCTTAAATATCAGTTGCACATCACCCAAATGCCCATATTCTGGTGCTGAATACATGTCAATAGTCGCATCAGAAAAACCGGCATCTTTCAGAGTATTCAATATATCCCATCCAAAATCGGTAAATACCAGCGAACCCTCTGCTGAAATAGGGTTGCCATGATACATCGGGGGTAAATGATGGGCTAATCTTCCCTTATCTAGTAATTGTGCACGATTTACCGAAGTACGTTGATCAACATGAAAGGGAATGCTCGCTAACATGATACCTTGGGGCTTGAGGACTCGCGCACATTCTGCAAATGCCTGAGCAGGGTGTGGCACGTGCTCGAAGACGTCATTGCTAATGATGAAATCAAACTTTTCATTCGCGAAACTAAGGTTTTCAACATCTTCGTGCCGAATACCATTAATTGTGCTTCCAGAGGCATATTGATGCCCTAAGTACTCGCTCCCTATCACTTGGTGCTGTGGAAACGTCGTGACTGCCCATTGGTAAATCGGAGTAACTTGTTCCATGAAATAAAGGCTTTTTCCCGCTGTGTTGGCTAATGCTTGATGGATCAAGGTTGCAATGAGGCGTTGGCGATTATTCATTTTGCACAGGGGGCACTCAAGCCGTTCTCGCCAGTTTGGCTGCCATCCGGTGGTTAGATATTGCCCACCAAATTGTGCATCTACTAACAATGAGACGTTGCGGTTGCAAGGCACACAAAAACCATTCACGGTAAACATTTCACTGTCAATCTGTGCCAAATACTGCTGGGCGAGGCCTTGATGGTCTTTTATCGTCGAATGCTTAAGCAGTTCCTGATATTGTTGTTGATCGTGTGCTGAACCAACAGGTAATAGTGCCGTATTTGGCATAGGTGTCGGCACTGCCAAAAACTCTGAATACAAGGATAGCGGGTATGTGTTACGTGTGACGGGCATTCCCAGTTCCGTAACAATATCCGCTAAAATCAGCCATGCAGCGGCTGCACCCCAGTGTTTTTCTGCAAAAAATTGGCTATTTTGGCTAATTTGATTCCAACGGGTTTCGTCATGGTATAGTAAGCTAATCGCATCAGCAATCGCTTGTGGTGTATCCGCTACGACAACATTTTCGCCATCCGTAAGCCCCATACCTTCTATGGCAATAGTGGTCGCAACAACAGGTAAACCGACGCTCATGGCGCTGCCGATTTTGCCTTTGATGCCTGCTCCATAGCGCAACGGTGCTACAGATAGACGCATTTTGTCCAGCAACGGGGTTAGATTTTCGATAAAACCTGTGATAATAATGTCGTCCGATGCAAGTGCTTGAATCTCAGGCGGTGGCGTGCTGCCAACCGCATAGAAACGTACCTGTGGTAGTTGCTTGCGTAGCAATGGCATGACGGTTTCGGCAAAGTATTTGACAGCATCAACATTGGGCGCGTGCTGATAACTGCCAACGAATACTAGGTCTTTGCGTCCCTGGAATCCTGTGGTCATACCACCCGGTTGCCGTGAATAGGGTAATAAGCGGATGACATCTTTCGCAAGCAGAGGTTTTAACAGCTCAAGCTCTTCCGTGCTGATGACCGTGGCAATGTCAGCGGTAAGAATGGCATTGATTTCACGTTGTTTTATGTCCTCTGCCCGTTGTGTTAAGGATGAGGTTTGGTGTAACGCAGCCTCCCGTGCTACCCGCAAAAAGTGCAAATCGACTGTGTGGAAGAGTACCTTGGCTTTCGTGCAATAGCGCCGAATGGTTTTTATATGGTGTTCAAAGACCGCTAACCTGTTTAGAAAAACCAAATCATAACGCGAGCCATATTCTTTAACGTGTTGTTCAACACTAGTGACCGTCGGAGCGTAGAGCATTTCAACGCCAACACGCTGTAATGCTGGGGTGTATTCCGGCATGTAGAAGAAATTGTCTTCGGGAATAAAAGTCACTTGAAAACCCATTTCCCGCAGTAGCAGCATGTGGTTATAGGCATCAATTGAACCAGAGTCCTTATTCGGTGTTGGGGTACAATGGTCAATGAATAAAACCCGACGGGTGGCGGCACGGTCTTTTGCCTGATCCACGTGTTGCCCTGGTGCTTGATGCAACTTGAGTCGATTGTTCCAGCGTTCAAATTGTTTTTGAGTATTCACAACTTGATAGGCTTTAGCTCCTTGAGTTAAGTCTGTCCCAGACGTAATACCTTCATAATGAATGACAACGGATAGCGGTTGATAAATAACCCGGTAGCCCTTATCGCGGATTTTCAAAGCAAGGTCACTGTCTTCACAATAAGCCGGTGTATAAAGCTCGTCAAAACCTCCCAGCTCGTTGAATAAGTCCTTAGGAATCATAATAGACGCGCCCGAACAGTAATCGACCTCTCGCGCATAATTATAAACGGGCAAGGTTGGATCTTGACAACGCCCGAAGTTCCAAGCACTACCGTCTTGCCAAATGATACCACCCGCTTCCTGCAAAAGTCCGTTAGGATAGACCAGTTTAGAACCCGCTAAACCCGTACCAGGGAATTCATGGAAAGTCCTTAATAATTCATCTGCCCAATCGGGAAAGACTTCAGTATCATTATTTAAAAACAATAAATACTCGCCAATAGCATGATGTGCGCCATTGTTGCAAGAACGAATAAAACCCTGATTTTGCGCATTTCTAATAAGACGAATGCCATTGACCTCGGACAAGGTATTGTAAGAATCATCAGGCGAGCAATCGTCGACGACGATGATTTCAAAGGCAGTATTCGGTGGATTCAGAGAAATCGAGGCAATGCATCTGATCGTATAATCTATTTTTCCGTAAATCGGAATAATGATAGAAATAACCGGATTTTCCGAAGACGGAATCACTAATGTTTTCGGATTTGCTAATGTACTGCGGGCAAGTGGTGACTGGAGCAATGGCGAAGTGTATGCCGGTAACGTTCCGGGGTGGCTGCCAGTAGCAGTTAAAATACGCGGGGATAGTTTGGCAATCCACTGCCGATGTTTAGATTTAGTCTCGATACTGAACGGGAGCGCCTGATACCAGTGCTTGATAAACCGTAAACCAGCTTTAGCGTAACGCTTCATATTAAGCTGCCAGCTAACTGGCAAGGTGTAATAGTATCGTTTAACCTCAGCGAGCAAGATTTTAATGAAGTGTTTTAGCTTCGGTAAAAATAAGATCGTTAGCTCTTTGCCTTTACGTAACGGGGCAGTTACTTTCCATGAGTAGCTGGCTAATAGACCTGTGATGTGATTATCGCGTTCAACGATTGCTTGCTGAAGATTAACAATTGCTTGCTGAAAATTAACTATTTGTGTGTCACGTTCTGTAACGATTTTTTCCAAGGCTTGCGCCC
Source organism: Candidatus Thiothrix putei (assembly GCA_029972225.1). Taxonomy (NCBI): domain Bacteria; kingdom Pseudomonadati; phylum Pseudomonadota; class Gammaproteobacteria; order Thiotrichales; family Thiotrichaceae; genus Thiothrix; species Candidatus Thiothrix putei. Next base: position 3,565,619 of record CP124756.1, read on the forward strand.
ACCGTGCAAAGCCAACATAATGTTTCAATAGATCTAAGGATTCTGGGTACAGTGTGGACATTTTCAGGTCTGGTAAGGGACTCATTGCAGAGCCACACACCGCTATGAAATAGATGGGACTTTGCAGAATACCCGCATTAGCATTCAAGTCATTGCCGTTATCAGACCAAACCGAGGCAGTATCGGGTGCTATATCCAGTGGTTGAATAACGGATGCTATCTGTAAACGTTGCCCTGCGTATTGAATCAAGGAAAATTGCGTGCGGAGCAGGGTATCAAACTCCTGAAAATCCAGCTCCTTGACATGGAATTCATTGTGTTCACCACTTTCCTCCGAATAAACAGGACGATTGGGGGAAGAAATGATAAAAATGCCGTTAGAATGTAACACTCGTCTGATTTCAGCAAGCATTTGTTCTTGTTCGACGAGATGTTCAATGGTTTCAAAGGAAACAACAACATCAAACGTATTATCAGAAAAGTTGAGGTTTACCGCACTGCCTTGCTGAAACTGGAGATTCTTTTTTTCATACGTTTCGGATGCGTGAGCTACGGCCTCATGCGAAATATCAACACCAATAACGCTATGCGCAACCTCAGCCATCATAGCTGAGCCATACCCTTCACCGCACGCAACATCTAGCACCGTTTTTCCTTTGATTAGCTCAAGTACCATGGCGTACCGATGGTAATGCTCCATGCGGATTCTGCCTTGCTCAGTAGGTATATAGCGCTCGCCTGTAAAATTCATAAAAACCTTATTTCCTCGCAACTATTGTCAGAGCTGACGGATATTCGAGCGAAAAGATTTCGCAAGAGTTAAACCCAGCCCTCAAAACAGTTTGCCAAACATCTGCACCAAATTCAGTGAAAACCAATTGATCATCCGCGAGAATACCAGATTGGCCATGATAGCTAGGGGCTAGACCTGCTCGTGAACGACTCAGGCGATTAACAATGATTGGGACTGTAAAAATACATTTTCCATTGTAACGTAACACCCGACGGCATTCAGAGAGAGCTCTCTCTGGATTAGGCACATGTTCCAACGTATCGGAGTGCACCACCAAATCAATGCTCTCAGACTCAATATCAAGATTCTGCATATCAAATTGTGGATATTCAATCAGTCTATGTAAGGGTAGCTTTCCAAGAAACTGAGTCAAATTTCCAGCAGCATTTATTTCAAGAATTTTTATATCGCTCATAGACTCACAAAACTGATTAAGGGTTCCTTTGAATCCAAGCTCTTTGAGAATACAAGCTGATAAACTCATTGCACGTAAATTATTATTACATTGTCTGCAATGGAAACCTTGTTGGCGATTAATATATTCAGCCTCATTTTCGGACAATTGCCAAGCATTAATAAGTTGAGGCCAAAGTACAACAGTTGTCGAGAAATCTTCTCCACCACATATGGGACATAATTCAGAAAAAAGTTGCATCAGTGAGCTTCCAAAACTATTTTTTTCATCGGGACTCCAACTAACCCAAAGCAAATTGAACTCGTATGTACTCGAACAATCAGCGCGTCATGCGTCCAGTGGTGCTGAATGTGACTATCTTGAGTTCCTTCAGCTAGAGCGGCATCAATACTATAATCACCAGGAGGTAATATCGGTAGTCGAAAGTCAAAGCGGGCAATAATTTCAGACCCTGCATTCACGAAAAGAGGAACATCTCGATACGCAAGAAATGTGTTATCAGCAAAAATTGTTTGGCCAAGACGATCCTTAAATACGAAACCAATTATTGGACGAAAAATCTCTTTACGTGCCAAACACCGGATCTCTAACATCACACTCTCACCACCAACAATCCATGAAAAAGGCACTCTATTTTGATCGAGAATCCGTACTGATATTATTTTAGCATCACCTGTACCAAATCCAGCTTGATCAGGGTCAAAATTGAAAACTTCAATATCATTACGCAAAGTAGACGAGTTGACTAGACTTGTACGCATATCATTATATTCATCTTGATCATATATTTTGTTATCTATCTTAAAATTTTCTTCAGTTTGAATTCCATCCACATTCTGGCTCGATTCATATAACATCGAAAGATAATCTTGTGTTACTTCCTTTGGTTTACCTATTTTGGTAATCGTTCCATCACTAAGCAAAATAGCTTTACTGCATAAATTAATGACAGCACTAGTATCATGACTAACAAAAATCACAACTCCTGTTTGCATGAACTTACGCAGAAAACGCATACATTTTTGTGTGAAAAAAGCATCTCCCACTGCCAAGGCTTCGTCAATGACAAGAATATCGGCATCCACATGTGCAATTACCGCAAATGCTAAGCGCACATACATCCCACTGGAATAGGTTTTTACCGGCTGTTCAATAAAATCGCCGATATCCGCAAATGCAGCAATTTGCGCAAAGCGTGCGTCAATTTGCTCACGACTCAATCCCAGCATGGTAGCATTCATATAGACATTTTCCCGTCCGGTAAATTCTGGGTTAAAACCTGCACCCAGTTCCAAAAGGGCAGCGACTCGCCCATTCACAGTAATCGTACCGATCGTGGGGGTTAATGTGCCGCAAATCATTTGCAGCAGGGTGGATTTTCCAGAGCCATTACGCCCAATAATACCTACGGTTTCACCCTTGCGTACAGTAAAACACACATCCTTGATCGCCCAGAAATCGCGGCAATACTGCTTACTTCCACGGGCAAACATTTGCAGTAAGCGGTGATGTGGCTTGTCGTAAATGTGGTAGTTTTTTCCTACCCCTTCAACCTTGATGGCAATCTCAGAGGACATCCGCAAACCCTCGGCGTGTTTTCTGAAACCATGCAAAGCCTAACCATGCCGTCATGCTCGCAAATAGTGCGTAAATCAACAGTCCACTCCAATCCGGCAAATTTCCCCAAATCACCACCTGACGGGTTTGCTCAATAATAAACGTCAGCGGATTCAATAAGAGCCACTCCTGAAACTTTTCTGGCAACGCGGATAACGGATAAAACACAGGACTCATAAACAGCAACACAGTCGTTAACAGCCCAGTAATTTGTACTACATCCCTTAGGTATACGCCGAGTGACGCTAAAAACCAGCTAACACCCATGATCCCTACCACAAAGGGTAACCATACCAGCGGCAGTAATAATACTGTCCACGGCACATGGTTCATTAATGCCAGTTCCGCCACTAACAGTATCAACACACTAATACCGGTATGAAACAAAGCCGATATCAAAGTAACCCAAGGCAATATCTCTAAAGGAAACACAACCTTCTTCACATAGTTAACATTAGACAAAATCAAACTAGGTGCTCGGTTCAAGCATTCTGCTAATAAACCGTGCACTACCAACCCGGCAAACAAAATAACAGCGAAACTCCCTTGATTCGCGTTCGTATCCACACCCCAACGAGCTTTGAACACAACGCTGAAAACAAACGTATAAACCACCAGCATGAAAATAGGGTTAAAGAACGACCAAGCCAGACCAATCATTGAACCACGGTAGCGCCCTAACACTTCACGCTTACTCATTTGCCAAATAAGCTGACGGTTACTCCATACAGATTGCACAATTGCCAGTGGGCTAACAGAAAGGGGTTGATATAATTTCATGAATACATTAAATCTTCTTTAATAGAGCAGCAGCGATAAGCCCCAAATGGCTCCACAGCGGCTCACGGTAAATACCGACTTGCCAGAAACCCAGCAATCGAGGGAGTAACCAACGGCTTCTTGCCCGAAAGAACTTATCTAGTAACTGTTGATTACGCGGGGCAAGAATACCACGATTGCACATTAATGAGCGTAACTGACCGTCATTTCCGTTCCTAAACTTACCTTGCCATACAGCACGTACTGTCTGCAAGCGTAACATTCGCGTTAGCCAATGAGTTTCCATCCCAATCAAATTAGTACTATGCTGGCGGTAGCGTAAGTAAGCCCTAGAATCATAGAAAACATTACCACCCGCCCCCGCAACCAACAGATATAGCCACCAATCATGTGCAACCGCAGTGACCGAATGACCAACAGTCCGCAATAAGTTACAAGCAGCATGGTTGAAAACCATGGTATTACCGTTAGCAAAGTTTTGTGTTAAAGAATGAACAAAACACGGTTGACGAGTGAACAGTGGTGACAAGCTAACGCCAATGTTATTTTCATCGACCAAATGCATACGGGAGCCATACAAAGCTGGTATGTTTGCTGGCACGGAAGATAGCCAATTTACTGCCCGTTGAAGCTTGTCAGAGTCCCAAATGTCATCCTGATCACAAAAAGCATAATAATCAGCTTGAATACTTGGATTACAAGCCAATGACAAAAAGTTAGCTGCAAAGCCGCTGCTTGGCCCATGCACAACAGACAAACGCTCCTGCGACCATTTTGCTCTATACTCAGCCAGAATAGAGAGGGTATCATCTTGCGAGCCATCATCAGACGCCCACATCACCCAGTGTGGATAGGTTTGAGCAGCCACTGAATCTAACTGGTCACGCAAATAACGCTGACCATTATAAGTACAGAGCAGGATAGCAACCGTTGGGGTGGTACTCGGATTCAAGACACAATGACTTCTTTTCTATCAATAAACCATGAAATATATCCTGTTCAAGCTCACTCTGTATACCCTGCTGTTGCTGTTCAACCTATTACTGGCACGTGGGATAGCAGAATGGCTCATCCCTGATGCTCACGCCCACCCAGCCAGTAAGTATCTATGGCAGATCATGGTTTACTTATTGATTTTCTTCTACCTGCGCCTGCTGACACGGCGCATGGTAACGACTTCAGAAACCTGGCTCATTCTCAAAGGCAACAGCATTGCGCTAATCATCAACTTTGCGTTGATGTCATTGCTCAAACAGTCTGATCAGTATTCACGTCTCATTATTCTGGTATTTTTTAGCCTTAACCTGCTGCTACCTATTTGGATTTACTACCTAAAACGGCGTTGTCTGCAACACCCGTTGCTACGTGAGCGGGTACTCGTTATTTGTGACGAGACTGCTTGTGAAGATTCACGTCAATGGTTAGCGGCTGACAATCCGTTTGGTTTTGACATTGCGGCAACGGTGAACATTAACCACTATTCGCCCGAAGGTTTGCAAACCATCGTCACCAACATTCTGGAAAAAGAGCACTTCTTCGCCACCATCATTATGCTGGAAAACACTGGCATGGAGCGCATGTTCTACCTCATGGATCAAATCCAGCACAAAGTAAAACGTATCCTGCTCGTGCCACGCATGACTTCACTACCGATGTTTAATGCTGAAGTTTTCAACTCCATTAACCAGAAAGGCTTGATTTTCTTTGTCCGCAATAACCTGTTGAGTGACAGTGACCGTGCCTTTAAACACGTCTCCGACTTTATGTTGGCGCTCTTGCTAACCCTGCTGCTTTCCCCATTCTTATTGGGTTTGTACGTGTGGGTATGGTGGGCGACGGATGGCAAACCCATTTTCAAGCAACAGCGTGTCGGGCAAGACGGCAACGTCTTTAAAATCTACAAATTCCGTACCATGCGCCCAGATGCTGCCGAACAACTGGAAAAAATCCTTGCCGCTGACCCCGAAGCGCGTGAAGAATGGGAACGTGACCACAAACTCAAAAATGACCCGCGTATTACCCGCGTCGGGCATTTTTTGCGGCGTACCTCTCTGGATGAACTCCCGCAACTGATCAACGTGTTACGCGGGCAAATGTCACTGGTCGGCCCAAGACCCATTGTGGCAGAAGAAATCGTTGATTATGGCGAATACATCGACTATTACCAGCAAGTCAGACCGGGCATCACGGGCTTGTGGCAAGTCAGCGGGCGCAACGAGTTGAGTTATGAGGAACGCGTCCAACTGGATGTCTGGTACGTGCGCAACTGGTCACTCGAATTAGATTTAATCATCCTAACCAAAACCTTTGTAGCGGTGCTGCTGCGCAAAGGCAGTTATTAAAAGTAGCAACCAAGAGACATAACACATGCAAAAACTCACCTGTTTCAAAGCCTACGACATTCGCGGCAAGCTAGGGGACGAGCTTAACGACGACGTGGCTTACCGCATTGGGCGGGCATATGGGGAATTTATCGGCGCAGGCAAGCAAGTCGTGGTCGGCGGCGACGTGCGTTTGACTTCCGAAACCTTGAAGTTGGCGTTGGCAAATGGCTTGCAAGATGCAGGCGTTAACGTTATCGACATCGGCATGACCGGCACGGAAGAGATTTATTTCGCCACCTTCCACCTTGGCGTAGATGGTGGCATTGAAGTCACCGCCAGCCATAACCCGATGGATTACAACGGCATGAAGCTGGTGCGCGAAGGTTCACGCCCCATCAGTGGCGACACCGGTTTGAAAGACATTCAGCGCATGGCGGAAGAGAACAACTTTCCACCCGTCACCCAACGCGGCACACTCACACAACAATCCTGCCTTGCCGATTACGTGCAACATTTGCTCGGTTACATCGACCTCAAGGCAATCAAGCCGCTGAAACTGGTGGTGAATGCGGGCAATGGTGCGGCGGGTCACGTCGTGGATGCGCTCGAAGCCGAATGCCAACGCCTGCAAGTGCCGATTACCTTTATCAAGGTGCATAATGAGCCGGATGGCACGTTCCCGCACGGCATCCCTAACCCGCTGCTACCGGAAAACCGTGCCGATACCCGCGATGCGGTGTTGGCGCATAACGCCGATATGGGGATTGCGTGGGATGGCGATTTCGACCGCTGCTTCCTGTTCGACGAAACTGGCGAATTCATCGAAGGTTATTACATCGTCGGCTTGTTGGCAGAAGCGTTCTTGCAACAGCATCAGGGTGCAAAAATCATCCACGATCCGCGCCTGACCTGGAATACGATTGACGTGGTAGAAGCGGCGGGCGGCGTACCGATTCAATCCAAAACCGGGCACGCTTTCATCAAAGAGCGGATGCGACTGGAAGATGCGATTTACGGCGGCGAAATGAGTGCGCACCACTATTTCCGCGACTTTGCGTATTGCGACAGCGGCATGATTCCGTGGTTGTTGGTAGCGCAATTAATGAGCGTGAAAGGGCAAACACTGTCCACGCTGGTGAGTGAACGCATTGACAAATTCCCATGCAGTGGTGAAATCAATTTCCACGTTAGCGATGTGAAAGCGTGCATCGCTGCCGTGCGTGAACATTTCGCGGCATTGCAACCGCTGGTGATTGATACCACCGACGGCTTGAGCATGGAATTTGCCGAGTGGCGTTTCAACTTGCGCGGTTCTAATACCGAGCCTGTGCTGCGCTTGAATGTGGAATCGCGTCAGGATATGGCGCTGGTGCAAGAACAAGTTGCGAACATCAGCCGCTTTTTCTAATCCCATGAGGGCGGTTCGTGAACCGCCCTTACACTCCGCCTACGCTAAATCTGTTCCACAAATGCCCAATCAATGCTGAGATCAGGCAAGACTTGCAGGGCAAGCGGCTCGTCCATGCCATACACGGAGGGGCGGCTGTACTTGCCTGCCTCATCCAAGGTATACACCATGACCCAGCGTTCGGTGGGATGCACAATCCAATATTCACGCACGCCGTGCTGCTCATACAAACGGGTTTTGGTGTGCATATCCTTGAGCGTGGTGGCGGGTGACAACACTTCCACAATCCAATCCGGCGCACCTCGACAGCCTTTATCATCCAATTTGGAGCGGTCACAAATCACGGTTAAGTCGGGTTGAACCACGGTGTCTACCTTGTCATCCGCCTCATTTTGACGTGGCAAACGCACATCGAACGGCGCAACATAACCTCGGCACGATTTACCTTGCAGGTAATTACGAATCTGTCCGCCCAACTCAAACACGATTTCCTGATGAATACGGGACGGCGCAGCCATCGCATAAGCGATACCGTCGATTAACTCCCAACTCTCATCTTCCGACCAGCGGGCATAATCGGCGTAGGTGTAACGTTCTTCCAATTTTTCGGCAGTAGACATTGCTGTTCTCCACAAAGCAGGCACACCGCAAACATAGCACAGCCGCTGGTTTTGGGGCAGGCACTTTGCAAACATGACACGCCTGATAAACTGTGCAAAAATCAACAACTCCTGAAGGAAGCCGGATTATGAACACACCATCCCAAGACACCCAACAAATGCTGGATGTAATGCGTAAAGCCGTCGAAAAAGCCCTAGACCGCAAAAAACGCCTTGGTCAATACGCCGTCATTTGGCAAGATGGCAAACCCGTGCTGGTCGGAGAAGATGCGCCAAAACTGCAAGACAACCATACCATGACCCGCCCACATCCCGCATAATTAGCGTTTTCCGCACTCTGGAGCATTGGATGGCACAGTACATTTACACCATGAACGGTGTCGGCAAGGTCGTCCCGCCGAACCGTTACATTCTCAAAGACATTTACCTCAGCTTCTTCCCCGGCGCGAAGATCGGCGTACTCGGCTACAACGGCGCGGGTAAATCCACCTTACTGCGCATCATGGCAGGCATCGACACCGACATCCTCGGCGAAGCCCGCCCGCAACCCGGCATCAATATCGGCTACCTCTCGCAAGAGCCACAGCTTGACCCCACCAAAGACGTGCGCGGCAACGTCGAAGAAGGCTTAAAAGTCATCAAGGATGCGCAAGCCCGCCTCGATGAAGTCTACAACGCCTACGCCGAACCCGATGCCGACTTCGACGCACTCGCCGCCGAACAAGCCCGTTTGGAAAACATCCTGCAAGCCGCCGACGCGCACAACCTCGAACACACCCTCGAAGTCGCCGCCGACGCGCTGCGCCTGCCCCCGTGGGATGCCGATGTCACCACCCTCTCCGGCGGTGAAAAACGCCGTGTGGCACTGTGCCGCCTGCTACTGTCTTCCCCCGACATGCTAATTCTTGACGAACCGACCAACCATTTGGATGCCGAATCCGTTGCATGGCTGGAACGCTTCCTGCAAGACTTCCCCGGCACTGTCGTCGCCGTCACCCATGACCGCTACTTCCTCGACAACGTGGCAGGCTGGATTCTGGAACTCGACCGTGGGCAAGGTATCCCGTGGGAAGGCAACTATTCCTCGTGGCTGGAGCAAAAGCAAAATCGCCTCGCGCAAGAAAGCAAAGCCGAGCAAGGCCGCCAGAAAGCCATGAAACAGGAATTGGAATGGGTTCGTTCCAACCCCAAAGGTCGTCATGCCAAGAGCAAAGCACGGATGCAGCGCTTTGAAGAGCTGTCTTCCAGCGACTACCAAAAACGCGCCGAAACCAACGAAATCTACATCGCTCCCGGCCCGCGCCTTGGCGATTTGGTGATCGAAGCCAATGGCATCAGCAAATCCTTCGGCGACCGCTTGCTGTATGAAAACGTCAGCTTCAGCCTGCCCAAAGGCGGTATCGTCGGCATCATCGGCCCGAATGGTGCGGGTAAAACCACCCTATTCCGCATGATTACCGGGCAGGAACAGCCGGATGCAGGCACATTCAAAGTCGGCGAAACCGTCAAAATTGCTTACGTTGACCAGTTCCGCGACGACCTCGACCCCACCAAAACCGTGTTCCAGGAAATTGCCGACGGACACGACATTATGACGGTCGGCGGTTACCAGATTCAGTCACGGGCGTATTGCGGACGTTTTAACTTCAAAGGGGATTCACAGCAAAAACGCCTGTGCGATTTGTCAGGTGGGGAACGCAACCGCGTGCATCTGGCGAAATTGCTCAAAGAAGGCGGCAACCTGTTGCTGCTGGATGAACCGACCAACGACCTCGATGTGGAAACCTTACGGGCGCTGGAAGAAGCGATCCTCAACTTCCCCGGCTGTGCTGTGGTGATCTCGCATGACCGCTGGTTCTTAGACCGGATTGCCACCCACATCCTCGCGTTTGAAGGTGACTCCACCGTGACGTGGTTTGAAGGCAATTACAGCGATTACGAGGAAGATTACAAGCGTCGCCACGGCAATGACTTGAATCCGCATCGTATTAAGTACAAACGTCTCAAAGCCTAAAAACACCGCCAGAAGGCGGCAGAAGTTTCTTCACTTCGTGCCGCCTATCGGTTTCGGTGGGGTGCGTTCAGCCAATAATTTCATCACACCAAATACCAGCAACGGCAACATGAGCAAACCGTTGACCACTATTTCCCACCAGTCATGTTGCAACCAACGATTCAGGTGCGCAAGCAGGTAAATTATCACATAAGCCAGTAGCCCAAAAAACAAGAGACGCACGGCATAATCCGCAGAATATTGCCCAATGTGTTTGGCTATCCAGCCGTATTGCAACGGCGTTGCCAATAGCAGCAAGAACAGAGCCAGCGCCACACCGTTATGTGCATACGCGTTTCCCAACTGATACACCCCAACGAAATAGGCAATCGTACCAATAACAGCAATCAATGCTGTCAACTTAGCCTGCCCACCGCCTTGCAACACCCAATAACCGGTAACGGTATTGGAGTGTAAGAAAAAAAATACGGCGATAATCTGCAAGGTCAACGCACTTTGTTGCGCAAATTCAGGGGAAATCCACAGCGATAAAAACGCCCCTCCCACCGTAATCAACAACACCGCAATCACCATACTAATCAGAAACATGATGTCACCAACTTTTCGGTACAAAGCCAATAACGCACTGCGTTTATGCAAGGTAAATAACTCGGTAAAACGCGGAAAGGCAATATGCACCAAAGTATGAATAATACCATTCGCCATTTGTGCGATAGTAAATGGTATCTGATAATACGTTACTGTCTCTGTACCAATCACCATACCAATTAGCAATTTATCGGCACGATAAGCCACCGAACTGACAAAGTTGCCCACAAAGGTATAAAAGCTAAACGACACAATTTCCTCAAAAATAAGACGATGAAAATAGGGGAAAAACCGAATGCCGCGCGGCAGAATTCTAAGACTGAACACGTATCCTGCCACAAAAGCCAATGCTTGAATGAGCGCATAGCCCCACATCACCGTAACCAGCGAGTATCCAAACAACAGTAGCAGCGTTGCCAGTACAATCCCCCCAAGATTACCCGCATTATGAATAACCGCAGGGACATCAAAACGGTGATAGGCTTTGCACACATTCAGAAAAAACTGATTAATGTAACTAAATAGCAAAGGTAAGGCCGTAATGCGCAAGACTTCCTGAGCTAACGCCCGCTTTTCAGACGCTGTATACAAAGCATTGGCAATAGCAGGTGCAAACACATACAAGGCAAGCGCACTCAGTAGACCGATCATGACGTAGACCAGCAAGGCCACACCCAAGACTGGCTCTACCTTATGATGCTCACCGCTGACTTCGTAAGCTGACACGTATTTGATAACTGATTGACCAACACCTAAATCCACCAATGTCATAAAACCAATCAACGCAGTGCAAATAACGTATAAACCATACAAATCAACACCCAGCCTCATCACCATGACGGGAATGGTAGCCAAGGCAGCCAATAGCGGCAAAACATAGCCAATGACGCTAAAAATAACATTCCGTTGTGTATTTTGCATACTTACTCTGGTCTTTTTAAAAATTTTATCGGCAATAAAGGTTCGTTTATTTTTTGAAATTAAATTTTCACAAACTTTTACAAAAATAAAAAATAAATAGAGATATTACCCTTAAGAAAATCGACCAAAGGCAAGCCACCTATAAAAACCTTGTGCGCTCATACAAAAAATAGAATATTATCTTATTAGCAAGTCCCAAAACCGATATATTCAGCCCTGAAGAGGTTGCCATGAATCTGCCAACCGTTAAGCAATTGCGCTACTTTATCGCCCTAGAGAGTCACGAACATTTTGGTAAGGCCGCTGAAGCCTGCTTTGTCTCGCAATCAGCGTTCAGCACGGCTATTCGTGAGTTGGAAACCACCTTAGAAGTACAACTGGTTGACCGAACGAATAAAAATGTCACTGTCACGCATGTAGGACGGCAAATTGCAGTGGAAGCACGGCGTTGCTTGCGGGATATTGAAAATCTTGTGGAATTGGCCCGCAGTAACCATGCCCCCCTAACAGGTGAACTGCGTGTTGGTATTATTCCAACCATCGCACCTTTTCTGCTGCCCAGAGTCTTACCTCCCCTACGCCAGCAGTTTCCAAACTTGCGCTTGTATTTAAGCGAAGACATTACTCAACGGGTTTACGAAAAACTAATGCATGGTGAGTTGGATCTCATCATTATTGCCCTGCCCTATGCCTTACGCAATGTTGAGGTGATGTCATTGTTTAAAGACAGATTTTTCTTAGCCTGCCGCGAAGACACCCGGCACACCCGCCCCAAGCACCACATTTTTAACGACCTCGACCCGGAAAGTATTTTGCTACTGGAAGATGGTCATTGCTTACGCGACCACACGCTCTCTGCCTGCCATTTGCAAGATATGGATAAGATCAGTCGCTTCACCGCCAGCAGCCTACTCACCTTGACACAAATGGTAGACGCCGATTTGGGCATATCCTACTTACCGGAAATGGTCAAAGGTTCCACGTTACTCACCGGCACAAATGTCAAAATCTGGTCATTACAAGACGAAAGCTATCGAGAGATTGGCTTAGCTTGGCGGCGGGGTAGTGCTCGTGAAGTCGAGTTTAAACAACTGGGAGCCTTCATCAAAACAACTTGGCTAAAACTGTTGGAAGCGGTTTGATCCCCAATACTGGCTGATCCGCCCATCGGCTTTTTATACAAGGCAATTTCCACTAATCGGTCTTATCATTCATTTTGAGCAAGCGGCATAAGCAAACTGCATAAGCATGGCATACAACATCCTCAGGAACACTACTTTTCCCGAGGACACCATGCTTATACTATCATTGATAACAAGCCTGTGCGTGACATGGATTGCGCTTCATTTACTCAAGCCCGTCGCTTATCGCGCTCATTTGCTTGACATTCCCCAAGGCCGCAAACAGCATATTGGTGCGGTTCCACTCATCGGTGGCATCTCCGTATTTCTCGGTGTCTCTGCGGCTGTATTACTCACAGTACCCAACGACGTCGCTGTCACTACATGGTTGTTGTGTGCTTTAGGTATCGTGTTATTGGGTGTTGCCGATGATGCGGAAGACCTTTCCGTCAAATTACGCATCGCCATGCAAATTACCCTAACGTTAGCACTGTGCATTGGCAGTGGCGTATCCCTGGCAAATCTCGGTAACTTGTTAGGGCTAGGTGAAATCGACTTAGGTGTATTCAGCTACCCTTTCACTGTGTTGATTGTACTGGGAGTTATCAATGCCTTTAACATGATTGACGGTATAGATGGCTTGTTAGGTTCTGTCGCCTTGGTTTCATTACTTAGCTTGGTTATGTTATTTGGCTTATCTACTCATGCACATCTCTTGAGCGTCAGTGTGATTTTTGTTGCCGCACTGGTTCCATACTTACTGAATAACTTGGTACTTCCACCGTTTAAAGAAAAGATTTTCATGGGAGATGCAGGCTCTATGCTGATTGGCTTAACCATCAGTTGGCTGTTAATTGAAGGCACACAAGATACTACTCAGCAAGCGTTCCGCCCAGTAACAGCATTGTGGCTGATTGCGCTACCGCTGATGGATATGGTGCGTGTTATTTTAGTACGCCTACGGGATCGCCGCTCACCTTTTGCTGCCGGGCGTGATCACTTGCATCATCTGCTGTTAAATATCGGCATGAGTAAAGGCGCAACATTACTGACCATGGCTGCCATAGCCTTAGTGTTAGCGAGTGTTGGTATCCTCACCGAATACCTGCAAACCAGCGCCAGCGTAATGTTCTACGGTTTTTTACTGACCTTCTTGGCTTATCTGCTGATGGTCGCGCCATTGGTTGATGCTGAAAAAGACAGTCTGAAAAACTGGCTCGAAGCAGCCTCACTTACTCAAACTGCGCGGAAGATTCTTGCAAGATACGGAAATAATTAATAAACGGCGGGGTTTGCCCCGGTCTTAGGCGTAACGACCGCTCCTCAAAATACGGGGGAGCGGTTTCGTCAGTGTAGACTCTGATTTGCATACGGTATAAGGGTTGTTGACTGGCATCAAGGAAAGCCCCACCGAAATCCGGCTGCACGTATTGCCCTTCAGACTCCTCGCGCTGACGCATGTAAGCATCAACTTTTGCTGCATCCCCTTCTGCCAACAGCAACAAGGTCTGACGTGGGGCAAGCATTGGGTTAATACCCGCAGCACCGGAGTTGACTGTCAGAAAACGAGTCAATGCCTGATAAAGTGGTGGTGTCATACCCAACACTTGTTGTAATTCTTCAATACGCTCAAACGGCGCATCCTTCGCCCCGAATGGCAAACCGGCATTCTCATAATCACCATCTTCTGCACCGTTGACACGCCTTAGATCGTCCACATCACGGAAATCCTCCAGAATATCCAACATGTTTTGGGTCGCTTGCTCATCCAAGCCCGCTTGCTCCAGAATAAGTTGCAGCAACGGACGGCTGGCGTAATTGATGTCGATCAAGCCGTTTTCACCCACCACCCGGATTTCGGCTTTCATGCCCTCGTATTCCCACAACAACGGCGCACCACCTAGCTTGAGATCACGCTCTTTATTTGGCAGGAACAATTGCAACACCGCATAATGCGCCGCCGCATCCGCAGCAGCACGCGCTTGCGCACTGCGCCGTGCGTAATCCACCATACTGGTTTCGGTACGGGTCGCGTATAACAGACTGGCAGCAAGCGTCATCATCACCATAATCATCCATAACACAACGATCATGGCAACGCCGGATTGTTTATTTTGCATAATCACTTACCTGTGGCAAATCCACCAACATCTCAGGCCATGCACGTTCTGGGTCTGCCAAGGTCAGCTTCAATATATCGGGGTAACGCGGCTTATCCTCCCAGTCAGATACCCAATCAGGGTCTTCACCTTCCGTTTCTGCGCCAAAATATTCAAAAGCCGCCGCTTGCAAGCCCTCGAATACCAACACGGGTTCGGCTTCTGCAAAGGCATCGTCCCACGTCAATTCGGGGCGATAAGGTGCAAACAGCATTTCCAGCTTTTTACCTTCTTTCGCCGCCACGATATTCAGTTCAATCAGGAATACGCCCCCTTGATGCTGCAACGGTTGCAAGGGTGCGGCATAACGTAACGACGTCGCCGTTCCCTCAAACGCATACACCTTCGCCTCTTTTTCACCGGCAATCTTCACCACCATCGCTTGGCTTAACTGACGGCGTAAAAAATCGCTGATAAGGCGCATGTCTTCGGTTTTGTTCATGCGGGTATCGGCTGCATCCCAACTGCGCCCAATCGTATTGAAACTGGCAAACAAGGCGAGGAACAACAAGGACACTAACGCGAATGCAATCAGCATTTCCAGCAAAGTGAAGCCACGTTGCTTCATGTTTGCTCACCAAAACGTAACGATGACAGGTGGAATTCGCGAGCACTGTCACCACTTTTCCATGTCACGACCACTTCGACACGATAGAGTTGTAATGGCAGCGGCATTTTTTCCAGTGCCTCACTGAGTTCGATGGTCGACATTTGGACTTCCCAACGGTAAGCAGAACCCGGCTCAGTGCCACTGACGTTACCCTCTTCGACTTCAATTTCACTGCCGACGGCGGCAAGGCGCGATTCTGCCACTTGCACGGCGAAACTGTATTCATCCGCCAGTGCCACACTGCGCATCGCAGAGCCAAACAATTGCAGTAACACCCCCACGACTAACCCCATCACCACAAAAGCGACGAGAACTTCCAGCAGGGAAAAACCTTTATTGGATTGAGACACGCCCCGTCACCCATTCCACATTGACCTTGTAGGTCTGTTGATTGTGTGTCAATTCCACCGAACCACCCGTGGAACTGCCATCAGGAAAAAAGCGAATACCGCCTTGCTTAGCGGTATCAACTTCAGCAGCACTGGTATTGATTTTGGCGGTAATCGCCGTACTGAATTGGCGGTCGGCATCGGCAGCACCACCATCAATCCAGAAACGTTTTTCCTGGACATTCATCTTCCACAAGGTAGGCTGTTGACGCATCACCGCTTGCGCCCGCGCATGACGCAAGCTGGCAGCCACCTCCCGGCTACTTTTACGCAAGACGGGCCCTTCAGACAACGAAGTAGCCACCACGCCCATCAATAACCCACCGATGATCAACACCAGCAGGACTTCAAGGAGCGTGAACCCCTTATTTCCAGAGCGTAATATCGGCATCTTCGCCTTCACCCCCGGCGACACCATCCGCACCCAAGGAAATCAGATCATACGGTTGACCGTTGCTACCGGGGCGCTTGTACTGGTAGTCATTGTTCCAGGCATCTTTAGGGACTTCACCTTTTTTCAGGTAAGGGCCATTCCAGCCACGCGCACTCGACGGTGCTGCTACCAACGCTTTCAAGCCATCCGCCGTGGTGGGGTAACTACCCACTTCCAAACGGTACATATCGAGTGCCGCGCTGATATTTTCAATCTGCACTTTGCTGGATTGGCTTTTGCCTTTGCCGAGGTATTTCATCGCCTGTGGGCCGACGATCCCCGCGATTAAACCGAGGATAACCAACACGATCATCAGCTCAATCAGGCTGAAACCACGTTGTTGCACAGACGGGTATTGTTGAGACTTGGATTGCATTATTAACTCCTTGTTATTATTTATCTTTCAATAGTTTGTGATTTTCTTAGGAAACTATTTCACCAAATCAGCCATATTGATCATCGGCAATAACACCGCACCAATAATGACCAAAATGGAAAGCGCCATGACCAGAATCAGCACCGGTTCCAACAGTGCTAACATCTGTTTCACCGACGTTTTCACTTCATCGTCGTAAATATCAGCGACTTCGCGTAACAGCTCTTCCATACGCCCCGTTTCCTCACCCACGCGCAGCATGTGCAAGGCATAAGGAGGAAACACGCCTTTGCCCAATAATGTACGGGTCAGGCTTTCGCCTTGCTTAAGGCTATCCGCTGATTCTTCGACAGCCGCTGCCATCACCCGATTGCCGACGGTATTCTTCGCAATTTTTAACGCCCCCAAGAGCGGCACACCGTTATGCAGCAAGGTGCCAAGGCTACGCGAAAAACGAGCCGTTTCGATCTTGCCAATCAAATCGCCAACAATGGGCCAGCGCAACATGCTGCGATCCAATCCAGTCCGAGCCTTTTCATTGCTAAAAACGTACTGAACCCCCAACAAAATCAACAAAAAGCCACCCAACACTGCCCACCAATAATGCTGTAACGTCGCAGCAGCACCCATAACCACCTTGGTAATCGTTGGCAACTCCGCCCCCATATCGCCAAACATTTGTGCAAACTGCGGCACAACGAAGGTGAGCAACGCAAAAATCGACACCACTGCCACGAAAGCGAGAATCGCAGGGTAAATCAGCGCGGAAATCACCGTACCACGCAACTCTTTCGCCCTTGCCATGTATTCGACCAAACGTGCCAACGCATCATCAATCGAACCACCGGCCTCACCTGCCCGCACCATATTGATGTAAAAGCGTGAAAACTTACCGCTAGCTTCCAATGAATCAGCAAAGCGTTTACCACTGCGCACACTGTTTTGGATACCTTGCACCAACGCAATCACCGGCGGTTTATCGCCGATTTCCAGCAAAATACCCAAGGCACGGTCTAACGGCAAACCCGCACGTAACATGGTGGAAAGTTGCTGAGTCAAGGCCATAATATCGGGCTGACTCACGGCTTTACTGGCAAAGAAACCACTGGATTTTTTACTGGCAGTATTTGGCGCACTGACAGAAGCAGCGGATTTACCCGCGCTGATTTTGATGGGAATCAGCCCTTGCGCATTGAGACTTTCGGCGGCTTGCGCTTCATTAGTCGCTTCCAGTGTGCCCTCTTTCGCCACGCCTTGCGGAGTAATGGCTTTGTAGCTATACGTTGGCATTCGGGGTCTCCTCCGCCACGCGCAACACCTCTTCCAACGTCGTTACCCCTTTGAGCGCTTTGAGCAAGCCGTCTTCATACATGGTGCGCATTCCGCTTTTACGGGCTTGTTCTTGCAATACACCGGCGTCTTCATGCTTAAGAATCAAACGGCGCAACGGGTCATCGACAACTAACACTTCGTGGATAGCGCTACGGCCTTTGTAGCCAGAATTGCCACACGCGCTACAGCCTCTGGCGTGCCACAAACGCAATTCGCCTTCGGGTTGATAGTGACGCAAACCGAGTTCCTGCTCAATTTCCGGCAATACCGGATGCGATTCGCGGCATTGCGGGCAAAGACGCCGCACCAAACGCTGGGCAAGAATCCCATTCACCGTTGAGGTGATGAGGTAATCCTCAATTCCCATATCCATGAGCCGGGTAATGCCGCTGGCAGCATCATTGGTGTGCAAGGTGGATAAGACCAAGTGACCCGTAAGAGCCGATTGAATCGCAATGCGGGCAGTTTCCACGTCGCGCATTTCCCCGATCATAATAATGTCCGGGTCTTGACGCACGATGGAACGCAAGGCATCCGCAAAATTAAGGCCAATTTTGGGGTTAGCCTGAATCTGGTTAATCCCTTCGAGTTCGTATTCCACCGGGTCTTCAACCGTTAAGACCTTATTTTCAGGCGTATTCAATTGGGTCAAGGCAGAATACAGCGTGGTCGTTTTTCCTGATCCCGTAGGGCCTGTCACCAGAATCACGCCGTGGGGGGCATCCAATTGCTGTTGCACTTTGCGCAAATTATCATCGGAAAAGCCCAGGGTATTCAGATCAAGTTTGACACTGTGCTTATCCAGCAAACGCATGACGACACTTTCACCGTGCATGGTAGGAACCGTAGACACCCGCATGTCTATTTCTTTGCCCTGCGCCCGTAACTGGATGCGCCCGTCTTGTGGCAAGCGACGTTCAGCAATGTTGAGTCGTGCCATAAGCTTGAGACGTGAAATAATCGCGGCGGTCAGTTGTGGCGGGGGAGACTCGACTTCGTGAATCACGCCATCAATCCGGTAACGGACTTTCAGATGGGTTTCAAACGGTTCAATGTGAATATCAGAGGCGCGTTGGCTCATCGCATTGGTCATGATTTGGTTCACCAGACGAATAACCGGCGCTTCACTCGCCATGTCTTTCAGGTGTTCGATGTCATCCAAATTATGATCCTGGCTGGTAATCTCGAAATCGTCATCGCCACCACCGGCCTCTTTTTTGCTGGCGTCACTGCCATACAAGCGTTCAATATTGGCACGAATTTCGGTAGGAAGCCCTAACAAGGGTTCAACTAATTTACCACTTGCCATGCAAATGGCATGACGGGCAAATTCATCTTGTGGGTTGGACATGGCCACCACCAAGCGGTCGTCTTCTGCCTGCAAGGGAACAATCTCAGCATTACGCATGTAATTGATGGCAATGCCGGGGTTTTCGACGGGTAATGAGGGGTAGTCTTTGCTCAATGCCATGCGCACATTCAAATGACGCGACAGCACAAACGCAACCTCTTGTTCGGTAAGCATACCTAAGCGTACCAGCACGCTACCTAAGGGCTGACGAATTTCTGCCTGCGCTCGCAACGCACGCTCAAGATCAGTGGGTTTTAATTTGCCTAGTTTGACCAGCCTTTCGCCAAACAGTGCGGCTGGAGCATGGGATGTCGCAACCTGCATGATAGTATTTCTTTATTATTATAATGCGACCCCATTTTAGGGATAGGAGGGAAACATGCAAGCAGTTTCCCCCCAAACGGTCGAAAAATGACTACCGTTTAGATACCACTATTGCCCACAATCATTGCACCACCGATACCCGCAACCAGCGCGACAACCATCAGCACGATGGAAACCAAGGCCAAAATACCGATCAACTTCCAAAAACTGGCTTGTTGGCTCAGCGCTGTTTCCAAATCAGCGACGCTCAATGAACTCGTCAGACGTTTAATCGCGCTGGCATAGCGCAACAGATACAACGAGGCCATGAAGTAAATAACCCCAATGACTAAATACAAAACGCCCATACCGATCATCATACCGCTGCCAAACGGCGCAATGTCAGCATCGACACCCTCCATATTGCCCATCATGGCTCCCCCCATCATCATGGGAACCGCTGCTAATACCGTAAATGCCGTGCCAATAAATCCCAAAATAGCCAAGAATAACACCCATGGACGGGTTTTCTGCATCGCACTGATAATCTGGTCAGTCATGACACCCGTTCCACCCGCCACATCACGGACAGCCGCACGCGGGGTTGCAAAAGCTTCTTGAACACTCATCGTCTTTTCCTTTTGTTGTAAAAAATAGCCAATCTAGCACCAAACTAGACTGAACACATACTTTACTGGATAAAGTGCAGCGGGCATTAATCAGACATAATCGACGTAAGAATGCGTACCATCCGCTCCCGATTTTTAGCGCGGAAATAGTCTTTGTTTTGATAAAAATCCACGGTTTCATTAGCCCACCACCTCGGTACACCCAACAGCGGGAAAGGATTTAAGCTAGCAGTGGAAGACAAGCCCCCCTCCTGCAACAGGTTTACCACCACCTGATCCAAATAAGCGTGTTGCTGCGCCAATGATCGCAAGAAAAAGTCAGGCTCCACTTGCACCAATAAGGCATGAGCTGTCATCCCGACATAAGGTGTCAGCATCTTCTCCAAAGTGGCATGACCGATCATGAAACAGTCAATTTCACGCCCCCACGCAGCACGTTCCTGCCAAAACAAAGCCTCCCACGCGAAATCCACGACTTGCTGCAAATGCTCACGACGACTGGCGACAATGATCACACCACTCTCATCCAATACAGTTAACGCATCGCGCTGCGGGGTACGCGGTTTGCCATACCGCACTATGTCAGCAGCGTGTAAGGCATTAATCATCACCTTGGTTTGTGGAAACAAGCTCCACATTAAAGCATTAAAACAATCGTGCCAATTAGCGCGAGTGGCCACCATGCCATGCTGAAAAATTCGCTCCTCGTAGTACAACTCAGGAAACGGCAAGGTATGGTCTTGCGGTACAAAATGCACCGGCAAACCCGATTGTGCACAAAGATCAGCAGGCAATAAAAGGTTTAAATATTCACAGTCAGGCCAGTTTTCCAGGTTCGACCAACCGTCACGATTCCGCAACTGCTGGAAACACGGGTGCAAACTCTCAAAAGCAGGATTCCAAAGGTCAGGCTTCATCCTGTATCCGCTAATAACATAAACCGTGAATTTTAGCGCAACTGTGCCTCCCTTATCCGCGTCTTTTTGTCTATAGTCATAGGGCAGCAATATGCCGAAAGAGGTTGGAGTGAAGTATTCAAGCAATGTGTCATCAAGTTCCCTTGGCAAACAACACGGCTTTGTATTTAAGCTGATTCACTCATTGATATTGGTGGTAGGCGTGGTTAGCCTCGTTGTCATGTACAAAGCAGGTAAACTACCTTTTATTAATTACCGACCTGACTTATCAGGCTTGAATTTTGGTGGGAGTACCAGCAATAACAGCGACAACTTATGGGAATCAACGAATAACTACATTCAAGCACAGCAACGCAGGGCTGAACCCGTTACGCAACAGCGTGAGGACACAAAATACACGACCAATCGTTATACCGTACAGGTGGCGGCTGGTTATGATTCAAGACAATTGTATGGCTGGCGTGATGCTCTCGCCGCAGATGGCTATGATGCTTATCTGGTCAGCCTGAATACGCCGCGTGGGCTAATGTTCAAACTCAGAGTAGGTGCTTTTACGTCGCACAAACAAGCTGAAAACTTACAAGCAAAAATTCGCAAACGTTACCCCAACAATTTTGGCGCGAGTTTTATTGTGGAAGGCGACTAAACCTAATCATCATTTATTATCTGGCAAACAATTCGTACTGGAAGTTTTGTAAGCCCTGATCAGCACAGTGGACACTCCCCTGCATCACATAAGCAGAAGGCGTTACCACCCCACCTTTAATAACCACACCCTGAACTTCCTGACCACAACGGTTGCCTTTAACGGGCGTTCCCACCACCGCCACGACTGACGTGGTTTTATCATGCCGATAGACTTGGGCTTGCGCTGAACCCGGTGATTTTATGAAATAACAAGGCGCCATCGGCTTGAGCCAAAGCTGGGGTTCTGTTTTTCCTACCTGCAACCGACAGCCCCCCCCTTCATCACGTAACACTAAAGCTAAACCCGCCACCTGCATTTGATCGGTAACATGTGGCGTGGCAAGACGCTCAGGCAATACCAACGTTTGCGTTGCTGAAGACTGGTCAGATTCACAAGCCGTTAGCAACAACACTAACAGGGTTATACTCACATAACTTAATGAACCGGCCAAAACCACACCTCCTCCGAACGCTCGAAGTAATCCAGCGACCCATCAGCTAACGCAGGCCCTTCCCAACCCGGATTTTTTTCACGCATCAGAATACCCGTGCCATCCCACAGGTCGATATGATCACCTTGGTTGCCTACCCCCCAAAAATTGTGAAAACACACAAAGCCAGTACGTCCTTTGAAGGCTCCCCACGACACATTGCTGCGAATTTCCACGGTTCCAAAGCGCCCCGGATTGCGGCGCATCCACTCGGCTACTTCACGCGCTCGCAAGGTGTGTCCCTTATGCCCCCGATACCAACAGGTTGTTTTGTCATAACCTTGCAGCAAGTTACTACGCAACAAACACGTTCCCATTAAAATGGCGCACTGATTACCAAAATGTGGATTGCCATCGGCATCACGGCAGGGAAAGGTCTCTCCCGTTTCAACCGTCGGATGATTATTCCAAAGGATGCGAAAACCTAAATTTGGTCCTTCCGCTGGCAATGTTTGTACCGGCGTTTCCACATCACTGTCAGCAGGCGGATGCGTATCCCCTAACGGCACAAACGCTGGCGGGGGGGGCGGCAATGAAGGTGCATCCCGCAACTCTTCCACAATAGCCGCACGTTCTGGTTCAGTTGTTGGCAGTGCAGGAGCAGCAACCGGCGCTGGATTAACGGGGGAAACGGCTGCCGGTACTGAATGACTGGCGGGAGCTGCTGGCGTTGAGCGACGCCACCGCAATAACGACAGCAACCAGTTCCAGAACGAATTTGACTCAGGCATGAGACACTCCTTGGTAAACGTGCTATGACTATAGGCAAAAATCCCCGTATTAGCCCGACTAAAATCCTGTCAACTGCCTACGTTCCCGTAACTTACTGCTACGTGGAAAATGCGCACTCAAAAACTCCATCTGGTCAGCCAGAATATTGCGCCCTTGCAAGAAAACATATTCTGCATACGTTGGCTGAAAAGGAATAGCCAACAAGGGCATGTGCGCCTGTTCTGGGGTTCGCCCACCTTTGCGGCTATTACACAGTTTACAAGCGGTAACTACATTCGTCCAACGGTCAGGCCCCCCATGTACCAAAGGATGTACATGGTCACGGGATAAGTCTTTTTCTTGAAAATGTTGACCACAATACAAGCAAATGTGGTTATCACGCCGAAACAACAACGGGTTACTGAGGGGGGGGACATAATCCTGATGCAACTGCTGTTTGCTGCCTAGCGTCGCGATAATGGAATGGAGTTCGATGCGGCTACGTTGCCCGGTGATGGCGTTAACCCCCCCGCGAATGGAGAGAATGGGAGTCCCGCAGGTGTAAGCCACTTGCTCAGTGTAATAAAGTTTGACTGCCGTTTGGAAATGAATCCATTCCAACGGCATCCCACTGACATCCGTCCGCAGAATTAGCTGGTTCAAGCTGATCATGTGCAGCATGATTGCAGATTCCTGACATAAATCAAGTATTCATCATATTTTTCATGAAGTTGTCATCACCTGCTGAAATCATTGAGCCATGTCAAGTTTCAACAGCCGCACTTCAGGCACACTGCACGCATTGATTACTTTGAAGATACCCGAAAGGAGACCAGCATGTTTAGTTTTGATTATGGCCTGCCCGCAGCGATTGTGATTGCACTGATCCTGTTCGCATGGTTCAGCTTCTTTTCGGTGGTTTTCTCTGGCTAGATTCTCTTAGCTTACAGTAACACTTCCTGATCTTGTCAGGGAGATGCTATTCCTTTATCCTCTTATACACATAAGTATTTTAGAGGTATGTGGATATGTTTAGCTGGGATTTTGGCATTCCGATGCTGATTGTTGTTGGTCTGATTGCTTTCGCGTGGTTTAGCTTCTTGTCAGTTGCTCTTCTTGGTTAAGCATCATGCAAATAAAAAAGGCCGCTCACGCGGCCTTTTTTATGCGGCTTCCACTACAGCCAAGCGCAGTTTACTTACCGCTGCATTTTCGAGTTGGCGAATCCGCTCTGCAGACACATTGTATTTTTCTGCCAAGTCATGCAACGTTGCTTTTTCTTCAGCCAACCAACGACTCGCCAGAATATCACGGCTACGGGCATCTAAATTAGCCAGCGCCGTTTGGAAACGCCCACGAGTATAAGTGTCCCATTCTTCCGCTTCCAACATTTCTGCCGGATCAGCAGACTCTGCCACTAAATATTGGCTAGGTGAGAAATTGGTGGTGTCATCCTCGTCTTGGTCGATACTGAGATCAAATGATATGTCATGCGCACTCATGCGTTTTTCCATTTCTAGCACTTCAGCCGTACTGACGCCTAAATCATCAGCCATCGACTGCGCTTCTTCCTGATTTAGCCACCCCAAACGCTTTTTGCCACTGCGTAAGTTGAAGAATAATTTACGTTGCGCCTTCGTCGTTGCTACTTTGACAATTTTCCAGTTACGCAGGATGAACTCGTGAATTTCCGCCCGAATCCAGTGAACCGCGAAAGAAATCAAACGCACATTCATATCAGGATCAAAGCGTTTTACCGCTTTCATCAACCCTACATTACCCTCTTGAATTAAATCACCTAAGGGCAAACCATAACCACTATAGCCACGCGCCACCTTCACCACAAAGCGTAAATTGTGGAGAATCAACTGACGGGCTGCTTCTAAATCTTCTGCATATTTCAGGCGTTCTGCTAAACCACGCTCTTCTTCTGTTTCCAACACAGGAATGGCATGGATCGCATGAATGTAACTCTCCAAATTTCCAACAGGAACGGGGAGGGTCTGTCCTCTAAGCATCATTGCGTAAGTCATGCGTGATCTCCTCATTAATTCTGGCATCATTTTAGCACTCTTATCCTTAGAGTGCTAATAACCTGTTTGGTTGCGGTTTTAGTCTGGTTCATGCCACGTTATTTTTAACCCATTATGCTTTATGATAGCGCATAAACAGATAAGCAGAATATTATAACAATGAATCGTGAAGAACAGACTCTTATCGAGAAAATTGAAGGCAATCGCTTTTTAACCGCTAGCGACCGGCAAACCCTGATAGACCGATGGCGTGATGCTTGCGAGCGTTTACAACAAAGCGAAGCCAAACTACAAAGCCTTCATGATGCACTGCATAGCAAAGAGCAGCTCATTGACGCTATTGAGCAGTCATTACGGGAACGCGACCAACACATGGAGCGGAAAGAGCAATTACTCACCGACAAAGAGCAACTGTTACTGAGCAATCAACAAAACGTCTTAGAACGCGAGCAGCAAATAGCGCAACGTGACGCTGTTATTCAACAAAAAGAAGCTGTTATTCACGAACGTGACCAAATCATCCGTGAGTTAGGAACTCGCTCACGTGAAATCGAACAACTCGCCAGTCAAAAAGAAAAGTACATTCTAGAACGCGAAGATCAGATCCACATTCGTAACCGCCGCCTGGAAGAGAAAGACAATCATATCGGCAAGCGTGACCGTGAAATCGACAATCGCGACAAACAAATCAGCAAACGCGATACCAACATTCAAGAACTCAGCCAGCAACTTGAAGAGCTTAACCGCTGGATACGTGACCATCAACAACGCATTTACGCCCAAGAACAACTGTTAAGCGAACGCAACCGTCAATTATCCGAACGTGATCGCCATCTCAAAGAACGTGATCAACACATCCAACAGCGTGATTATCGCCTACGTGATTTCGATCGCTTATTGCAACGCCGCGATGATTTGATCTTCGAAAAAGATCAACAAATTCACCAACGTGACAGCCTCGTGCGGCGCAAAGTCGACCAGATCAGTTTACGCAATGAACAACTCGCGGAGCAAACCCGCCTACTATACCTTACAGCGTCAAGACCTGAACATTTTTAAAGGTTTGAAAATTTGTTGTCATCAACTGGGTCAGTTCTTTCTTGTGATCGGTATCCAGCTTGTCGAGACAGTTGGTGATGGCCTCCTTGAAAGCGGGAAACTTATCATAGTATTTCGAGTACAAGCATTTTTTCTTGACGAACTTCCACAACCGTTCAATCAGATTGAGGTTGGGTGAATAGGTCGGTAAAAATAATAGTTCAATATTGAGCCTTTTCGCACAGGCAAACACGGCTTCACAGCGTTGATACTTGGCATTATCCAAGACCAAAGTGATCGGTATTTTGAGTGCTAACGCTGCAATTTTTTCCAATAATTCACACACGCTGTTAGCGTTGATATAGGAGTCGTTAGTGATCGTGATGAGTTGTAGCGTTATCGCATTGAGTGCGCCCAATACGTTGTAGCGTTGTCGACCACAGGGGGCTTTGATGAATACGCGGGAAAATGACCACAAAAACCCCAGAAACGGTGCTAACACGAAGTGGGCGGCATCGACAAAAAAAGGGCGCGTTTGCCCTCCTTAGCCTCCTGAATGCGCGGTTTTAGTTCATTTTCCAGGAACTTTTCTTGTGCTTCCACATCAGCTTTGGCGGGTATCATCCCCACTTTATGGATGTCCATCCCTATTTTCTTCATAAAGACACGTACCC